>NC_014828.1:2307500-2643750 GCF_000178115.2 Ethanoligenens harbinense YUAN-3
TTCCAGAGCGCGGACAATAAGGCACAAGTAATTCAAGAAGCACGCGCCGACCTGCCGCAGATCGAAACCATCGCACAGGATGAAATCCGCCGCGAAGGGTATACTTATCCGGTGAAGGCACAGGTTGTACACATGTATTTCAACACCCGCGTCTATGGCAATGTCACGCTGCCCGCCGGCGATTATGACGCACTGCGTATCACCATCGGCGCCGCGAAAGGGCACAACTGGTGGTGCGTGCTGTTCCCGCCGCTCTGCCTGCCTTCCGCCGAGGGTGAGGAAAAACTGGAGGAAAATCTGACCCCCTCCGAAAGCAATACCGTCACGCACGGCAGTCAGCCGCAGATCGAGGTCAAATTCAAAACGCTTGAACTTCTGGAAAGCGTGAAAAGCACCATTTCGTCATGGTTCCAAAAATAACTTCTGGAACAAAATCATCTGATTCTACACGGAGGTTCGCATGAGATCCAAACGTCTGGTTGGGCTGTTTGTTGTGTTCGTCGCGCTGTTCGGGCTGCTCATCGTGCGGCTGGTACGTCTCACCCAACCGGGAGGCGCCATCTCCCAGGCGGCGCAGACGCACGGCAGCTACAGCCTGAAACTGGGCGTGGAACGCGGCACTATTTATGACACCGACATGAATCCGCTCGTCAATACGCAATCGGCCTACATCGCGGTGGTGCGCCCGCAGAAGAATCCGGGCGTACAGCTCGCCGCACTTTCCCCACACGTGGCGGATTGGAACGATCTGGAGAAAAAACTGGGGGAGCGTCTGCCCTTCAGCATCCGTGTCAACACACCGAACATCAAAACGCCCGGCGTGCAGATCGTGCAGATGGACCAGCGCTACAGCGGCAGCGACATCGCCCCGCAGCTCATCGGGTATCTGGACAGCAGCGGCAACGGCGCGGCCGGACTGGAAAAGGCATACAACACCCTGCTTGCACAGAATACGCAAACCATCCTTGCGGATTTTCCGGTGGACGCGACCGGCCGCGCACTCACCGGGCTTTCCCCGGAAATCCACCGGGAGGGCGACAGCCACACGGGCGGCATCGTGCTCACCATCGACCGCGATATCCAGCAGGCCGCGCAAAAAGCAGCCGACAAATATCTGAAAATCGGCGCGGTGGTGGTCATGGACCCGAAGACCGGCGACATCCTCGCCAGTGTGAGCAACCCGTCTTTCAACCAGAACAATCTGGCGGCGGCGCTCAACGGCGCCAATTCACCCATGCTCAACCGCGCGTTCACCTCGTTCAACGTGGGCTCGGTGTTTAAGATCAACGTAGCGGCCGCGGCGCTGGAGTCGGGGGTTTCCCCCGCTTTTTCCGTGCAGGACAACGGCTCCATGCTGGTGGCGGGGCGCCTGTTCCACGATGAAAACACATCGGGATACGGTTTGCTGGATATGGCGACCGGCATGGCCAATTCCAGCAACGTCTATTACATCACCTTGGGGCAGAAGCTCGGTGCGGACACCGTGCTGAATATGGCGCAGCGCCTGGGCTTTGGGCACACGTATGAGCTTGCGCCGGGCCTGCTGCCGTCCGCCGGCAATCTGCCGGGCAACAGCGAGCTGGGCGTTCCCGCCGCGCTGGCCAACTTCTCCATCGGGCAGGGCACCCTGATGGCGACCCCGATCCAGGTGGCCCGGATGGTCAGTGCTGTGGCAGCGGACGGCCTGCTGCCCATGCCGCGGCTGGTGAAAGCCAGCGTGGACAAAAACCGGCAGGTTACCAAAACCTATCCCAACGCCACACCCGACCGCGTCTTTTCCGTGTCCACCGCCAAACAATTACAGCAATTTCTCATCACCACCGTGCAGGAAGGCACCGGCCGCCCTGCCGCACCAACCTACGGCGGCGCGGGCGGCAAAACATCCACCGCGCAGACCGGCTGGGTGGAAAACGGAAAAGCCATGAACCAAACATGGTTTGCGGGCTTTTATCCGGCCGAAAACCCGCGCTATGTCATCGTGGCCATGATGCAGAACGGTACGGCGGGCGGCACCGACGCCGGGCCTGTTTTCAAATCGATTGCCGACAGCCTGGCCCCCAAACTTGGTTACCCCGCCGTCCCGCAATCCTGACGGGCGGGCACGGCCCGCGTTTGTGCTCAGGATGGCCCTGCACCGCCTGCACAAACGAACAGGGCCGCCGCAAAAGCGGCAGCCCTGTATGTGAATGACCCGATGGCATATGTCAAATCGTGGTGGTGGAACTGCTTTCGATCTTGATCCCGCAGTCCTTTAGTTTGGCGAGTTTGGCTTTGTTGCCGTTCCCGTCGTCCACCGTGAGTTTTTCCAGACCGTATTCACTGAAAAAATTGACCACCGGGCCCTGTACGAACGCTTCCCATGTCAGCGCTTGTTTTTCTTCGAGTTCCATCTTTGCCATCCTTTCGCAAATCGACGTTCGCGCCCCGGAAAAAGGCGCCCGCACAGTGTAGCACACCGCCGGCGATTTGGCAAGGAGAGGACTGTCAGGACTCTTTTTTGCCCTGCTCGTGGTAGGTTTCCTCGGTATTGATGTTCCAGAGTGTGGATTTGTCGGTGCTGCCTTTGAGGATAAGGTCAGCCGCTTCGAAACCTGTCATCATCGAATGGTCCATATTGTTGTAGCGGTGCTGGCCGTTGCGTCCCACACAGTACAGGTTCGAGAACGTGTCCAGATACGCGCGCAGTTTCGGGAAATCCTTGTAAACACCGAAATAGGCGGGATACGCCTTTTTCACGCGGACACGCACGGAATCCAGCACGTCTGCCCGGTTGATAACGTCAACCTTCACCAGTTCGTCGATGGCGAAATCAATGAACGCCTGATCTTCCATTGTCCAGAGTTCGTCGCCTTCGTTAGCAAAATATTCCATGCCAATCCAGACGGTATCCTGCAGGTCCTTCACCAGATACGGCGACCAGTTGTTGAAGATTTGCAGGCGCCCCACCTTCACTTCGCGCTCCTGCATATAGATCCAGCAATCCGGCACGATGTTGGAGATGGTCTTGATATCGGTCTGGTTCTCCAGTTTCAGTTTCTTGACCAACAGGCCCACGGTGATGAAATCGCGGTACGGCAGTTCGGCGGCGATGTGCGCCACATCCTGCGGCTTGTCCGCGTCGATGATCTCCATCAGGTCTTTGATGGGCATGGACGACACCACCGCGTCGCAGGGCACGGTGCGGGTTTCGCCCGCCTGCTCCACCTGCACCGACACGACTTTGCCGTTTTCGATGTGAATGCCGGTCACTTTGGTCTGCATCATGATATCGCCGCCTTTTTCCCGCACGCGGTCGGCCAGCGTTTCATAAAGCTGGCCGGGGCCGAGCTTGGGATAAAGGAATTGCTCGATCAGAGAGGTCTCTGTCTTCTTCTGGTCTGCGTCTCCGCCGGAAAACGTCTTTTTCAGGAACGCCATCACCGCTTTGGAGAGCGAAAGACCCTTGATGCGCTGCGATCCCCAGTCCGCCGAGATATCCCGGGGATTGCGCCCCCAGACCTTCTCGGTGTAATCCTCGAAAAACATCTCATAGAGCGGCTTGCCGAAGCGGTTAATCATGAAATCCTGCAGCGTCTTTTCTTCACGCTTGTGCATAGCGCTGGCCATATAGCCGAATCCCGCCCGGATGGTGCGCGCAAGGCCCATGTTTGCAAACGTCTGGAATTTCAGTGAAATGGGATAGTCAAAAAACTTTTTCAGGTAAAAAATGCGCGATACGCGCTGCCGCACCAGCATCACGCGTTCGTCTTTTTCAGGGTCCGGCCCGCCCTGTTCCAGCGGCTTCTCACGGCCTAGGAGCTTATCGTCCAGCGCCGGTGCGCCCTGAACCGGCATCAGTTCTTTCCAGAAATCGACCACTTTGTCGCTTTTGGAAAAAAAACGGTGCCCGCCGATATCCATCCGGTTCCCGTTGTAGTTGACTGTGCGGGAGATTCCGCCGATCTCTGAGGTTTCCTCAAAAATGGTCACGCGCACTCCGGCATCTTTCAGCAGGGTATCCGCCGCGGACAACCCTGCAGGTCCCGCCCCAATGATCACGACATTTTTCATATCACAGCTTACAACCTTTTCTCCCGATGGCGTCTGTCATTCGCACACCGTCCAAATTCACAACGCAGAAACGACGTTCTCTCGATCTTTTTCTGCATGCCTTAATCTTTATAACATATTTTATCAAAAAAGTAAACCAGAAAAACGCCCCTCCGGCTTTCCGCCGGAGGGGCGCACAGGGTACCGGAACCGTATCAGCAGACCAGCAGCACATCGTTGGGATTGATGACGACGGTCACCTGGGAACCGACACGCAGCCCCATATCGCGCACGGCATCCATCGTGATGCAAGCCGTGACAGTCTGCCCGCCAGGCAGCGTAACCGCAACGATGGTGTTGACAGCGCCCGGCGTGATGCTCGCCACACGGCCGCGGAGCAGATTGCGCGTAGAGATACACATGCGGCCCGTCATCATGCTGCCCGCCATCGCGTTGCTCTGCATCATGCCGTCCTGCATCATGCCGCCCGTCATTGTGTTGCCCGCCATCGCATTGCCCTGCATCATACCGCTCTGTGCAGCCGGCATGGTCTGAGACACGGTCATGGAGCCGCTCCGCATCATGCCGCTCTGCGTCGCCGCGGACATGGAGCCGACCGGCGCGGCGGATGAAACGGGCTGCACATACAGGTCATGCGCGGATTTCGCCACCTGTGCAGCGGACTGGTATTTTCCCTCTGCATATGGTTCAAATGTGCCCATTATGTATGCCTCACTTTATTGAATATTGTTGCGTAACACGCACGGTACAGTCTATTCCGCGCACGGACAAAAAGTGAACAGGCCCGGATACAAAGACCGCGGGGAGCTTTGAAGTCTCCCCGCGGTCCGGCTCCATATATGCGTTCGTTTTATGCACTATCTTTCTCGCTCGCCGGTCTCCCCGGCCGCCTGCCTGTGCATAAAAGCCTGCATGGCCGCCACGGATTCCGCGCTGATGACATGCTCGATGGCACAGGCATCTTCGTCGGCAACCACCGGATCGATCCGCAGTACATCGACGAAAAAGCGCCGGATGGTATGGTGCTTTCCGGAGGTGGCCGCCGCTTTTTCCCTTCCCTCCTGCGTCAGGAAGATCTCCCTGTATTTTTCGTTGACGATCAGGCCCTTTTGCGCAAGGGTCGCCATCGCGCTGTTGGCGCTCGCTTTGGTCACGCCCAATCGCCGGGCGATGTCGGAAAGGCGCGCGCCTGCGCCGTTTTCAGAAAGCTCATAGATGGCTTCCAGATAATTTTCCATGGTAAAAGTCAGTTTTTCCATATCCGTCTGTCCTCATCATGCGGAATCATCCGGACGGCGGGCAGCGCGCTCACACATTGAAACGGAAAAGCACCACATCGCCGTCCTGCATCACATATTCCTTGCCCTCGCTGCGCAGCAAGCCCTTTTCGCGCGCCGCTGCCAGGCTGCCGCAGCGCACAAGGTCGTCATATGCCACCACTTCCGCGCGAATGAACCCCCGCTCGAAATCGGTGTGGATCTTGCCCGCCGCCTGCGGCGCCTTGGTGCCGCGTGTGATGGTCCACGCACGCACCTCCGGCTCGCCCGCCGTGAGATAGGAGATCAGCCCCAGCAGCGCGTAGCTCTCGCGGATCAGGCGGTCAAGCCCCGACTGCTCCAGCCCCAGGTCGGCCAGAAACAGGTCCTTTTCTTCCTCATCCATTGAAGAAAGTTCTTCCTCAATCTTGGCGCAGATGGGCAGCACGCCCGCGCCCTCCTTTTCCGCCTGGGCGCGCAGACGGGTGAAATGCGGGTTCTTCTCATAGCCGGCCTTGAAATCCTCCTCGCTGAGGTTGGCGGCGTAAATCACCGGCTTCTCCGAAAGCAGCGCCACGGTGGCCAGCACCGCGTCATCCTCCGGCGTGCGCTCCACCGAACGCGCGGGCAGGCCGCTTTCCAGCGCGGCTTTCACCCGCTCGAGCAGAACGATCTCCGACTCGTATTTTTTATCGCCCTTGAGCAGCTTTTTGTCCTTGTCCAACCGACGTTCCACCATTTCCAGATCGGAAAAAATCAGCTCGAGGTTGATGGTCTCCATATCCCGCACAGGGTCCACGCTGCCCTCCACATGGATGACATCCGTGCCTTCGAAGCAGCGCACGACATGCACGATGGCGTCCACCTCCCGGATGTGGGACAGAAACTTGTTGCCCAGCCCTTCACCCTTGGAAGCGCCCCGCACCAGCCCCGCGATATCCACGAACTCCACCACGGCGGGCGTGGTTTTGACCGCGTGATACATATCGGTGAGCACCTTGAGCCGCTCGTCCGGTACCGCCACCACGCCCACATTGGGCTCGATGGTGCAGAACGGATAGTTGGCAGACTCCGCGCCCGCGTTGGTGATGGCGTTGAACAGGGTGCTTTTGCCCACATTGGGCAGGCCGACGATTCCCAGTTTCATGTCGTTGATTTCCTTTCGGTATCTATTCTGTAAATTATAACATCAAAAATAACACAATGGCCGGTCACGGGCGGTCACACATAACCGTTCTGCCCGCGCACCGAAACCTCGCCCGCACGCACCGCCACGCGGCCGTCGGCCGTGCGCACCATCAGCTCGCCCTGCGGCGTGATGCTTTCGGCCACGCCTTCCAGCACCACGCGGCCGTCGGCGCCGAACACCCGCACCTGCGCGCCCAGCGTGGCACAGTGCGCCGCGTAGGATGCCAGCACGGTGTGCGCATCGGCGGCGAGGACCAGTTCCAGTTTCTCCGCGATGGCCGCCGCAAGCACCTCCGGCGCGGGCGCGCTCCCCGTCACCATTTGAACGGAAACCGCGTTCGGCAGATTCTGTTCCGCAAAGAATCGCGCGGACAAAAGCAGGTTGATGCCGATGCCGCAGACGATGCCGCCCGGCACAGCCTCGCAGAGGATGCCGCCCACCTTCCGCCCGCCCGCCAGCGGGTCGTTGGGCCATTTGAGCGAAAACCCTTCCCCGCAGAGCGCAAACAGCGCCTGCTGCACCGCCAGGCCCACCGAGAGCGAAGCCGGCGCTCCACGCTCCGGCAGATTGCGAAGCAAAAAGGAAAGATGCAGCGCCTCGCCGGGCCGGGTGGAAAACGTGTGGCCGCGCCGCCCCACGCCCGCCGTCTGCGAGAGCGCGAACGCGACGGCCTCGCCCGGTTCGGCATTCGCCTGTTCCTTTAAAAACGCGTTGGTCGAACCGATTTCCTCAAAGCAAAACAGGCCGGCCCGCGCAAACCGCCCGCGCAGCAGGCCGCGCATCGTTTTTTTCAGCGCATCCGCACGCTCCGTCGCCATATCGTCCCTCCCCTGCGGTGCCCCATCCAGCCTGTCTGTGGCGCATCCGGGGCATCCGCCATAAGGTAATAATAGTACAAAGTCATTTTACAGTCAAACCCCGCATACACTGTAACGCAGCCGCCCTCGACGGGCGGACGGAAGGAGGCCGCACACATGGCAAACCAAAACGGCAAACCCACCAAAGAGGAGATCGAGCGTCTGCTCCAGATCGCGAGCAAAAAATTGGGCATCACGCCGGAAAAGCTGAAAACAACCCTTTCGGACAAAAAGGCCACGCAGGACCTGCTGGGCCGCCTGGGCGGTGAAAAAGCCAAACAGGCGCTGCACGATCCGCAGGCGTTGAACGACCTGGTGAAAAACAACCCGCAGGCCAAGAAATTCTACGACGACCTGACGGGGGGAGGAAAAAATGGCTGACAGCGACCTTTCGAGCGCCCTGTCCGCCCTTTTTTCCAACCCCGAAAGCATGTCCAAAATACAGGAGCTGATGGGCATGCTCTCCGGCGGCGAAAACAACACGGGCGCACAGCCAGCGCCCGCGGAGTCGGCTCCGGAACCTGCCGGCCAGCCGGCGCAGGCTGCCCCGCAGGCTCCGGCGGACGGGGCAGGTGGCCTGCCGTTCGACCCCGGCCTGCTCGTCAAGCTCCAGCAGGCCATGTCGCTGGTACGGCAGGACGACCCCCGCATTGCGTTTCTCATCGCGCTCAAGCCCAACCTGAGCGAGCAGCGCAGGCAGCGCGTGGACGAAGCCGTGCGCATGCTGCGGCTGGTGCATCTGGTGCCCTTTTTGCGCGAGCAGCATTTCCTGTGAGGTGAGGATATGGCGGACAGGGAGCCAAAAAACGAACAGGACTTTTTGAGGATGCAACAGGAAGCCATCCGCCGGGTGCGCGACATGCAGGCGCGCGCCAGACGCACGCTGGAAGACGCGGGCGTGCCGCTTGAGCCGCCTTCTCCCCCGCAGCACGAACCGCAGGAGCCGCCGTCCGCGCCGGAGCCGGACGCCGCCGGACCTTTCGAGGAAGACGCGCGGCAAGCCGCTCCCGAAGACGCGCCGCCGCCGGAACACGCCGCCCCGTCCGCCGGACGTGCCAAAGGGTTCCCGTTCAACCTCTCGCTCGACACCGAGCAGATCATGCTGCTGCTCATCATCTATCTGCTCTACAAAGATCACGGCGACCAATATCTGATGATGGCGCTGGCGTATTTGCTTCTTACATAGTGCAAACGGCAGGGCGCCCCGCCGTCCGCACCGGATTAAGGGCGGGGTTTTGGGCAATACTCTTACTGCGCCGCAAAAAAACAGACACGAAAAGGTGGGCTTGGGTTGGAAACGGTTTATTTCGATACACGCGAGCGATTCGTACAGTGGAAGCTGGACGACACGCTCTACCGGCTGATCCGCGAAGTGGACAAACGGTATGACCAGACCGCCGTGGTGTGCATCGGCACCGACCGCTCCACCGGCGACAGCTACGGCCCGCTCACCGGGCACCTGCTCTCACGGATGCCGCAAAACGGTTTCCGCCTGTTCGGCACCTTTGAAAAACCGGTGCACGCACTCACGCTGCCGGACGCGCTCGCGCAGATCGACACGGCGCGCACGCTGGTCGTCGCGGTGGACGCAAGCGTGGGCAGCGCCAGCTATGTGGGGTATATCGGCATGGCGCGCGCTCCCGTCCGTCCCGGCAGCGGCCTGGGCAAAGACCTGCCCCCGGTGGGCGACGTGTCCATCACCGGCATCGCAGCCGAAAACGGGCTGGCGCCGTTTCTTATGCTGCAGAACGCGTCGCTCGGCATGGTGTATGCCATGGCGGAAAAAACATTTCGCGCCATCCATATGACGCTTGCACGCCTGCGGCGCGAAACGGAAAGCGGCGAACCCGGCCTGGAACGCCGCGCCTGAATTCTAGAGAACGGCTTTATACAGTTCCGATCGAAGCACGCCGGTCTCTTTGGCCGCGCGCTTGACCGCGTCCACGCGCGGCAGGCCCTGCTCCATATAGGCCGCCGCCAGCTCCCGGGCACGCTCCATGCCGCCCTCCGCCGGTTCCTCCGGGGCGGGCGGACATCCCGCCACCAGCAGCACATATTCCCCGCGCGGATTGTTCTGCGCGTAATAGGCGTCGGCCTCCGCAAGCGTCATCCGCTGCACTTCCTCATGCAGCTTGGTCAGTTCCCGCGCGAGCACAACGCGGCGCTCGTCACCGAACGCCGCGCGCAGGTCGGCCAGCGTGGCGCGCAGCTTATGCGGCGCTTCATAAAAAATCATCGTGCGTTCTTCCCCGGCGAGAGCGGCCAGATGCTCCCGCCGGCTTTTTTTGCCCGTACTCAGAAAGCCCTCGAAGCAGAACCGCCCCGCGGGCAGGCCGGAGAGCGTCAGCGCGGTGATGGCGGCGCAGGGGCCGGGCACCACCGTAACCGGGATGCCGTGCTCCGCACAGAGAGCGGCCATATCCTCGCCGGGGTCGGAGATGGCCGGCATGCCCGCGTCGCTCACCAGCGCGCAGTTCTCACCCGCCTCCAGCCGGCGCAGAATCTCCCCGCCGCGCGCGCGTTTGTTGTGCTCATAATAGCTGAGCAGCGGCTTTTTGATGGAAAAATGGTTGAGCAGGCGCAGCGTGACCCGCGTGTCCTCCGCCGCAATGAAATCCACTTCCGAAAGCGTCTGCACCGCGCGTGGAGAAAAGTCCCCCAGATTGCCGATGGGCGTGCCCACCAGATAAAGCGTTCCGGCCATGCCAGCCCTCCTTTTTCTTCATCATGCCCATTTGCGTCCCATGCATTACGGGCAGAACGGCTTGTAGAGTTCCCGCCACGCGGCGGAGGCCACGCCGCCCTGCTCACAGAGCAGCACCGGCTCCACATGCAGGCCGGGGCGCGCGTCCTTCCTCGCTTCCACCAGCGCCAGCCAGGGGGCGGCGTCTTCCCGCTGCTGCACCAGCCGCAGGCGTTTGGGCTCCAGCCGGGCGGCCGCGAGCAGGCCGAACAACTCCGCCAGCCGCGCCGGGCGCTGGCACAGGCAGAACCGCCCTTTGCCCGCCAGCAGGCGCGCCGCCGCGCGCGCCACATCTTCCAATGTGCAACCGGCCTCTCCGCGCGCCGTTTCACGTGCCGTGTCCGCACTCTCCCGTCCCGCGCCCACCGGGCGGTACGGCGGATTGCAGGCCACGAGATCATATTGCCCCGCAAACGCGGCGGGCAGCGTACGCAGGTCCTGCCCGAACACCCGCAGGTTTGCAAAACCGTTCGCCTCCGCCGAGCGGCGCGCCAGTTCCGCCGCCTCGGGCAGCAGCTCGACCGCGTCCACCGCGCGGACGGGATCATCCCGGCACCACAGCAGCGGAACAATCCCGCAGCCGCTGCACAGGTCGGCCGACCGCGCGCCCGGCTTCGGCGCGGCAAAATGCGCAAGCAGCACCGCATCCGCGCCAAACCCGTGCGTCTGCGTCACATACGCGATGGCGCCGCCGCCAAGCGGCTCGGCGCGCGGTTCCGACCGATCCATGCGTCCGCCTTTCATACAGGCGCCGCCGGTAGGCGGCATTCCCGTCTTCCATAAAAAAGAAACCTGCGCAACGCGCAGGTTTTTGGATGTAAATCGCAAACCGACAAAAGCTATCAGGCCTGCTTCGGAGCCGCCACGGGGCAAACGGTCGCACAGGTACCGCAATCCACGCAGGTGGCTTCATCGATCACATAGATGCCGTCGCCCTCAGAAATGCAGGACACCGGGCATTCAGATGCGCAAGCGCCGCAGCTGATGCATTCCGAACCAATTTTATAAGCCATGTATTGCACCTCCCTAATAAGACTTCACGATAATTGTACCACGAAAAAAGAAAAAAGCAAGATTTCCGCAAACAGATTACAAAAAAACAAATCGTATAGATATTATATAAAATAATACCGCAAATATGGCTCCACTTCACGTCTTTTCACGGTTATGCCGTTTTTTCTCGGGCCTGTCCGGCCGAGCGTCACCGTTTTTCACCGGTTTCACCACACTTTTATGGAACGATTTGGCCGGCGCTTCAGGGTCTTTATCCAACCGGATTTTCAACTGGCCGGTCAGCAGATGCACATCCTCCACCGTGCCCCGCCCTTCCGGTGTATACACCGGTGAACCGGCTCGCGGCGTGGTGCGCAGGAGATCCTCGTAGGCCTCTTCTTCAAACTTGAGACAGCACATCAGGCGGCCGCAGGTACCGGAGATTTTGGTGGGATTGAGCGAAAGCCCCTGTTCCTTGGCCATCTTAATGGAAACCGGCTGGAAATCGCCCAAAAACGTGCTGCAGCAGAAGGGCTTGCCGCATACGCCCAGCCCACCGAGCATCTTGGCCTCGTCGCGCACGCCGATCTGCCGCAGTTCGATGCGCGTGCGGAAAACCGACGCCAGATCCTTGACCAGTTCGCGGAAATCCACCCGACCGTCCGCCGTGAAATAGAACAGCACCTTGTTGTTGTCAAAGGTGTATTCCACGTCGATCAGCTTCATGCCCAGGCCGTGCTCCGCGATCTTTTTCAGGCAGATGCGGAAGGCCTCTTTTTCCTTCCGCATGTTTTCCTGCACGCGCTGGAGGTCCTCCATCGTGGCGGCGCGCAGCACACATTTAAGCGGCTGCACAATGCAGTCGTCGTCCACCTCGCGCGGGGGCATGACAACCTCGCCGCATTCCACGCCGCGCGACGTTTCCACGATCACATGGTCGCCAGCGGCAAAATCGATGTCCGCCGGGTCGAAATAATAAATTTTTCCGACGTTCTTAAAACGAACGCCGATCACTTCGGTCATATTGATTCTCCAATTACAGCCCGGGCCCGTATGCTACCGGTTCTTCCGGTGCTTTTGCCTGAAAACAAAAGCCATTGCCAAAACCCATACAAAAAAGAACACCGGCAAGCAGGACCCATGCGGCCGCGCTCAACTGCGCCCTCACAGCCAGCGTCAAACAGATAAAAAGCGCTGTGCCGGCCATATCACCCAAAACGATGCCGGGCAGCTCTCGTTTCATGGCCAGTCCTCCTTATCCGTCAAAAGTACTTGGTGTCAGCATCAGATGGTATTCTTGATCTGCCAGAGCCGTGCGAAGAGGTCGGTAAGCAAGAGCGGCTTGTTGGCATAACCTTCCAGCGCCGTGCGGGCGGTCTCGGCTTCCCGCGCAAGCGCGAAAAGCGCCGCGCGCGTGCAGGACCGGGAGAGCAGGCCTGCCTGCTCCGCGCAGCCAGAGAGCGCCGTCGCCAACCCTTCGCGCAGGGCCAGCGCGTCACGGAACAGCAACGGCAGTAAGGCCAGCACCGCATCGCCGAGCGCCTTGTCCTTTTCCAGCGTGCCCGAAAGCCGCAAAAACGCATAGGGCGCGCTGCCCGCCAGCGCAGCCGCAAACGCTTCACAAAACGCGCGGGAGGCGGCAAAACTGCCGTCGTACAGGCCCCGCCTGGCCTGCCCGATCAGGCCGCCCGCCATCCGCGCCGCGGCCAGCGCATCGTCTTCGGACAAGGCGTCGTCCTGCGCACGCAGGGCGGCCGCCGCTTCGGCTTCCGCCACCGGTCCAAGCGAAAGTTCCATGCAGCGCGAGCGCACCGTGGGCAGCACGCGAAAGCGGCTGTCGCACGTAAGCAGGAACAGCGCGTAAGGCGGCGGCTCCTCGATGAGTTTGAGCAGCGCGTTCTGCGCCTGCTCGCTCATGTTCTGCACATGGATGAGGATATACACTTTCCGCGAGGCGTCATTCGGCCCCACCGCCGCGGAAGCGCGCACCTGCCTCACCGCCTCGATGGGGAACGAACGCGGCCCTTTGCCGCCCTCCACTTCGATGATGTCGGGATGGTGCAGCGCCAACGCGTTGCGGCACTGCCGGCAGACGCCGCAGGGCTTTTCGCCTTCACCGCCGCACACGGCCGCCTGCGCGAGAATACGCGCGAACGTGCGCTTGCCCGCACCGGCGGGGCCGTCGATCAGCAGCGCATGCGGAACATGGCCGCTGTCAAACGCCTGCGCCGCAAGCGCCTTGGCGCGCGCATTTCCGGCAAACTGCAAAAAACGCATCGCGCTCAGACCTTTTCAAACCGTTCCACATCCAGCACAAACACCGTGGCGCCCCCCACCGTGACCTCCACGGGGAAGGATGAATACATGCCCACGCCGTAAGACGCGTTCGACGGCATGATCTGGGTGCGCTTCTTGCTGTGTGCGGAAACGATATCCATCACCTGCTGCACCTTCACGTCGTCCACGCCGATCAACAGAGTCGTGTTCCCCGCCATGAGGAACCCGCCCGTCGTTGCCAGCTTGGTCACCGCAAACCCCTCTTTGGTCAGGGCGCGCGAAACCGTGCCGCTGTCGTCATTGCTGACGATGGCCAGAACCAGTTTCATCCAAAATCCCCCCTTGTCTTTGCCGGCCGGCGGCGGAAAAGCCTCCGCCGGCCCATCGCTGTGTCTCTATGGTATGTTTCATTTTATCACATGCAGATGGTTTACGCCATAGGTTTTGAGCGTTTTCGCCAAAGACGCGCTCACCCGTTCGCCCGGGCAGACGAGCGGGATGCCGGGCGGGCAGGGCGAACACCCCTCAGCGGCCACACGGCCCGCCGCCTGCTCCACCGGAAGGCGTTCACAAGGCGCGCGCAGCGCCGAGCCGGGCGTCATGACGGCCGACGGATGCTCCAAAGCCGGCGCAGCAGCCGCCGGGACGGCATCTTTTACCGGGAAGGAGACCAGCGCATCACCGAGCGCAGCGAAATCCGCGTCCCCGTGCAGGGGGGACGGCAACAGCACGATGTGCCGGTCGTCATGCATCTCAATGGAAACGCCCTGGGCGCGCAGCCACATCGCGGCCTCCGCGCCCGAAAGCCCGATGCGCCCGACGTCCAGTGTGATACGTACCGGGTCGCGCGGGCCGGGCGGCGGCGGCAGGCCAAGCGGCGCAAGGCGGCCATAGAGCGCGTCCACCCTGACGCGCAGGGCGGCAAACGCAGGCGCGCCATGCTGTTCGCCCCAGGCGCGCGCCAAGTCGAGCGAGAGCAGGATGGGATAGGACGGGCTGCTCGAACCGAACAGCGCCATCGCATCCTTGGCTTCGCCGCGGGAAAACCAGCCCCCGGCGATTTGCAAATACGCGCCGCCGGTGAGCACCGGCAATGTCTTGTGGGCGGAATCGCAGACCAGCGCGGCGCCCTGCGCCAGCGGATGCCGCGCGCCGCCGTCCAGATAGTGCAGATGCGTACCGTGCGCGCCGTCCACCAACAGCGGCACACCATGTTCCCGGCAGACGGCGGCAAGCCCCGCGATGTCGGCCAGCGTGCCGTAATAATCCGGGCTGGTGACATACACGGCCGCCGCTCCGCCGCATATGTCCAGCGCGCGCTCCACCGCCCGCGGCGAAACCACGCCGGGCAGCGCAGAGCCGGGAAGCGGCTCCGGCCAGACCCACACCGGTTCCAAGTCGAGCAGCGCCAGCGCGTGGATGGCACTGCGGTGCGCGCCGCGCGCCAGCACGACCCGGCGTTCCTTTCCGCGCGAGACCAGTCGCAGCATGGCCTGGATGCAGAGCGTGGCGCCGCCCGCGCTGAACAGGGTGTGCGCCGCGCCGAACGCCCCGGCGGCCTTTTCCTCGGCGGCGCGGATGGGTCCGTCCGCCTCGAACAGGCTGTCGGTCCCGGGCAGTTCGGTCACATCCAGCGCGGGCAGAGCACCAAGCACACCGCCCAGCGCGTCTGTATGCCCCGCGTGCCCGGGCGTATGCAGACGCAGCGGATGCGCATCCGCATAGGCGCGCACCGCCGCATACAGCGGCGCGTCAGAGATAAACGCGCTCGACATTGGCGTTCACAAGCAGCGGGCTGACATCGAACGACGCCATATCCCCCGCGCCGCACTGGATATTGCTGACATCGGCCACCACCGTGCACATGCCCACCCGCCCAAGGAGACGGGCCGGCTGCCCATTGATGGTGCAGTGCAGCGACGGACGGCGAAACAGCGCCCGAAAATCGTGCCAGCCGTCGCGCAGAATATCGCGAGTACGGAACGCATCCCGCATTTTCTGCAAAAACAGGCCGTCGGCATAACCGGCCTGGATGGTGGCGATGCGCGCAGGCTTTTTAGTGGTGTAGGTGTTTCCATAGCCCACATTATGCCCGGCGGGCAGCCAGCGCACGTCGGATATGGGGCACTCCAGCCGCCCAACCTTATGCAGGCCCAGCTTATTGCGCACACCCACCCGCCCGAGCAGCGCCGACCCGCAGCGCACCGCATCCAGCCTCGCGGAAGGATACAGGATGGCGGCATTGGACGCGGCGATGTGCAGCATACCCGGCTCCACGCCCGCGTTTTTGAGCGCCGCCACGCAATGTTGGAGGCGGTCGAGCTGCGTGCGCACGCCCTTTTCATCCTTACCAAAACTGTTGGAAAAATGCGAGAAACAGCCCGCGATCTCGAGATTCTTCAGATATTTGGCCGCCTGCACGGCTTTTTCCGCTTCTTCGGGCAGAAATCCGGAACGCCCAAGCCCCGTGTCGAACTTCAAGTGCACCCGGCAGCGCGTGCCCGCCTTTTCGGACAACCCGTTGAGCAGCACTGCGCTGCCATAAGAGCCGACGGTGGCGGTCAGCCCCAGCCGCACAATCTCCTCCGCTTCCTTTTCGGTGCCGTATGGCGAGAGCAGAAAAATTTCCTCGTCCGGCAGCGCCTCTTTCAGCCGCTTCGCTTCTTCCAGACGGGAAACGGCAAACAGGTGCACGTCCGCCTTCTCCCGCAGCAGGCGCGCCACCTCCACATCACCCAGCCCGTAAGCATTGCCTTTGAGCACGGGAATGACCGGCACGTTCGTATGCTTGCGCATGGCTTCGAGATTGGCGAGAATATGGCCGGTCTGCACCACCAGCGTTGACATGGCATTCACTTCCCTGTTTTTATCTGTTTCTGTATACCATTCGTAATGTTTTGGTTAATTATACTAGGATTTTCGGCCATGGCGGCGGTTTTTTAGATGGCGAAGGGTCTTGGTGAGACGGATGCCGTTGTCCACCACCAGCGCCGCAGGCGCGTTGAGTACCAGGTTGAACTCCCCGGCAAACTCCGTGAAATCGCCGTTGAAGCCTTTTTTGAACCGGTAGAGCCCATAGAGCGGGTTATCGGGACTTAAGTCGCCGGATACGCCGCGGAAATCATAGATGCGGCAGCCCGTCTGCTGCGCCCAGCGGATCATTTCCCACTGGAGCAGGTAGTTGGGCATGAAGTTGCGGTATTCGTTGGCCGACGCACCATAGAGATACCATGTTTTGTCACCGTACCGGATGGCGATGGTGCCCGCGATGGCCTTGCCCTCATGGTAAGCCATATACAGTCTTGCGTGCTCACCGAACGCATCGAGCATCCGCTCAAAATAACTTTGCGGGCGGGTGGCAAACCCGTCGCGCTGGCCGGTGGTGCGCATGATGGGCACGAATTCGGAAAGCGCCTGCTTATCGCAGACCTTCACCTCCACGCCGTGCTTTCTGGCCACCCGCACGTTATACCGCGTTTTGGAAGAGAAGCCCGCAAAAATTTCGTCTTCTGTCTTGCCCTCGATATTCAGCCGAAAAACGAACCGCGGCTGAATGCCGTCAAAATTCTTGCCGCCATCGTGCAATGTGAAGGAGAGCCGCTTCATGTTCTCGATGGACGCCGTGTCGGAAGACGGGATGTCGGGGTCGATCTTGAACAGATAGGCATGGTGCTTCACGGCCAGCGCGCGCACGCCGCCGATCAGTTTGGCCAGCGTGTCACGGTCGTGCAAATCGCAGACCGGGCCGCGCGGCGCATACATAAGCTTGACCGGCAGCACCGGTACCCGCCGGATGAGCACCGCAACAGAACCGATGATGGCGCCTTCGGCATTTTTCTCCACCACGGCCTCCCATTTCCAGTCGTTTTTCACCTGGCCCCATTCAGGGCTTTGCATGAAATGTCCTTTGGGGTGCGCCTGCACGAACGCCCGGTAGGCGTCCATATCCTTTTGCTGAAGGATCTCCAAAAACGGTCACTCCTTTGATCTATCGTAAGGCCCCTCGCGGAGCCGGCTGCCTGCCATGCACGCAGCCGCAAAGCCATGCGGCCGCCACCGAATCATTATACCATCCCCCCGCCCGCTTTGCAAACCGCCCCGCCCGCATGGGACACCCATCGGACGCGTTCTTCATACTATGGGGCAGGGTGGCACACCGTTGCCGGCAACGCCCGAACACCTGTTTGTTTACATATGCCACTGTGCGGCGGCCGGCCGGTTTCCGGTGCGCCGCAAAAACGGCCGCCTATGCATGGGCCGGCCGTTTTGGGAGGTCGATGCCATTGTTTACTGATATCACATTCGCCGTTGTCGGCGGCGATCTGCGGCAGGCGCATCTGGCGGGCCTGCTCGCGGCCGACGGCCTGTCGGTGCTCACCGTGGGGTTTGAGCGGGAGGTCCCCATCTCATCCGACGTGCTGCATGTCAAAAGCGCCGCCGAGGCCGTGAGCAGGGCGCTCTGCGTCATCCTGCCGCTGCCGTTCTCGGTGGACGGCGCAAACGTGAACGCACCGTTTTCCCGCGCGCCCATCCCCCTGCGAACCATCTGGGACGCGGCGGGCAACGGCACGCTCGTCACCGGAGGCATGCTCCGGCCGGACGTCTTCCAAGCCGCCGAGACGCGCGGCTTCACCGCCGTGGACTACTACGCCCGCGAGGAAATGGCCGTACGCAACACCGTGCCCACCGTAGAGGGCGCGCTCCAGATCGCATTTGAGGAACTGCCCTTCACCCTGCACGGCGCGCGCTGCCTGGTACTGGGTTTCGGACGCGTGGGGCGGACGCTCTGCCGGGCGCTGCGCGGCCTGGGGGCCGATGTGACCGGCTGTGCGCGCAGCTACGACGATCTCGCCTGGGTGCAGACACTGGATTGCGCGCCGCTGCGCCTGGAAAAGCTGGCCGGGTCGGCCGGCACGTTTGACGTGGTGTTCAACACCATTCCCGCGCTGATTCTGACCGACGACATCCTCGCCCGCCTGAAAAAAGGCAGCCTGGTCATCGACCTGGCCTCCAAGCCCGGCGGCGTGGATTTCAACGCCGCCAAACGGCTGGGTGTCAAAACCGTGTGGGCGCTTTCCCTACCGGGAAAGGTGGCGCCCCAGACCGCAGGGCAGATCATCAAGGACACCGTGCTGCACATTCTGGAAGAGGAGGGATTGTCATGACCGTCGGGTTTGCGCTCACCGGGTCTTTCTGCACATTTTCACAGGTCATTCCGCAGATGGGGAAACTTGTTGAGGCCGGGCACACCGTCGTCCCCATCCTGTCGCCCATCTCGTATGTGTCGGACACCCGCTTCGGCGAAGCGGGAACGTTCCGCAGGCAGATCGAGGAGATCACCGGCCGCGCCATCCTGCACACCATGCAGGAAGTGGAACCCGTGGGGCCGAAAAAAATGTTTGACCTTCTTGTTGTCGCACCCGCAACCAGCAACACCATCGGCAAGCTGGCAAACGGCGTCAACGACACGCCCGTGACCATGGCCTGCAAATCCCACCTGCGCAACGGGCGGCCGGTGGTGCTGGCTATCTCCACCAACGACGCGCTGGGGCTTTCGGCACGCAACATCGGCACGCTGCTGGCGCTCCGCGATTTTTACTTCGTGCCTTTCGGGCAGGACAATGTGGAAAAAAAGCCGCGCTCGATGGTCGCACATTTCGACCTCATCCCGCCCACGGTGGAGGCAGCCGCCAAAGGCGAACAGCTTCAGCCTCTTTTGCTCCCGCCTGTTTTACAATGATTCCGTCCCGCCCGTTTCCGCCAAAAAGCCGCGCCGTTTCCACGGCGCGGCTTTTTGCGTTTATCGGCGCGCGCCGGCCATGCGTTTGCCCAGCACGATGCATTCATGCGCGGCCAGCGGCAGCAGGGACAGGCCCAGTGCCAGCAGCCAGTGGGACGCATCCAGCGGCGCGGTGGAAAAGAACACGTTCAGCGGGGGGATCTCCACGATGGCTACCTGCAGGGCCAGGCCCACAAAAAACGCAAAGATCATGAAACGGTTTTCAAGATGGTTCATGCGGAAGACCGAGCGGTTCACATTGCGCATGCCGATGGCGTGGAACAACTGCGAAACCGCCAGCACCGTCACACAAAGGGTGCCGCCCAAGATGCGCCCGTAGGCCGCGCCGTGCGCGGCGGCGCCCTCCCGGTAGCCCACCAGATACCCAAGAAGCGACGCGCCGCCGATGATCGCGCCGTAAAGCAGCAGCATGGCCACGCCGCCATGCGCAAACAGGCTTTCTTTCGGGGAGCGCGGCTTTTCGTTCATCACATCCGGAGTGCCGGGGTCCACGCCCAGCGCAAGGCCGGGCAGCGAGTCTGTCACGAGGTTGACCCACAGAATCTGCGCCGCCGTCAGCGGGGCGGGCAAGCCCGCCAGCACCGCCACCAGCATGGTGATGATCTCGCCGAAATTGGAAGCCAGCAGATAGAGTACCGATTTTTTGATGTTATTGTAGATGTTGCGGCCTTCCTCGATGGCGCGGCGAATGGTGGCGAAATTGTCGTCGGTGAGAATCATATCGGCCGCGCCCTTGGCTACGTCGGTGCCGGTGATACCCATGGCGATGCCAATGTCGGCGGATTTGAGCGAGGGCGCGTCGTTCACGCCGTCGCCCGTCATGGACACGATGTTGCCGTTTGCCCTGAACGCCTGCACGATCTGTACCTTATTCTCCGGGGAAACGCGGGCAAATACGCGCAGCGTCTTCACGCGCTTTTGCATTTCTTCAGCGGACATAACGTCCAACTCGTGGCCGGAGATGGCCGCGTCTTCGCTCTGCGCGATACGCAGGTCTTTGGCAATGGCCAGCGCCGTGTCCTTGTGGTCCCCCGTAATCATCACCGTGGTGATGCCCGCGTGCGCACAGGCCGCCACGGCGTCGCGCACCTCGGGACGCGGCGGGTCGATCATGCCCACGATGCCGACGAACACCATGCCCTCTTCCAGGGGCTGCTCTCCGCGTCCGCGGCAGGCCAGCGCCAGCACGCGCAGCGCGCGGTGCGCCATTTCGGACGCGGCGGCCGTGATGAGCGCCTTGTCCTCCGATGTGATGGGGCGTTCGGCGCCGCCGTCGAGGATGCGCGCGGTGTGCGCGAGGATGCCGTCGAGCGCGCCTTTGGTGTAGGCGATGCTGCCGCCGGCGCCGTAATCGTGGACGGTGGTCATCCGCTTGCGGTCGGAATCAAATGGAATCTCCTCCACGCGGGGATAGGTTTCCTCCAGCCCCTCGCGCGTTTTGCCCCGTTTTTCACACATATCGAGCAGCGCAATCTCGGTTGGGTCGCCCACCTTCGCGCCGCCCTTGGTGGAGGCGTCGTTGCAGAGGCAGAAGCCCTCATAAAACCGCGCGGCGGTGCGCTTGTCCGCTTCTTCCGGCGACAACATCTCCGCGCCCGCGCGCTGCTCCGTCACGGTCATGCGGTTCTGCGTGAGGGTGCCGGTCTTGTCAGTGCAGACCACGTTGACTGCGCCGAGCGTTTCCACGGCGGGCAGCCGCCGCACGATGGAGCGCGCCTTTGCCATGCGGGAAACGCCCGCCGCCAGCACGATGGTGACCACCGTGGGCAGGCCCTCCGGGATGGCGGCCACAGCCAGCGAAATGGCGGTGAGCAGCATTTCGAGCAGATTGCGGTGCTGCACCAGCGCCGTGACGAACAGCAGCGCGCAGAGCGCCACAGCCGCCACGCCGAGCAGCTTGCCGAGGTCGGCCAGACGTTTTTGCAGCGGCGTGAGTTCCTCGCCGGTGTCTTCCAATATTTTGGCAATCTTGCCGATTTCGGTGCGCATACCGGTCGCGGTCACCACGCCCTCGCCGCGCCCGTAGCTGACCAGTGTGGTCATATACGCCATGTTGGCGCGATCGCCCACCGGCAGGCTCTGTTCGGCCCGGAAATCCGCGTCCTTCTCGCTGGCGACCGATTCGCCGGTCAGCGCCGATTCCTCGATCTTCAGGTTGGCGCTCTCCACCAACCGCAGATCGGCCGGAACCAGCCTTCCCGCTTCCAGCACCACCACGTCGCCGGGCACCAGCCCGGCCGCGTCGATTTCCGACACCGCACCGGAGCGCCGCACCAGCGCTTTGGGGCTGGCCATTTTGCGCAGGGCCTCCATGGCTTTTTCCGCGCGGGACTGCTGAATGAAGCCGATGACCGCGTTGACCGCCACCACGATAAAAATGATGACGCTGTCCGCCGCCTCGTGCAGCAAAATGGAAATGATGCCCGCGGCCAGAAGAATGTAGATGAGCGGATCGTTGAACTGCGAAAGGAACACAAGAACCGGGCTCTTTCCGCGCTTGCCCGCCAGCACATTGGGGCCCTCGCGCTCCAGCCTGGCACGGGCCTCGTCCGCGTCCAGCCCCTCGCTGCGGCTCGAGAGCATCTGCAATGTTTCCTCCGCGGAGAGCGTTTCAAACGCTTCTTCCATGGATGTACCTCCTCTTTCTCTTTAATGTCCGGCCAAATGCCTGAAAATAGAAAAAGACTCTTAACATAATGCCGTCGCCGTCTGGGCGGATTATGTTAAAAGTCTTGACTGCCTTTTGCCTTGCAAACAAGGCCCGGGCCCGCAAAACCAGGCGTAAAGCCGGGTATGTTGATTTTGCGGAAATGCTACTCCCTTTTAACGGGTGCGATATATGATTTTCAAATTCTCAATGCAGCCGCCTGCCCACTCCGGAAAGGGCTTTGGCCGCCGCCGTGGAAATCACAGCGGCCACGATGGCCTCGGGCACACCGTTGGTAGCCACCACGCCCATCAGCACACCGCCAAGCGTGCCGGCGGCTATGTTCATCTTCGCGGCATATGCGCCGCCGAACAGCCAGTAGATGCCGCCGAGCACCAATACGGTATTTGTGATGGAGCCGACCAAACCCGCCGCGATCCCCGCGCCCAGCCTGGTTTTATCCCATTTGGAAAACAGACGGAAAACCAGCGCCGCCGCCAGCCCGATGCACATGCGCGGCACGATGGCGATAACCGCGCTCTTCCAACTGCCAAGCGGCAGAAACGGGCTGAATACAAACGAAATGGGCATTGGCATCATCGTGTTGTGCACCAGACTGACCACACCCATCACCGCGCCGAGAAACAAACCGTCCCACGGGCCGAGCAGGATGGCCCCGACGATCACCGGAATGTGCACGGTCGTCGCGCCGACGGTGGGACTAAGTGGGATGCTGCCCAGCGGTGTGAACGCCAGCACGACGATGATTGCCGAAAAGAGCGAAAGTGTCACCATGTGCCGCGTCCTGTCCAGACGCCGGACGGTATTGCGCGTGTTTACCAAAAAGAATTCCCCCTTGCTGCCGCTCCTTAACAGGATGCAGCGCAAACTGTATTTTTATGACACGCCGCCCGGCAAATCCTGCATTTACCAGAAACGGCGTCATAAACGCTGTCAGGCCGCGCGCTTTACAGATTCATCGGGCAGTTGCGGCGGTAAATAGCGCGCAGCCCCTCCAAGAGCAGGTCTGCGTCATAGATCACATCACAGCGGCAGTGCGGTACGATCTCGTGCGCAATGCCGCCGGTGGCGACTACGGTCGCTTTTCCGCCCATCTGCGCCTCGATGCGTGCCACCATGCCGTCCATAAAGCTGGCCGTGCCGTAAACGGCGCCGGACTTCATCGCTTCCACGGTATTCGGCCCGATAACATTGTGCGGGGGCTCCAGTCCCACCTGCGGCAGCTGCGCAGTGCGGGCAGAAAGTGCGTCCAGCCCCAGCCGCACGCCGGGGAAAATCACGCCGCCAAGATAGTGCCCCTCGCGGTCGATGGTACCGATGGTGGTGGCGGTACCTAAATCGAACAGGATGATGGGCTTGGAATATTTCTGCAACGCGCCCACCGCGTCGGCCACGATATCGGACCCGAGCTGCGACGGGTTGTCGATGCGGATATCCAGCCCGGTCTTCAGCCCCGGGCCCAGCACCAGCGCCCGCCTGCCGGTCAGCTTTTCCACCGCGCCGGCGAGCGACCCGGTCACTTGCGGCACCACGGATGAGAGGATGGCGCCCTCCACCTCCGCCACACGCACGCCGTTGAGCTCCAGCACACCCTTGAGCGTGACGGCATGGTCGTCACGCATGCGCTCGCGGTCGGTCTTCATACGGGAAACAAACGTAAGCGCATCGCCTTTCCATCCGCCCAGCACGATATTGGAGTTTCCAACGTCAATGGTCAGGATCAAACAAACATTCCTCCGCTTTTGAAAAATCGGACAGCCGTCACTCGACGGGGCTCAGCGGGATCACAATGGCCGCGATGATGTAGGCCAGCACACCCGTGCCGCCCATGCAGGCGAAAATCACCCAGCCAAGACGGATCAGCGTGGGGTCTATATTGAAATATTCGGCGATGCCGCCGCAAACACCGGCCAGCATCCGTTGGGTACGGGAACGATACAATCTCTTTTCCATGCTGCATTCCTCCTGCGGCAATGTTGCGCTCCCCTGCGCGGGAGCGGTCGGTCGGGCGAAGCGTGTGCGAAACCAGCCGTGTCACACGGCATGGCTTTTGCTTTGGCACTGCGGACACACGCCGTATACCTCCAGCTTGTGCCCGGAAATCACGTATCCGGTAGAGCGGGCGAGACTGTCCTCATAATCGCGCAGCGGGCAGCCCTGAATCGGCACGATCTTGTGGCAGACCGTGCAGATCAGGTTGTGCCCGTGGGTCTCCGGCGCGATCTCAAACATGGCGCGCCCGCCGTCCATCAGCACCGAGCGGGAAACCATCTTTTTTTCACAGAGCGTATCCAGCGCGCGGTAGACCGTGGAAAGGCTCAGTGTTGCAAAATCCCGCCGCAGGCGCATAAACAGTTCCTCGGCCGTAAGCGGTGTTTCGCTCTGGCTGATGGCCGCGAGCAAAGCCAGCCGCTGGCGTGTCACTTTCAGGCCGCTCTCCAGCAGCCTCTCCCGATAGCGGTTATCCTGTTCCGCCAACCTGCTTCATCTCCGACATCGATTTTTTTCATTTTACCATATCTTTTCTATAAATACAACCGACCCGCCAGGCTCTCCGCGCCCTTTCGTCCGGCCCCGGCTTATGCTATAATAAACGGACAGGCGCCGTTGAAACGCCTCCATACAGGATCGGAAAGAGGATCACCAGATTGAAACTGCATGTCTGCTTTGGCTTTACAGCCGGCGTTTTCGCATTGCCGTGCGACATCGTCGACCGATACATAAACGACGCGTCCGCAGATGCGCTGCGCGTACTGCTCTATCTCTACCGGCGCGGCGGAGAACAGGAAAGCGCGGCGCTCTGCAAGGCGTTGCGCATGGAGGAGGACACGCTGCTCGCAGCGCTCGCCTACTGGGCGGAACGGGGACTGTTCGCATTGAACGCGGGACCGGCACCCGCCGCCGCAGAAGCCGCCGCGCAAGCCGCGCCGCCTGCAAGCGCCGCGAAAAAGCCGGAACGGCCCGCGCGCCCCGCGCTGGAAACACCCACACAATATACCGCCACCGACATTGTCAACCGCTCCAAAAACAGCGCGGAGATCCGCTTTCTGCTGGACACCGCCCCCACGCTGCTAGGGCGGCTGCTCTCCCCGGCGGACTGCTCTACGCTGCTGTTTTTGTACGACAGCGCCGGCCTGCCGGCCGACGTCATCCTCATGCTGCTGGAATACTGTGTGACCACCGGGCACACCAACCTGCGGTATCTGGAAAAAGTGGCGCTCTCCTGGGCGGAGGACGGCATCGACACCCACGAGAAAGCCGAGCAGCGCATCCGGCAGTTGGAAGCGCTGCACAGCTTTGAAGGACAGGTGCGTTCCATCATGGGCATCACGGGGCGGGCGCTCACCCCCTCGGAGCGACAGCACCTGACGCGCTGGGCCAACGAATGGCAGACGCCGCCGGAGCTGGTGCACGCGGCGTTCGACATCTGCGTCAAGCGCACCGGCAAGCTCTCTTTTTCCTATATCAATTCCATTCTGAAGACCTGGCACGAAAAAGGCTTCACCACCGTGGAGCAGGCGCAGAACGAGCGGCGCGAACCCCCGAGACAGAACGGCGGCAAAACCGCGACCTACGACATTAACGAATACGTCGATCTGTCGATGAAACGGCTGCTCGGCGACAAATAAACAGACGCCCGCGTGAAAGGAGGAAGAACGAATGGCCTACGGCAAGGACGTGTTCGACGCGGCCATGCGCCGCCTGGAGCAGCGCCGGCAGGAAGCGGAAGACGAAACCGCCCGCACCCGCGCGGAACTGTTTGCGCGCATTCCGCGCCTGCGGGAGATTCAGGACGAACTGGCCGCCACAGCGGTGGACGCCGTGCGCGGCATGCTTACGGGCGGAGATGCCGCCGCCCATATCCAAAAACTGAAAAAGATCAACCTGGACTTACAGGTCGAGCGCGCCGAACTGCTCACCGCGCACGGTCTGCCGCCCGACGCGCTGGCCCCCAGGCCCCACTGCCGGCTCTGCGGCGACACCGGCTATGTGGGCGACCGCATCTGCGAGTGCCTGCGTGCGTTGCTGCGGGACGAAGCCTGCCGTCGCGCCAACTCCGGCTCTCCACTGCCTCTGCGCGCATTTGACACGTTCGACCTCGCTTATTATCCGGACACGCCCCTCCCCGGTACGGACGCCACGGTGCGCGCCTACATGGGGCGGGTGTTCACGTCCTGTAAAGACTACGCGGAGCGTTTTTCCGCCGAGAGCCCCAGCCTGCTGTTTTTGGGCGGCACCGGGCTTGGCAAAACCCACTTGGCGCTGGCTATCGGGGGCGAGGTGCTGGCGCGCGGCTTCAGCGTGATCTACGACACCGCGCAAAACATTTTTGCCAGGATCGAGGCGGAACACTTCGGCCGAGGCGGCGGACAGTTCACGCAGACGGTCTACGACTGCGACCTGCTCATTCTGGACGAGTTACCCGACTATGCCACCTCGTTTACCAACAGCACATTCTACAACATCATCAACACCCGCACACTGGCGCGCCGCCCCACCATCGTGAGCACCAACCTCACCGAACAGGAACTGGAAGCGCGCTATGGACAGAAGATTTTTTCGCGGCTGATCGGTGATTTCTGGATGTTCAAATTCTTCGGACGCGATATTCGGCAGCTCAAGCTCAAAAACAAGGTCTTTTAAGCGCAGGCAGAACAAAAGCCCGCATCCACATATGTGGATGCGGGCTTTTTACGCAATATCCTCAGTTGCTGCCGTTGAAAAATGAGAATCCACCGTCGTTGCTGTCGCTGTTTCCGCTGTTGCCGTTGCCATAACCGTAGCCGTTACTGTTGCCGTTGCTGTTGCCGGACTGGGAAGTCGTATCGGATTCAGACGTGGAGGTGTCGCCCTTGTCCTCCGCCAGCTTGACCTTGAACGTCAGCGTTTGGGCGGAACCGTTGGTATACCGGGCGACCGTCAGCGTTACGGTGTCGCCGGCCTTGTATTTGCTTTCCTCTTTGTAGAAATTGTCATACCATGTGGAGGAATCGCCGGTCGCGACCGTCACGTTGTTGATCTTGGTGATGATGTCGTTCTGTTTGATGCCCTGCGCGGCGGCGTCGCTCGAGCTGTCTACGCTTTCCACCATCAGGCCGGTGGGCATATTGTAGAGCTTGGCCTGATAGGATGTGAACGGGCTCACCGAGATGCCGAGCTTCACACGGCCGGTGACATAGCCGCTCTTGATAATGCTGTCCACGATCGGCTGCGCAACATTGATGGGGATGGCAAAGCCCATGCCCTCAAAACCGGTTTCCTCAATTTTGGAGGAGGTGATGCCGATGACCTGCCCGTACATATTCACCAGCGCGCCGCCGGAGTTGCCGGGGTTGATGGCCGCGTCGGTCTGCAGCACGGTCTGCGAATAACCATTGGTGGAGATCTGGCGGTTGGTGGCGGAGATGATGCCGGAGGTCACCGACCCGGCGAATTCGGTACCGCCCGGGTTGCCGATGGCCAGCACCGATTCGCCCACCTGCACCTGGTCGGAATTGCCGAACGTGGCCGCCGAAAGCCCGGTAGCGTCGATCTTCAGCACGGCGAGGTCGCTTCTGGTGTCACTGCCGACCACTTTGGCGTCATACGATTTGGTGGAACCGTCGGCCGCCGTGACCACCACTTCAAACTTCTGCCCACCGGAGATCACATGCGCATTGGTGACGACATAGCCGTCGGAAGACGTGATGATGCCGGAACCTTCCGCGCTGGGATCGACCGAGCGCAGATCATAGGTTTCCACCGCCACCACCGACTGCTTGACCTTGCTGACCACCTGCGCGGCGCTCAGTTGCAGCCCGGTGCTGGTGGATGTGGCCGAGACCGTGCTCGTGCTGGAGGGTTTATCCGTGAGCGTGATGCCGCCGCTGACCGAAGACGTGCTGGAGGTCAGGCCGCTCAGCCCACCGCCCCGCACCATGGAGGCCACTGCAAAGCCGGCCAGAATCAAAACGGCCACGCCGAACACGCTGCAGACCGAAATAACGAACACCCGCAGGCCCCTGGATTTTTTGCGGGGCGGCTTTGGCTGGTCCACCGCCTGAAAACCGCCCTGCGGCGCATGGTATTGTTCATTTCCGTCGGACGCGCCTTTGTCCTTTTCAAGCGCCCGCTGGTAATCGTCGTAGTTCCATTTGTACTGTACGTTGCCGCCGTAGGGGTCGTCCTGACCGGGGCCGGTGCTCCCCTGCTCCGACTGGTCGGCATCCCCGTTCTGCTCTTCGGAAGACGGCCGGCTGTTTTTATTCTCGTCGTCTTCGCCGTCATGGTGAAAGAAATCCCCAAACATATGCGAAACCTCCCTGGTGTAAATCGTTCAATATGGTGGCCCCTTTTGACTGTTCCTATTTTATCACGGATATTGTCAAAAATTGTGAACCCTTTATAAACAGCATGGAAAGAATCTTTTGCTTCCGAAGAGTCCGCCGCCGGGATATACAGGGCAAAACCATTCAAACGTTTACCAGGTGCGGTTTATCCGGTACGCAGCAGGGGCTGTTCGCGCCGCATGGCAAGCATATCGGTAAAGGCTTCCAGCCGTGTCATGAACCCCGCCTCGCCGGTCTGTTCGTCCACCACCAGCGTCATCACCGGCACACCCTCCCGCTGCTGCACATACGGCATGGCGGCCTCGGCCACGATCTCCGGCATGCAGGTGAGCGGATAGATCTGTATGACGCCGTCCATCCCGTTTTGGCGCGCCAGCGCGGCATTGCCGATGCTTTCCACCCCCAGCCCACCAAAATCATCGGTGTGCGCATAGGCGCCGGCAGCGACCTTTGGCTGCCCATGCACCAGAAAAGGAAAAACACTTCCGAAAAAATGATCCCGCACCCAGGCGCTGACGCCCAGCGTATTGTAAACATCCACGCCCATCTGCCCGAGTTTGCGCTCGATTTCCAGATTGATGAACGGTTCGCAGGCCGTAAAGATTTCCCCCACCAGCATGACCCGCAGCGGTCTGGCCTCCGGGTCGAGCGGCACGGCGCGCAGCGCGCGGTGCGCCGCCCGCAGCTCGGCCAGGATGCGCCCGGCATCCTGCGCGTGGAGCACGGCATGTTCAAACGTGCGCATCACCGCATCGGCATCGCCGCGGTGCAGTTCCCGGCAGCGCACCCGGCAGGAGCGGGCATACAGCCGGTCAACCGAAAAGATGGTGTGGCAGCCTTCCGCCAGCGCGCGGACGATGCGCAGCGCATCGGTGCCCTCCACCAGCGGCGCAAACGTTTCCGCTATCTGCCGCGGGTCAAGCCGGTTAAAATCCATAAACAGGAAATGAAAGCGATAGCCCATCCCCTCAAGCGTTTCCCGCAGCAGGTCGCCGAAATAGGACAGGCGGCAGCGCCCGTGCCCGCCGCCGAAAATGATGGTATCCGCCCCATTGTCCAGCCCCTCAATAAAATTGCCGAGGATGGTCTTGAACGGCAGGCAGATGGTTTCCGGCGCCACCTCCAGCGCCTTTTCCAGCGCGGCACGGCTGCGGGGTTCCGGCATTACATACTCCACTCCCAGGCGGTCGAACACAACCTTGGCGGCAATGTAAATATTGCCCATATGCGGGAACGTGAGCTTCATCCGTTACTCCTCCATCATATCCAGAAAGGCTTCCACGCGGGTATCGAATCCGGCCTCACCCGTCTGCTCATCCACCGTCAGCTTCATAAACGGGATGCGCCGCGCGCCCTCGCGCAGATGCTGCTCCACATGCGCGGCAACCAGCGCGTCGATGCCGCAGCCGAACGGCGTCAGGTAGATCATGCCGCACACCTCCGGGCGGCGCGCAAGCACATGAACGGCCCCCAGAATATCCAGCCCAATGGTGTAAAACGCCTTGCCGTCGTACGGGTGCACGTCCGCGCGCCGCTCCTTATACGGCAGGTCGCGCGGCATGACGGTGCCGAAGCCGCGTGCGCGCAGCTTCTTGGCCAGTTCCATCGAGATACATGGGTCTTCCAGCACATACGGATGCCCAAGCAGGACGATCGTCCGGCCGGACAGTTCCGGAGCAGCCGCCGCCTGACTGCGTCCGGCCTGCGCCAGCGCCTCGCGCACGGTTTCTTCCGGCACTCCCAGGCGCCCGGCAACCGCATCCAGACGCACGGCCTCATGCTCATCGGCAAAGCGGTCGGGGTCAACCGCCGCCTCCAGCACCTCCACCGAGTCTTCAAAGCTGAGACGCACCACATCGGGCAGCGCGCAGGCTTTGGGGCAGCTCATCTCCCCCTCTGCGCTGCTCAGGCAGCGGGGCAGGAAGATCACATCCGCTTTTCCGGCCAACGCGCGCACATGCCCCGCCAGCACCTTGACCGGCAGGCAGAACTCGGTAACCGTCGCACGCACGCCCCAGTCGAGGATCTGCCGGCTGGTGAGCGGAGAAAACACTACGTCACAACCCAGCAGGGTAAACATCCGTGCCCAAACCGCTCCGTGCTCATAAAACCCCATCGCGTGCGGGATGCCCACGCGCAGAGGGCGTGCTTCCCGCCGCGCCCGCGCCTCCCCGCCCGCGGCGGGAGAACGCGGCGCGGTTTCCCACAGACAGACGGGCGGCGCAGGCTGCAAAGCGGCTTTCGCCGCCGTCATCCGCGCGCGCATACCGCCTCGCTCTTGGCCGACCATTTGCCGCAGCGGTCACCGAAACGCGCGGTCACCACACCGCCGCGCCGCACCTCGGTCACTTCGCACCGGTTGGCGCAGCCGGTACACAGCAGGCCGGATGTTTCGCATGCAAACCCCGTGCGCCCAAACCCGGCAAAACGGCTCTGCGCGCCTTTCTGCGCGGATTTCTGTGCCAGCAGCGCCACGCCCAGCGCGCCCATCACCCCGTGGTGCGCGGGAATGATAAGCTTCATGCCCAGTTCCCGCTCAAACGCCGCGGACATGCCCACATTGGCCGCCACACCGCCCTGGAACAGCACCGGCCCCTGTATCTCCCTGCCCTTGGCCAGGTTGGCAAGAAAATTGCGGGCAAGCGCCTCGCACAGGCCGGCTACGATATCCTCCACGCTGTGCCCGGCCTGCTGTTTATGGATCATGTCCGACTCGGCGAATACCGCGCAGCGTCCCGCGATGCGGGTGGGCGATTTGGCGCGCAGCGCGTAGCCGCCGAATTCCCCGATGGGGATCTGGAGCCGCTCGGCCTGCCGGTCCAGAAACGAGCCGGTGCCCGCCGCGCAGACGGTGTTCATGGCAAAATCAACCACCACGCCGTCGCGGATGAAGATGATCTTGGAATCCTGCCCGCCGATCTCCAGCACCGTGCGCACGTCGGGTACCACGGCTTTTGCCGCCGCGGCATGGGCGGTGATCTCGTTTTTTACCACGTCCGCCCCCACCACGATGCCTGCCAGTTGTCTGGCGCTGCCCGTTGCGCCCACACCATGCACCGCTGCGTCCGGCACGGCCTCGCCCAGACGGCGCAGGCCGTCCTCCAGTGTTTCCACCGGGCGGCCGCGCGTGCGCAGGTAAAGCGACGCCAGCAATTCGCCCGTTTCATCCATCAAAACCAGATCGGTGCTCACCGACCCGACGTCCACACCCAGAAAGCACGGAATACCCATCGCAAAAACCTCCTGTTTTGTAAAAAGTATGCGCGGTTATGCGTGGATTTATGCGCTTTGTGCGCATGATATTCTGTTTTGATTACAAAAAAAGCTTCCGCAAGCATTGGGCCTGCAGAAGCGCATGGTTTCTCGATGCAAAACGGCGTGGACGAAACCGATCAGAACTCTTCGTAGACGGCAGGATCTTGATCGGAAGTGCGCCCGTCCGGCCGGCTGAGCGCCGTGATGGCGGCCAGTTCTTCCTCGCTGAGCGTGAAATCAAAAATGGAAATATTTTCGATCTGCCTGCCCGGCGTGGTGGATTTGGGAATGGGAACGGCTCCGCGCTGGGTGTGCCAGCGCAGGATGACCTGCGAAAGCGTCTTCCCATGTCGGGCGGCAATATCCAAAATGGTCTGGTTTTGAAATAACGCCTTGCTTTTGCGTCCCAACGGGCTCCACGCTTCGGTAACGATCCCGTGTTCGCGGTGCCATTGCAGTTGGCTTTTCTGCGCAAAGAGAGGATACAGTTCGATCTGGTTGACACTGGGCGTCACGCCGGTTTTGCGGATCAGCCGTTCGATGTGCTCCGGCAGGAAGTTGCACACCCCGATGGACCGCACCAGTCCCCACTGTCTGGCGGTGATGAGCGCTTGCCACGCCTCCACATACAAATTCCTGCCGGGATTCGGCCAGTGGATGAGATACAGGTCATAATAGTCCAGATGCGCACGGAACAGTGATTCCTGAATGGTGGCGACCGCCTCTTTATACGCCTGATGCCTGCCCGGCAGTTTGGACGCAATCAACATCTGTTCTCTGGGCACGGAGCTGCGCCGCACCGCTTCGCCCACCGCGCCCTCGTTTTCATAATTGAACACGGAATCCAGCAGGCGGTATCCGGCCGACACGGCGCTGAGAATGGCGTTCACGCCCGCCGCCCCGTTCAGCAGATAGGTGCCAAATCCGATGGCCGGCAAGGTCAGTCCGTCGTTCAAGGTGATTTCCGGGATGTTTTGTATGATGTTCGCCATAAGCTGCTCCTGCCCGTATACGTTTGATGTGCCAGTTTATAAGTATTATACCATACAGGTTCGGGAAAACAACAAAATCTTCCATCCACAGGGCAAACCATTTTTCCCTGTCTCCCCATGCAATTTGTGGAAAAAAGCGCTCCGTGTCGGCCGCAAACGCTCTATCCGTGCGTTTTTCGATGCTTTCCAATGTTTTCCGACGGGTTTTTATGCGGGTTTTGTACACATTCCAGCATTATCCGTTGTCCGTGGCATGGAAATATGGTATGCTGAACGTATGGGCGCGGCACCGGCCAGCCGCCCCTCGCCAACGTTCCCGGTCGACCGGCCGAAACCACACGACATGTCGCCCACTGTGCCCCGCCCTCCGGGCAGGGCCACTGAACGAGAAAGCCGCCGCACCGGCACGCCGGCACGCGGCGAGCGTTTTGGGCCTGCATGTTCGACATATTCTGCACATATGCGCGCAAAGTCATGTTTGCCCAACCCCCAAAAAGGAGAGGAAACACCTTGCGTTTTCAACTGAAAAAGACCGTCGCTGTCGCCGTCACCACGGCTCTGCTGCCGTTTTCCGTCGCGGCCGCATCGCCCCAGGCGGCACAAACCGCCTGCAATCCGGTAGAATCCGCCTGCAAAACGGTCGTTTGCAGTGTACAAGGCACCTGTAAAGATATTCAACAATATGTACTGTCGCTCTTTGGCCAGAAAGGCGCCTCGTGCGCGAAAAAAGCCGGCACAAACAGCACCGGCAGTTACTATGCTTCTTCCGCCGCTTCGGCTGTCAATTCGGCCCTGTCGGGCGTGACGAACTGCCCGTCGTCCGGCACCTCCTCCCAGGTTGTGGTGGTCACACCGGGGACTTCCTGCACCGCCGGCACACCTTCGGCATCGTCCAATCCGGCCGCTCCATCTTCCTCGTCCGCATCGTCTAAAACAGAAGCCGCCACATCATCCAAACCGGCATCATCCGCCGCATCCAAACCCGCTTCCTCCAGCGCGGCGGCTTCCGCGGTTTCGTCCGTACCCGCCGCCGACGCCTCGGGTCTCAGCGCGGCCGAAAGCCAGGTGGTCACGCTGGTCAACCAGCAGCGTGCGGCAAACGGCCTTGCGCCGCTGACCGTGAACAGCGCGCTGGCCAATATGGCACGGCTGAAATCGCAGGACATGATCGACAACCACTATTTTTCCCACCAGTCGCCCACCTACGGTTCACCATTTGATATGATGAAGCAGTTCGGCATTTCGTTCACCGCCGCCGGCGAGAACATCGCATACGGCCAGCCGACCGCACAGGCGGTCATGGACGCGTGGATGAATTCGCCCGGCCACCGCGCCAACATTCTCAACAGCTCCTACACACAGATCGGCGTAGGCGCCGTGCAGAACAGCAACGGTACCATCTACTGGACACAGGAATTCATCCGCCCGTAAAACGGAAATCGTCAGACAACCACGCAAAAGCGGCCGCGCACCGGAATAGGTGCGCGGCCGCTTTATTACGGTTTCTGCCCGGGCGGATGCCGCAAAAGATACGCCCGCAGCCGGTCTTGCGTGTTCTGTTCCGGGTGGAAGCGCACATAGTGCAGCAGAGCGCGCTGCGCCTGCCCGCAGGCCGTGCCGGAAAACCCCAGTTCAGCCAGTTCGCCGCCGCGCAGGGTCAGATGTTCCACGCGATACGGCTCACCGCGCTCCAATATACCGGCAAGCAGGACGCGCGCGGCTTCCGTGCGCTCACCGAGCAGCAGGCCGCGCAGGAGCAGCCCGTCGTCCAGCACACCGGGAGGAACCCGCTCCAAAACCGCCTTGAGCGTAGGCGCGTCCGCAAGCGGCGCGCCGGAAAGCACACCCACCAGTGCGCGCACCTCGTCCGCCAGCCGGTTTGCAAAATGCAGACGGGCAAACAGTCTCCCGGTATCCACCCGTGAAAGGAAAACGAACGCCGCCCAGCGCTGGGCGGCGCGGGCGGGCACATCCGCCAGCCCTGCCGGAGGGCGCATCGGTTTCACCGGCAGCCCGACCGCACACCAGACGCCCGCCAGCTCCGGCAGGAACGCCAGCACAGGGCACGGGCTGCAAAGCAGCTTTTCCCATTCTTCCCGCACCCGCTCGCCGCTGAGGGCGGCGGCAAGCGGCATGGCTTCCACCGCTGCCGCGCGTGTGCGCGGCTCCACCGTGAACCCTAGTTGCGCCGCAAAACGGTACGCCCGCAAAACGCGTAGCGCGTCCTCCGCAAAACGCAGGCACGGCTCGCCCACCGCCCTCACCAGCCCGGCCTTCAGATCGGCTTCGCCGCCAAACGGGTCATACAGCCCGCGTTCCGGGTACCACGCCATGGCGTTTATGGTGAAATCCCGTCGTGCAAGATCGTCCCGCAGGCTCGCGCCAAACACCACCCGGGCGGGATGCCGCGTGTCCCGCGTGCCGGATTCGCTGCGAAACGTCGTCACTTCCGCCTGCGCGCCCCCGCAAAAGACCGTCACGGTACCGTATTGTACACCGGTGGGCGCCGTTTTGGCAAACAGCGCCTGCACCTGGTCCGGCGTGGCCGCGGTCGCAATGTCGATGTCGTTCGGCGTGCGGCCGAGCAGACCGTCCCGCACACAGCCACCTACCAGCCACGCCTCAATGCCCGCGCGGCCAAACACCGCCAGCATCTCCCGCACGCCGTCCGAAAGCGGCAGATTCATGCCGGCAGGCTCTTCTGGCTCAGCGTCATAACGAACGAACACAGGTCGCCGGTGGCATGGGGCTTGCCCACCAGCCGGATGTTCGCTTCCATGTTCTTGAGCTTCTGCGGGTACAGAAACAACTGGTAGAGCGCCTCATCCACCGGATAGGTGTTCGTGACATTGACAGCCAGCCCGTTGTTGACCAGGAATTCCACATTTCGCTCCTCCTGGCCGGGGATGGGGTTCATCATCAGGATAGGCAGGTTTTTGGCCAGCGCCTCGCTGGTGGTCAGCCCGCCCGGCTTGGTGATGATGCAGTCTGCCGCGTCCATCATCACGTCCACATTATCCACAAAGCCATAGGTGTAAACCTTCTGGCGCGTGACCATCTGCCGGATCTTCCGATAAGCATGCTTGTTGTTTCCGCAGACGGCCAGCACCTGGAAATCGTTGTCGAGCTGGTCGATCTGCTCGATGGCGCCCGCCAGGTTGCCGTGCCCCATGCTGCCGCCCATCACCAGTACCGTGAAGCAGTCCGGCGCGAGCCCAAGCATCCGGCGCGCCTCGTCTTTCGGAAGCTTGGCGGAAAACTTCGGATGGATGGGGATGCCGAACGGCAGGATCTTCCGCGCGTCGATGCCTTTGCGCACAGCCTGCCGGGTGAGCAGCTCGCTCGCCGTCACGAAATAGTCGATATGCTCCACATCCTGCCAAAACGGATGGATGGTGAAATCGGTGATGATGCCGACCGATTTGGCGCGGATGCGACCGTTTTTCTTCATGGCATTGATGAGCTGTGCGGAAAAAATATGGGTGCAGATAATCACGTCCGGCTGGAACTCCCGCCGCAGGAACCGTTCCAGCTTGATGGACATGATGGAATTGGCCGCGTTGAGCATTGAATATTTGGAATTGTTCTTTTCCTTGTTTTCAGCAAAACGGTAGACCGTGCCGTAGGCCACCGGTGTGATGGAGGTCGCGATCAGGTAGCCGCGCGCAATGGTCTGATAGAGCGCGGGGCTGATGTAGCGATAGGAATCAAGGATGCGGCACTCCGCCCCGACGGACTCCAGATATTCGCATAACGCTTTCGCCGTGGCATTGTGTCCCTGCCCCGCCGTATTGGTCAGCAGCAGAACTTTCATGCGCTTTGCCCCCATGACGCGCACGCCGGAAACCGGATGCGCGTATCAATATTGCGGACATGGTTTTACAAAAATGTCCAACTCCATTATAGCATAAGCAGACAGGCCGCACAACAACGCAAGCGCCCCAAAAAGCGGAGCGCCCGCATGCATGTCCATGCGGGCGCCCTGAAAACCAAAGGCAATGAAACTCTTTGGGGTTGTCTGCTTCTTATGATCTGCCGATCTGCCGAAAAAATCAAATCGTCTGGGCCAGCTGCTTAATGTAGGCGCGGAAATCGTCCTTGATCTCGTCGTGGATGAGCGCCGCTTCCACCGAAGCCTTCATGATACCGAGCTTGCTGCCCATGTCGTACCGCACGCCTTCGTAATCAACGCCCACCATGCCTTTGGTGCGCGCGAGGGTACGCATGGCGTCGGTCAGCTGCAGTTCGCCGCCCGCACCCACCGGCGTTTCTTCCAAGATATCGAATATCTCCGGCGGCAGCACGCACCGCCCCAAAATGGAATAGAGGGACAGCACCTCGTCGGGGGTCTGCGGTTTTTCGACCATGTCGGTCACTTTGAACACACTGTCGTGCAGCGGCTCCACCGCCAGCGAGGAATACTTATGGATGTCGCTCTCCGGCACCTGCTTGATGCCCGCCACGCCCAGGCCGTATTGTTCATACGCAGCGGCAAGCTGGCCGATGGCCGGTTTTTTCCCGACGATCACATCGTCGCCATACAGGACGGCAAACGGTTCGTTGCCTACAAACGGGCGGGCGATCAGCACCGCGTGCCCCAGGCCGCGTGTCTCTTTCTGACGCATATAGGTGATCTCAGCCAGGTTGGCCACATCCAGCACGATCTGGAGTTTGTCCAGCTTGCCGGCCTCGGCCAGTTTCTGTTCCAGCTCGGGGCTGCGGTCGAAATGGTCTTCCATCACCGTTTTGTTGCGGTTGGTGATGATGAGGATTTCCTCGATGCCGGCGTTGACCGCCTCTTCTACAATATACTGGATAGCCGGCTTGTCTACCAGCGGAAGCATTTCTTTGGGGATGGCCTTGGATGCGGGAAGCACGCGCGTTCCCAGGCCCGCCGCCGGAATGATCGCCTTTTTGATTTTCATAACATGCCCTCCTAATATTGTACAACCCCGATTATAGCACAGCCCCCTGTGGAAGTATAGTTTCTGTAAGATTTCTTACAACCTTTTTACACTTTGTTCAAAACCTCCGCCGCCGCGGCGCCCGTGCTTTACAACACCGGTGAAACACGCTATACTATGACAGATAGTCTGCAGCCGTCCGATACGGCGCGGCATGGACGGAATGCATTTGGATACAGAGGATGGTTGGTTTGCTTCAATTTGAAGAATTGCGCCTGCGGCTGGAAAACATGCGCCCCGAGATCGACGATCTGGGCCGCGCCCTCGGGCTGGACGCCGCGCGCGCCGAAGTGCGGGAACTGGAAGAAAAGGCCGCCCAGCAGGATTTTTGGAACGATATCGAAAACTCGCAGAGCGTTTTGCAGAAAACGCGCCAGTTAAAAGATAAGATTGCCTCCTACGAGGCGCTGCGCCGGAAAACGGACGACACGCTGGCTCTGATCGAACTGGCCGACGAGGAAGAGGACCTCTCCGTGCTGGCGGAAGCGGCCGAAGCGGTGGACAGCGTGCGCGCGCAGATCGACACCATGCGCCTGGCCACGCTTCTCACCGGCGAATACGACGCCAAAAATGCCATTCTCACGTTCCACGCAGGTGCGGGCGGCACCGAGGCCCAGGACTGGGCGGAAATGCTCTACCGCATGTATACCCGCTGGGCCGAGCGGCACGGCTTCAACGTGCAGGTGCTCGACTACCTCGACGGTGAAGAGGCCGGCCTGAAAAGCGCCTCCGTGCTCATTGAGGGGCTCAACGCCTACGGCTACCTCAAATCGGAGATCGGCGTACACCGCCTGGTGCGCGTCTCGCCGTTTGACTCGTCCGGCAGACGACACACATCTTTCGCCTCGGTGGAGGTCATGCCCGAGATCGACGACAGCATCGAGGTGGATATCCGCCCCGAGGACATCAAGATGGATGTGTTCCGCAGCAGCGGCGCCGGCGGCCAGCACATCAACAAAACGTCCTCCGCCGTGCGGCTCACCCACCTGCCCACCGGCATTGTGGTGTCCTGCCAGAACGAGCGCAGCCAGCACCAGAACCGCGAAATGGCCATGCGCATGCTCAAATCCAAACTCGTCGAGATCAAGGAACGCGAGCATTACGATAAAATTGAAGACATTAAAGGTGTGCAGAAGGAGATCGCCTGGGGTTCCCAGATCCGCTCCTATGTCTTCATGCCCTACACGCTGGTGAAAGACCACCGCACAAGCTTTGAATCCGGCAACATCGGCGCGGTGATGGACGGCGATCTCGACGGCTTCATCAACGCCTACCTCAAAGCCGTGTCGCTCGGCCAGGTGGAAAGCAACAAGTAAAAATCATTTTTGCGATTTTTTGTTTTTTTCGGAAAGCGCGCAAAAAATTGCCGCGTGTATCCCGCGCGGCGCGGCGCAAACTAGAACTGCGCCGCAACCGCGGTGCAAAATCACTGAAAATGTGAACAGGGGGTCTTGGAAATGAGCAGGCACCCGATGATGAGCGAAAAACTCAAATATGAAATTGCCAAGGAGCTTGGCGTCGATCAGGTTGTCCGGCAAGAGGGCGGCTGGGGCTCGGTTTCCAGCCGTGACTGCGGCAACATGGTTCGAAAAGCCATCGAAATAGCGGAACGGCAAGTTTCAAAATAATTCCGCGGTTCAGATGCCGCGGGGAGGTCATCAGACAGGTAAAACCTGAACATCCCGGGATCTGAAAAGCCGCATGCCCAAATGGGCATGCGGCCCTGTTTTTCCATAAAAGGTTCCGGCTCCGCGCCGGATGACGCGAAACCGGAAGACAAGCGCCCGCCCCTCGGGTTCAGCCTTGGTATACACGCACAAGTTTGATGGAGAAGAAATCGCACACCAGCAGATTGCTTGTGCCGAATTCCCGAAGGGTGATGTAATTCGCCCCCACGTTCATCAGCGTGCCGGTACGGTCGGAAAGAGTACCGGTGCCGAACAGGAACTCCACCGTCACGCTCCGGCCGATAAAACTGCGCAGATACCCATTGAGAAACTGGGTGCTGTCCAGCACCGCCATGCCGCCCTGGCTGATACCGGCATTGTAGCCTGTGGTGACGCCCGTGGCCGCCGTTCCGGTCTGATAGGCAGCCGAGCTCGAGCCGCCTGTGTTGGCCATGCCGGCCGGTGTTTCGCAGGCGCAGTGCTGCTGTCCCGTGCCCGTTCCCAAATAATCGTTCATTGCAAAACGCTCCTTCTCGTTGTTGTGGACACTTTCCGCCATTGCCTATGTTTGGGCATACAGCGCAGTGGGCGAATAGAAACAATGGTCGCCGATATGTACATATAATTCGCCGGTGCCGTTGTATGGAAACTTGGCCGGGCAATCGGGCCTGAACGGATTGAAATACCACAGGCAGTCGCCCACGGCGCCCAGCGTGCCGCCGCCGATGGCCCAGTCGGCGATGTCGTAATGCACCTGCGTGGGACGCATGTTATACACGTTCTGCGGATTGTACTGGCCGCCCACCGTCTCTTCAAAGCAAGTGAACTGTCCGGGCTGCGACAGCACATTGCGCAGGCTCCCCTGGTTGACCCGCATGTATTCGCCGTAAGACACGTTCACCCGGTTCATAATGACGCTTGCCACAGCGCGCATCCCGTTGTCGCCTTCACCGCCCGCCTCACACTGGATCATCCGCGCGAACAATTCCCTTGTTGTCAGCGGCATGGCAACCCCTCCTTTTCATAAAGTGCGGTCCACAGGCAGTATATGAACCGGCCTGCATCTTTGTGCCGTATACGCATTGCTATTTAAGGACAATCATGCCATAATAGAAAGGCTCCTTACCGGAGATCATCTTTTTCCACAATTTCCATAAATATTAGGAGGGATTTTATGGGCAATATCAACTCCGGCGATATTGCGTGGATGCTTACATCATCCGCTCTGGTTCTGTTGATGACCCCCGGGCTGGCACTGTTTTACGGTGGCATGGTCAAGCGCAAAAACGTGCTCAACACCATGGCGTCATCCGCTTTTTGCATGGGGCTGGCGTCCATTCTGTGGGTGCTCATCGGTTTTTCGCTGTCGTTCAGCGGCGACATTGCGGGCATCATCGGCAACCTGCACTGGTTTGGCATGCAGGGCTTGGAAAGCGGCGCGGCGATGACCGCTTATGCGCCCACCACGGTCTGCTTCGCCATCTTTCAGATGATGTTCGCCATCATCACGCCTGCCCTCATCACCGGCGCGGTGGTGGAGCGGATGCGCTTTTCGGCGCTGTTCATCTTCATCGCGGTCTGGTCGGTCATTGTGTACTACCCGCTGGCGCACATGGTGTGGGGCGGAGGGTTTCTGTTTAAACTCGGCGCCATCGACTTCGCGGGCGGCGATGTGGTGCATATCAGCTCCGGCGTGAGCGCGCTCACCGCCGCGCTTGTGCTGGGCAAACGCAAGAACCTGGGCCGGGCGGCCTACCATCCGCACAACATCCCCTTTGTGTTCCTGGGCGCCATGCTGCTGTGGTTCGGCTGGTTCGGGTTCAACGCAGGCAGCGCGGGGGCTTCCAATACGCTGGCCGTCCACGCGTTCATCACCACCAACACCGCCTGCGCGGCCGCCCTGCTCTCGTGGATGTTTATTGAAAAAATCCGGAACAAGAAACCCACGCTGCTTGGCATGTCCACCGGCGCGGTCATAGGCCTGGTGTCCATCACGCCGGGCGCAGGTTTCGTGCCCATCTGGGCTTCCATTATCATCGGCGCGGCGGTCAGCCCCATCTGCTATTTCTTCGTCACCTATGTCAAGCCGAAATTCGGGTATGACGATTCGCTCGACGCCTTTGGCTGCCACGGCATCGGCGGCATCTGGGGCGGCATCGCCACCGGCCTGTTTGCCCTCAAGGGCTTCAACCCCGATCCCAAGCTGGACGCGGTGCGCTGGAACGGCCTGTTCTTCGGGCAGAGCGAACTGTTTGTGCGGCAGATGGCGGCCATCGGCATCACCATCGTCGTGGCGGTGGTGGGCACGCTCATTGCCCTCGGCGTCGCCAAACTGGCCGTCCGGAAGCTCCGGGTCTCCCCGCGTGACGAGGACGTGGGCCTGGACCAGTCGGAACACGGCGAAGCGGCCTACCCTTCCTTCAACGGCATGGACTGAGAATCAGCGGGAGGAAACGCCATGAAAAAAATCGAAGCCTTTATCCGGCCCGAAAAGCTGGAGGACATCAAGGTTATCCTGAAAAAGCTCGACCTCAACGGTATGAGCCTGTCGCAGGTAATGGGCTGCGGCAACCAGAAAGGGTGGAAAGAATTCATCCGCGGCGCGGAGGTGGATGTGAATTTCTTGCCTAAGATCAAGATCGAGGTCGTGGTACCGGACGAGCAGGTGGACACCGTAATCGACCATATCACCGAGACCGCCCGCACCGGCGAGGCCGGCGACGGCAAGATTTTTGTGTTCGATATCGCGGAGGCCGTGCGCATCCGCACCGGCGAACGCGGAAACGACGCCATCTGCCATACCAAATAGCACGTTTTATCTACCGCAGACAGGGCCGCCCCCAAAAAGGTGCGGCCCTGTCTTTTATGCCGGCTGCAGTCCGTTCAAAGCGTCTCCAGCCGGCTGGCGTACAGTCTGGCATACGCCCCGTTCTGCGCAAGCAGGCTTTCGTGGGTACCGGTCTCCACGATGTCGCCGTCCTCCATCACCAGAATGAGATCCGCGCCCTGCACGGTGGAAAGCCGGTGCGCAATGACAAAGCTGGTGCGCCCCGCGGTCAGCTCCTCCATAGCGCGCTGCACACGCAGCTCGGTGCGGGTGTCGATGGAGCTGGTCGCTTCGTCCAGGATGAACATCGGCGGGTCGGCCAGCATCACCCGCGCGATGGTGAGCAGTTGCTTCTGCCCCTGCGAAAGATCCTCGCCCATATCGGAGATATGGGTCCGGTAGCCGCCCGGCAGGCGGCCGATGAAGTCGTGCGCGCCCGCCTGCTTTGCCGCCGCAACAACCTCTTCATCCGTTGCGTCCGGCTTGGCATAGGCGATATTCTCACGGATGGTTCCGGAAAACAGCCAGGTGTCCTGCAGCACCATGCCGAAGCAGCGGCGCAGGTCGGCCCGCCTGAATGTGCGGATGTCGGCGCCTCCCAGCCGGATGGCGCCCCCATCCACGTCATAGAACCGCATGAGCAGGTTGACCAGCGTGGTTTTGCCCGCGCCGGTGCGCCCCACGATGGCGACGTTCTTTCCATACGGGATGGTCAGATCGAGATCCCGGATAAGCGGGCGCACAGGGTCGTAAGCAAAGCGCACATGGGCAAAAGCGATGTCGCCTTTTGCGTCGGGCGCGGGTGCGTCAACAGCGTCGGGCATTTCGTCCCGCAGGTCCAGCACGCGGAAAATGCGGCGCGCGCCCGCGGCGGCCGTCTGAATATAGGTCATAATGTTGGTAATATCGGAAAACGGCTTGGCAAACATGGTGGAAAAAATAAGAAAACTGGAGATGCCGCCAATGCTCAGATGCCCGCCGATGGCCAGCAAGCTGGCCGCCACCCCCACGACCGTGTAGGCGATGTTGTTGACCACCCGGGTGCCGGGGTTGCTCAGCGAAGAATAGAACTGCGCCTTCACGCCCACGCCGTAAAGTGTCCGGTTCATCTCCGAAAAGTGCTGGAACGACGGCTCCGCCAACCGGAATGCCTTCATTTCACGCCGCCCCTCAAAAATCTCCTCGGCAAAGCCGTTCATGCGGCCCACGATCTCGGCCTGATCGCGAAAATAGTTCTGCGCATTGCGGCCGATAAACCGCGCCAGCCAGACGGAAAGCGGCGCGAACAGCACCACCACCATGGTCATGGCCGGGCTGAGCGCCAGCATGAAAAACACCGCGCCCACGGTAGTGACCACGCCGCTCAGCGCCAGCGCCAGGCCCTGCAGCAGACCGTCGGAAACGGCGTCCACATCGTTGACAAAGCGGCTGACGGTGTCGCCGTGAGCGGTACGGTCAAAGAACGAGAGCGGCAGCGCAGAGAGTTTGCGGAACAGCCGCCTGCGAAAATCCCGCGCCGTGAGGTAAGAGATGCGGTTGGTTACCCTGCCGAGCAGCCACTGGAACAGCGCCGACACGCCATAGATCAGAACCAGCAGTGCGACATAGCCAAGCAGCCGGGTGAATGAGCGGTCACCGCGGAACATGCTGTCGATACCCACACCGATGATGGCCGGCGCCGCAAGCATGCCCAGCGCACTGATGACGGCAAACACGGCGGCCAGTATCCACATGCCTTTGCCGCCGCCCAATGTGCCGAGCGTTCGCAGCAGGATGTGTTCGTTCCCTGTTTTCTTTTTGTTCATCACATCCGCTCTCCTCAAGCCTGGGTAGCCAGGATGTCCCGGTAGGCGGGGCATCCCGTTTGCAGCGTTTCGTGCGTGCCAAATCCCGCCACGCGGCCGTTGTCCAGCACCAGAATCACGTCGGCGTCCCGGATGGCGGCGGCGCGCTGTGACACGAGGATGGTGGTGCGGCCCGCCCGCGCCCGGCGCAGGGCACCGCGCATATGCGCGTCGGTGCCGTAGTCGAGCGCGCTGGACGCGTCATCGAGAATGAGGATGTCCGCGTCGGCCAGCACGGCGCGCGCCACCCCGATGCGCTGGCGCTGCCCGCCCGAAAGGTTGGCACCGCCGCGTTCCACCCGCGATGCATATTCCTGCGGCATCTTTTCGATAAATTCCACCGCCTGCGCGATTTCGGCGGCTGCTTTCACCTGGGTATCGGTCGCGCCCCGCCTGGCCATCCGGATGTTTTCCGCAATGGTGCCGGTGAGCAGCACCGTCCTTTGCGGCGCGATGCAGACCAGATTGCGCAGCGCATCGTCTGGCAGTTTTTGGATGGGCACGCCGCCCAGGCGGATCTCCCCGCCCGTCGTGTCATAAAACCGCGCGATCAGGCTCACCAGCGTACTCTTGCCCGACCCGGTGCCCCCGATGATGCCCACCGTCTGCCCACACAGTACGCGCAGATTGATGTCCTCCAGCGCCTTGCCCCCGCCGTAACTGAAATCCACATGTACAAGCTCCACGGCGGGCGCGTCCGCATCCGGTTCCGGCACGGGGCCTTCCGCCTGTTCCATATCGGGCTGCACGGCAAACAGCTCCGCCACCCGGCGGCCCGAAGCCGCGCAGCGCGTGAACAGGATGATGAGGTTGGAAAGCGCCACCATGGCAATAAGAATATAGGTGATGTAATTGACAAACGCGATGATTTCCCCCTTCATCAGCGTACCCTGCCCGATCATCCGGCCGCCGAACCACAGCACGAACAAAATGGCGGCGTCCACCACCAGCGTAGTGAGCGGATTGAGCAGCGCGGAGATGCGTCCCAGCCGCAGCGCGGTGGCCGTCAGGCTGTCGTTGGAATCCGCGAAGCGGCGCTTCTCCTGCGGCACCTTGGCAAACGCCCGGATGACCCGCACACCGGCGAGGTTCTCCCGCACCACCACGGCCAGATGGTCCAGCCCTTTCTGATACGCGCGGTAGAGCGGCGTGGAATATTTGGTGAACAGATACAGAAGCAGCGCAAAGATCGGCGTGGCGCAGATCACAATGAGCGCAAGCTGCCGGTTGAGAATGAGCGCCATCACGATGGCGCCGATGCAGATGAACGGCGCGCGCACCAGCAGGCGGATGGCCATGGCCGCGCCGGTCTGGAGGGTGGTGACATCGTTGGTCAGGCGGTTAGTGAGCGTTTCCGTGCCAAACGCATCCATCTGCCGCATACTGAGCGACGAGATATGTTTGAACAAATCGTTTCGCAGCACCGTGCCGAACCCCTGCGACGCGCGCGCGGCGAAAAACTGGCAGGTGAAGGCGCTCGCGCAGCCCAGCACCGCCATGCCCGCCATCAGCAGGCCGATATGCCACACATAGGCGCGGTCGTGCCGGGCAACGCCGTTGTTGACCATCAGGGCCATCAGCGTGGGCAGCAGCAGTTCAAAAATGGCCTCCAGCAGCTTGAACAGCGGGCCGAGGATACATTCCCTGCGGTAGGGCCTAAGGTAGCGTGCAAGTTTCCACATGATACGGGCTCATCTCCATCATCTTGATTGGCTTCATCCAGAATACCACATTTCTTGACATACGAAAAATATGCTTTTAGAATGATACCCATATGAAAACGATATGGAGGTAAATGCAATGGATCTGCGGCAGCTGCGATATTTCCTTGCCATTGCGGAAGAAGGCGGCATTTCCCCCGCAGCCAGGCGGCTGCACATGGCGCAGCCGCCCCTCAGCCAGCAGCTCAGGCAGTTGGAGGAGGAACTGGGCGTGCGGCTGGCGGAGCGCGGCAACCGCGCCATCCGGCTGACGGACGCGGGCGAGATTTTGAAAAACCGCGCGGAACAGATTTTGGCGATGGCAGATTCGGCCCGGCGTGAGATACAGGATTACAAGGCCGGGCTGACGGGCACGCTGGTGCTGGGCGCGGTGTCGTCCTCCGGCCTGCCGGACGCGCACATCAACGCGTTTCACGAGCGGTATCCGGACGTGCTGTTCGAACTGCACGAGGGCAATACGTTCCAGATTCTGGACTATCTGAAAGGCGGGCGTATTGAGCTGGGCATCGTGCGCACACCGTTCAACAGCACCCATCTGGACTGCCGGTATGCCGAGCCGGAACCGATGATGGCCGCGTTCGCGGGGGAAGACCCGTTTCCCGGGCGGGAGCAGGTGTCGGTCGCCGATCTGCGCGGCCGGCGGCTCATTCTCTACCGGCGGTTCGAGCAGCTGGTGCGCGAGACGTGCGGCGAGGCAGGCTTTGCGCCGCTGGTCTGCTGCACCAGCGACGACGCGCGCACCGCCATCAACTGGGCACGGGCGGGATACGGCATCGGTATCGTGCCACACTCGGCCCTTGCGCGGGAAAGCGGCCTTTCCGGAAAGCCCATCGCGCACGGGCGTCTGCGCACGCAGATGGTGCTCATCCGCCTGAAAGGGCGCTATCTTTCCACCGCCGCCCGCCGTTTTTTCGAGCTGGCGGAACCCACGTTCAGACATCTGTAAAAAATGCGGGCCGAACCTGTTTCAGGCTGTGCGCCTATCGGTGCGTCTAATCCCGCCTGAACTTAAGGCCGCCCGTTCAGGCTGTATGCCTGTGATTTCGAATTGCGCTTCTTTGAGCTTGAAAGCGGGCCGTGTCCGCCCGCCGTTGCAATCGCATCTGGTTTGGGGTATAATGGCGGGAGATTGCAAGGGTGCAAACACATCCGGGCCGTGCGGCTTTTTAGCGCCGCGGCTTTTTCTTTTTGCGTGTAAACCGGGAATATCGACTGCCTTTTTTGTAAGGAGCAAAGCGGAATGGATAAGATTTTGTCGCTGCTGGAGAAAAACGCCCGCCTTTCCAACGAGCAGATCGCGGCCATGCTGGGCCTGCCTGTAAAGGAAGTGACCGCGACCATCGCGCGGTATGAGCAGGAAGGCATCATCAAGGGCTACCGGGCGCTGGTGGATTGGGACAAGGTGGACAAAGACCACATCACGGCGTTCATTGAGGTAAAAGTGAGCCCGCAGCGCGATTTCGGCTTTGAGCAGATGGCGGAGCGCGTGATGCAGTTCGAGGAAGTCGAAAGCGTCTACCTCATGTCCGGCGGGTTCGACCTGGCGGTCACGGTGCGGGGCCGCTCGTTCAAGGACGTGGCGCTGTTTGTGGCGGAGCGCCTTGCGCCACTGGACAACGTGCTCTCCTGCGCCACCCATTTCATGCTGCGCAAATATAAGGACAACGGCGTGCCGTTCGGTGCGGAGGAACCCGACGAAAGGGGGAAGATTTCGCTGTGTTAGATTATCGTTCCATCCTTTCCAAAAAAGCGCTGGACATCCGCCCCTCCGGCATCCGCAAGTTCTTCGATCTGGTGCAGGAGATGGACAACGTCATCTCGCTGGGCGTGGGCGAACCGGATTTCGTCACGCCGTGGCACATCCGCAGCGCGGGCGTCTACTCGCTGGAAAAAGGGCGCACCCACTATACATCCAACGACGGGCTGATGGAGCTGCGGCAGGAAATCTGCCGCTACCTCAGTCGCCGCTTCCGGTTGGAATACAGCCCCAAGCACGAGACCATCGTCACCGTGGGCGGCAGCGAAGCCATCGACCTGTGCATTCGCGCGCTGGTGGAGCCGGGCGACGAGGTCATCATCCCCGAACCAAGCTTTGTCTGCTACCATCCGCTCACGTTGATGGCGGGCGGCGTGCCGGTTCGCATCCGCACGCAGGCCAAAGACCAGTTCAAGCTCACGGCGGACGCGCTGCGCGCCGCCATCACGCCGCGCACCAAGCTGCTGGTGCTGCCGTTCCCCAACAATCCCACCGGCGCCGTGCTCGACCGCGACGATCTGGAAGCCATCGCCGCCGTACTGCGGGATACCAACATTTTTGTGCTTTCGGATGAGATCTACGGTGAACTGACCTACGGGGAAAAGCATGTTTCCATCGCGGAGCTGGACGGCATGCGCGAACGGACCGTGCTGGTGGGCGGGTTCTCCAAAGCCTACGCCATGACCGGCTGGCGGCTGGGCTATGCCTGCGGGCCGGACGAAGTGTTGGCCTGCATGCACAAGATTCATCAATTTGCCATCATGTGCGCCCCCACCGCCAGCCAGTATGCAGCGGTAGAGGCCCTGCGCAACGGCGACGAGGACATCGCCCGCATGGTGGACGAATACGACCTGCGCCGCCGCTTTATTGTGGACGCTCTCAACCGCGCGGGCCTGCCCTGCTTCGAGCCGCGCGGGGCGTTCTACGTCTTCCCGTCCATCACAGCCTCGGGGCTTTCATCCGAGCAGTTCTGCGAGCGGCTTCTGTTCGAGAAACAGGTGGCCGTGGTGCCCGGCACCGCGTTCGGCGAGAGCGGCGAAGGCTTCGTGCGCATCTCCTACAGCTATTCCATCAAACATATCACCCAGGCGGTGGCCCGCATCGCCGACTTTATGGAGAACATCCGGGAGGCCAACCATGGAGAGAGTGTCGCTGCTCACCTGTAAGGACTACAACCCGTCTGCGCTCGATGCGGTCATCGAGCGCCACTTCCACGCGCTCGACCCGCACGATTTCCTCATCAAACCGGGCATGAAGGTGCTCATCAAGCCCAATCTGCTGATGCGCCGCACACCGGATGAAGCCACCACCACCCATCCTGCATTTGTGGCCGCGCTGGTGCGCGCCGTCAAAAAGCGAGGTGGCGTCGTCACCATCGCCGACAGCCCCGGCGGCCCTTATACCCGCGCGGCGTTGCGGGGCATCTATGCCGCCACCGGCATGGCGGAGGCGGCGGAAAAAGAGGGCGCGGCGCTCAACGAGACGACCGACGCGGTGGAACGCGTGAATGAAAACGGACAGCGCTGCCGCTCGTTTCAGATCATCCGTCCCGTAGCCGAAGCGGATGTCGTCATCTCGGCCGCCAAACTCAAAACCCATGCGATGACCGGCTTTTCCGGCGCGGTGAAAAACCTGTTCGGCACCATTCCCGGCCTGATGAAGCCCGAGTTCCACTACCGGTTCCCGGACAAGAAAGACTTCGGGCACATGCTGGTGGATTTGTGCGAAACGGTGCGGCCCACCTTCGCGTTCATCGACGGCATCGTGGGCATGGAAGGCAACGGCCCGTCGGGCGGCAAACCGAAAGCGGCGGGCATCACCGGCGCGGCGCTTAACGCCCATGCGCTCGATCTGGTCATGGCGCGCATCATCGGGTTCTCCGCCGAAGAAGTGCCCACGCTGGCGGCCGCCATCAAACGCAGCCTCTGCCCCGCCGAGATCGGCGCGCTCGAGATTGTGGGCGAACGGGCGGAAACCCTGCTCACGCTGTTTGAAAAACCGGATTCCGCTTCGCTGGATTTCATGGAAAATATCCGGGTACCTGCGTTTTTGCGCAAGCCGCTGAAAAAGCTGCTCACTCCGCGCCCCGTGATTGTGCGGAGCAAATGCATCGGCTGCGGCAAATGTGCCGAGAGCTGCCCGCGCCATGTCATCCGCATCGAGCAGAAAAAGGCGCACATCGCCTACACCGATTGCATCCGCTGCTTCTGTTGCCATGAGATGTGCCCGGTGAAAGCGATCGACATCCACACATTTGCGCTGTTTGGGAGCCGGTGATGAAACAAATCGTCTTACAGGCCAGCGCCAAAATCAACCTGTCGCTGGATATCACCGGGCGGCGTGCGGACGGCTACCATGAGCTGGACACCGTAATGCAGTCCGTTTCGCTGGCGGATACGGTGGAACTGTCCAAAACGGCCGACGGGACCATATCCGTGCGCTGCGACGACACATCCATCCCGCAGGGCGGGGACAACATCGCCCACCGCGCCGCGCTGGCTTATTTTGACGCGGCGGGCCTGCCGGCGCAGAGCGTGTCGGTCTTCATCCGCAAGCGCATTCCCTCGCAGGCGGGACTGGGAGGCGGCAGCGCGGACGCGGCCGCCGTGCTGCACGGCTTGTGCGCGCTCTTTTCCCCCCTGCCCGAAGACGCGCTGCTGCGGGCAGGCGCATCGGCAGGGGCGGACGTACCGTTTTGCCTGACGGGCGGCACCCTGCGCGCGCGGGGTATCGGCGAACTTCTGTCCCCCGTACCCGTGCTGCCGGCCTGCTCCATGCTGATCGTCAAACCGCCCATCGGCATGTCCACCGCCGCCGCCTACGCCGCCTATGACCACCTGCCCACAGGATGCCCGCCGCGCACCGGCGCGCTCCTTACCGCACTGGAAGACGGCAGTCTGGATGCTATCGGCGCGGCGCTGGACAATGCGTTTGCCAATGCCAGCCCGCTGCCCGCCGTGGAATCCATCCGCCGCACCCTGCGCGCCGCCGGGGCCGTCGGTGCCTGCATGAGCGGAAGCGGCACGGCCGTGTTCGGGCTGTTCGCCGATGAGCACACCGCACGCCACTGTGCCGGAACGTTTGACGGCACCGGGGTCGCCTGTTTCCTCTGCCACCCTGTCTCCACGGGGTGTATACCCGTATCTGCTTAAATCGCGGTGTTTTTTAACAGCATGTTCACAGCATATTCATAAACCTGTTTTACTATATAAGCATCTTCTTTCATCTTTTCCTCCTCTCCTTTTTCTGATCTGACTTATCTTGGGGCCCCGGTCATTCCGGGGTTTTTTTATGCCCGGATGCGGCACGGGCCGGTCTGTTTCTTTACACCCGATTCACAGGCCGTTCACACCTGCGCCGTATACTAAGGCCATGCTTTTTCATTCTTCCTCTCCTCTTTTCTTTATAGATCATCTGTTCTCATTTTCCCCCCGGCCTGCGCCGGGGATTTTTTCTGTCGTTTCCCCCGCTTGCAATTTGAGCAAAACACCCTTATTCTTTTATGGAAAACGGTTGATATACGATACAAAGGAGCCATGATGGATAAAGCACACCAAAATGCCAATCGCTTCTCGAACTTTGCCGGTCTTTACGACCGGGTGCGCCCTGCCCTGCCACCGGACGCACGCGCCATCCTGCTGCAATATCTCGGGCACCGGCCGACGACTCTGGTGGATATCGGCTGCGGCACCGGCCTGTCCACCGCAGCTTGGGCCGACTATGCCGATGCGGTCGTAGGGGTGGAACCAAGCGCCGACATGCTCGCACGCGCGCGCGCACGCACAGCGGGGCAGCCGTCCATCCGCTTTGTGCAGGCTTATTCGGATGCCACCGGCCTGCCGGACGAGAGTGTGGACCTTGTGACCTGCTCCCAGTCTTTCCACTGGATGAACCCGGAGAAAACCATTCCGGAGATCGCGCGCATCCTCAAAACGGACGGCGTGTTCGCCGCGTTCGACTGCGACTGGCCGCCCGTCTGCAACTGGAAAGCCGAGCAGGCCTACGAGAAACTGTTTTTCTTTCTGCACCGCATGCAGGCGGAAAACCCAAAAACCCAAGGGCACTATACGCACTGGGACAAAAGCAAGCACCTTGAAAACCTGCAAAACAGCGGAACATTCCGCTATGCGCGCGAGGTGCTGTTCTCACAGACGGAAGAAACAGACGCTGAACGGTTCCTTGGTCTGGCGCTCAGCCAAGGCGATCTTCAGCACCTGCTGGAAACCGGTGTGGAAGAGGCACGGACACTTTACACCGCTTTTGAAGAAAAGGTCCGCACCGCCATGGGGAAAAAACGTGTCGCCATCCGTTTTTGTTATCGAATGCGGCTGGCAGTCAAATAACGGAAGTGGTTTCCTACTGAGAAACACTTGCAAATCCGTCCGTTTTGGTATACAATATGGGTTACCCTACGGAACAGATGAGGCGGAGCAGGCATGGCGCGAGTGGAGAAACGCAGCGTTTCCAAAAACAAAAAAGCGTGGCACGATTATTTTGTGCAGGAGGCGTTTGAAGCGGGCGTCGAGTTGTTCGGCACCGAGGTCAAATCGGTTCGGGCCGGTCGGGTCAACCTCAAGGACGCCTGGTGCGACATCGACAACGGCGAGCTGTTCGTCCGCGGCATGCACATCAGCCCTTATGAAAAGGGAAACATTTTCAACCGCGACCCCCTGCGCCGCCGGCGGCTGCTCATGCACAAACGTGAGATCATGCGTCTGTTTGGCCAGCTCAAGCAGCAGGGGCTCACACTGGTTCCGCTGGAGGTCTATTTCAAAGGGCCGCTGGTCAAGATCGAGATCGGGCTCTGCAAGGGCAAAAAACTGTATGACAAGCGCGCCGACATCGCCAAGCGCGACGCATCGCGCGAGATCGACCGCGCCATCAAAGAGCGCAACCGCTAACCGGCAGGAGGGAACCGCATGCAATATGAAATCATCCGATTGCGTGAAGTCTTCCCTGTGTTGGCGGCGGAACCGCTGGATGATTTGCGCATACAGCGGGAGGCATACAGCCTGCAGGCCGGCCTGACCGGCAGCCGGGCCGCCTACCGCGAGCCGACGCTCACCGCCTACTGCCCGGACAATGCCGAGGAACTCGGCCCGAACCACACGCGGCCTTCCGTACTGATCTGCCCGGGCGGCAGCTATCAGTTCGTTTCGTTTCGGGAAGCGGAACCGGTTGCTCTGGCATTCATGGCACACGGATACAACGCTTTTGTACTGAATTATTCCGTGGCGCCGATACGCTGGCCGACTGCCCTGCTGGAACTGGCGGCGGGCGTGGCTCTGCTTCGTAAGCGCGCCGCGCAGTTTCATGTGGACAAGGGTGCACTGAGCGTGGCAGGGTTTTCCGCCGGGGGACATCTGGCCGCCTGTCTGGGCACATTTTGGCGACAGCACTGGCTGTCTGCGCAGCTTGGCCTGCATCCGGACGACATCCGCCCAAACGCGCTCATTCTATCCTATCCGGTCATTTCCTTCACACAGTTCGCACACGCGAAATCCTGTGCAAGCCTTTTGAGCGATGATGCGGAAGACGCGCAAAAAAAACGTCTTTCTCTGGAAAACCAGGTGACACCGGACACACCGCCCACTTTCCTGTGGCACACTGCCGCCGACCAATCGGTCCCGGTCGAAAATTCCCTGTTGTTTGCAGGTGCTCTGCGAAAACACCATGTGCCGCTTGAACTGCACATCTATCCCGAAGGTGGACATGGCCTGTCACTGGCTACCACGGAAACCGCGCGGGGAGATCCAACACGCATCGATCCGCATTGTGCCACTTGGTTTGCCCTTTGCGACCAATGGCTGCACCTGATGTTCCTTTCACATTTTTTATAATCAACATGGGGGCGTAAAGGTTTCGACGGGGGTACGGAAACAAAGTAAGCGAGCAGCGGTGCGGTACCGCTATAAACCTCCGCATGCATTTTAAATGCGAAAGATAATGTTATCCGCGTCAACTTCGGTCGTTCCGAGGAGGCGCTTGCTGCTTAATTAAAGCAGCACGTTCAGCCTGAGAGTACCGCGGCCTAGGATCTGAACGTCATTTAGCGGTGAACGCATCCGTCAGTTGCCCTTGCAGCGGATGTGTATTTAAGGGCTGCCAATGCGCATAGCCTGCCGTTTGGGGATGCACTGCGGGACTATTTAAATAAGCGGCTGCGCTCGGAGAAAACTTTGTGAATGTGCTTTCGGACAGGGGTTCAACTCCCCTCGCCTCCACCAACTTTAACACTGTCCACTGTTAGGACTGTGTCAAAATGATCGTCGTACACTTCGACCCGCTTTACAAAAGCATCGACAAGGTCCTGTAAGGACGCTGTATCTGCATGTTCAAGGCTTTTCTGCCTGGCATGCAGATATTTTTTTATCTCCTCTTTGCCGCCGTCCCCCGCATCCAACTGCTCGTAAACCACGATCTGCTTGTCCAGTGCGTCCGCTTCGTCCTGCATTGGGTTGACTTTGGCCTTGAGGGTATCTTTGTCTATGCCGTCCTCAAGGTACAAATCCAGCAGCTTGCTGATTTTCGCCTTGAGTTCTGCCGACCGCTTTTTCAGTTCCGGAAGTGCGACACCTCGCTGCCGTTCCTGCTTTTGCTTTTCGGTCACAACGATATTAGCTATATTCTCGATCTGATCGTCTGTAAGCAGCTTGTCCCGTATCTGATCGAGCACATACTGCTCAATGGCGGTCTGGCGGATTGCTTTGCCGGTGCACTTCTTTTGCCGGGCGTTCGTGCACTGGTACTGGTAGTACCGCTTGCCGCCCCGGCCGCCGACATACCCGGCCCCGACATATGGCGCGCCGCACTCCCCGCAAAAAATCTTGCCGCTCAAAATATACACGCGGTCATTTGATTGCCTTGGCATACGCTTTCTCCCTTCCAGTATGGCTTGCACTCTGAACCAGGTGTCCTTGTCGATGACAGCCGGCAGCGCACCGTCTATGCGCGTGATCTGGTCATCTGGTTTATACTGCCGGTTCGATCCTTTTTTCAGCCGCTTGTTGAAGACGTATCGGCCTATGTATTTTTCATTTCGTAATATTTCCGCGATGGAGTTTTTGCCGAAGGTCTGCCCCCGTTTCGTCTTTCTCCCCTCGGCGTTGAGCTGGTCAATGATGAGGCCATACCCATAGCCCCGCGCGTATAGGGCAAATATGCGCTGCACAGTGACCGCCTCTGCCTCGTTTACGGCGTACCCCTTACCGGTGTCACATCATACCCTAAAGGTGCTATGCCGCCGTTATGCTTGGCCTTGAGGGCGTTCTCGTTCATGCCCTTGCGCACCTCGCGGGCAAGATTGCGGCTGTAATACTCTGCCATGCCCTCGAGCACGGATTCCATGATTACCGATTCCGGGCTGTCGTCCAAGTATTCCAGCACGGACACCAGGCGCACACCCGCTTTTCCAACGCCTGCTTATAAAAGGCACTATCGTACCGGTCACGGCTGAAGCGATCCAGCTTGTGGGCGATCACGGCCTTGAACTCCCCCGCCGCCGCGTCCGCGATCATCCGCTGGAACGCCGGCCGGTTATCCGTGGTAGCCGAGCGCGCCTCATCCGTGTAGACTTCTAAAAGGGTGTAGCCCTCACGCTGGGCAAATTCCCGGATGGCCCGCACCTGGGCGTCAATGGATTCCTCCCGCTGGTTGTCGCTTGAATATTTTGCATAGGCAACCGCGTTCATTGTCTCACCTTCTCACAAATACGCCCCGGCCAAAAACGGTCGGGGCGATTTTTATATCCCTTTTGATTATTTGCTTGGAGAAATAGAAATAGTAACACCCGTGATCTGGAGAGTATTTCCGGCTTTAAATGTCACATTTTTATAGGTTTTTGTGCTCATCCCGTCACTGTCATCTGTACTCATGATGGCATTGAGCGGAAGAGTGCCGTTTTGCGATATGACGTTTCCTTGACCAGAAACAGCGGTGAGATCATAGGTGCCCGCCGGAAAATCAGTGCCGGCCGTATAGTTGCCAGCCGCTAGTTGCTTAGTCACAAGACCGGATTGGTTGCGGGGCTTGAGGGTCGCTCCGGAAGCATTTGAGGATGCGATCTGAAGCTGAACGCCAGAGACGGACAGGACAGTACCATTTTGCAGTTTGGCGTTGTTAAAGGTCTTGTCCCCCTGGTCGCCCATGATCTCGTTGATCTCACCGTCCGTGGTGATGACATTGCCGGAGCCACTAGCCGCCGTGAAATTATAGGTTCCGGCAGGGAAATCCACACCGACCGTATAATATCCGTCAGAAAGTGTCTGGTTTACGCTGATAGTGGAAGGAGTTGCTGGCGCGGACGACGGTGCCGGTTTAACCGATCCAGTCGAGGATTTTGAAACCGAAGCCACAGAAGATGCTGAAGAAGAACTGGAACTCAGCGAGACGGCGGCGGGTTTGGCGGTTGCCACGCTGATGATTGCCGCGATGATCCAGCAAACTATCGCGATCAGCAAATAAAGTAAAGAACTTTTGCGTGTCTTTTTCTTTGAAATGAAAATTGTCTTTGGAACGATCAGCCCTAAAATAAACAAAGCGAACGCGATCCATCCGAGTACAGTGAAAAACATTTTTACCCTCTCCAAGTTGTCAATTTTTTCTTTATGTCAACCCGCACAGGCGGTTTATTTTCTAGGTTCCAGCTTCCATATCGGTAGAACTAATACGTTTTTTATAAGTGTTTTTAGCCATGCTCATGGTCTGACGTATGTATTCTTTACCTTGCGCGCTAAGTTCTCGGTAGCCATCTATCAGTTGTTGCTCGTCTCGGGATAAACTTTCTTGATTTTGCGCTGACTCGTCATCTAAATCGTCTAATCTACAATTCAAGGCCTTGGCAAGCATTTTCACTGTTTCAAGATTCGGGTTGGCGGTGATTCCCGCGCATATCTTCTTAACTGTACTCAACGGGACACCGGAACGATCTGATAACTGCTCGATCGTAACACCCTTCTGTTTTCTTAAGTAGCTAAGCCGCTCATCCAATCCCATATAACCACATCCTTGACACAATTATACACAAGGTTGCGTTTTCGGTCAAGAATTTTAGTTCCGTTATTTGAACCATTTTTCTGTTTTCCTTGTTTGAAAGTTCCTTTTGAGGTACTGTGCTATGGTAAAGATTCCATTTTTGGTACTTCTGGAGGTGATTACGTGTCTTACCCAAATTTAAGGGCCGCTGTCGCAGTAAAAGGCCTTAAATACAAACGCATTGCCGATGAGTTGAGCATATCTGCAAAGGCCCTTTCAAACAAAGTCAGCGGAAAAACGCCGTTTACTTGGAACGAAGTTTGCAAAATTCAGAAAAACTTCTTTCAAAAACTTATATTACACGCAGACGCCGTTGAATTAGCTATAGACCAGGGCACGCCAAACCAAGCACTCAATATATCGCTTACGGTTCCCACCACCGCCCATTTTCCAATAAGCCCTAAAGATTTTAATCGATACAGACGTATGCCCACACAGCCACTTACCATTACAATATTTATAGTATCAATTGCCATACGTGCCACTCTAATTTGTCCCCTATAATGCCTATTGTCATTGTACAATGCATATACCGCCCATCCTATCGTCCATCCTCCAAGAGCCAAATTAGCTATAATAATTGGCACCTTGGCGGGCGTGACAAAACTCACAAAACACAACACCACACTAAAAATATTAATAATTATGTCTATTGTCGAATGGCCATCCGGATCACTGTATCTTACAGGATTTTAATTTGCATACGCATACAGATTCGCCGCCGCGCCTGTGTTACCTTTATGGTACTGCTCGCTATTCTTACTGACGAACCGCCCCATTCCGGTTCTTATCATCCTCAATCACGAGTTAAAAAGATTACACGTTCTCTTTCCTGTGTTTTCGTGTCTCCATCTTGCTTTTAAGAAATGCAAGGATTGCTGGCAACACAGAGATTACGATAATCGCCACAACCACCAGGCTAAAATGATTTTTCACATACGGGATATTGCCAAAGAAATACCCAATGGCAAACATAACCGATACCCATGATATTCCTCCAAGAACATTATACCCTAAAAACCATCGATATGGCATTTCACTTGCCCCGGCAACAAATGGGGCAAAGGTTCGGATAATCGGTACAAAACGTGCAATGGTAATTGTTTTGCCGCCGTGTTTCTCAAAGAAGCGCTGCGTACGGTCTAAATATTCCATTCTTACAAACACAAGATGTGTACGCCTTTTTATTTTTTCTCGCAACAAATGGCCAATATGATAATTGAGTGTATCGCCGGAGATTGCGGCAGCATAGAGCAAGAGCAATACAAATGGAGAAAAAATTGGCGCACCGGCGGCTGCTAAAGCCGCCGTTACAAAGATTAAGGAATCCCCTGGCAGAAACGGGCAAATAACCAGACCGGTTTCAATAAAAATGACCACAAACAAAAAAACATATGCAACGGTGGTGTGCTGGTTGATGAGCACACTTAAATATTTGTCCATATGTAGGAAAAAATCCATCAACGAGCCAAGACTCAAAACAAACTCACCCTTCTCATTAATAATTACAACTACTATTAAAATATAGCGTCGCTGTATTAAAATACGGTGAGATGGGTAGGCCCAATACGGGCTGTCATGTAATAATAAGAATTTCATTTTTGTCGATAACGATATGGCCAGTATAAACTTACTGTTTCTCAGACTAATTAATTCTCATTCTGCGGAATCATTCAACTGGTTTATGGGAAGCGGTAAATAATGGTAAACACGAAAATTCGGCATTGTCTGCGCAACGGTGCACAGAAAGACCCCATATCTGTCAGCGCCAGTGACAAAACGCACGAAAGGGGGCACAGACAAAAACCTGCAAATTCAAATCGGCGTTGACATCTTCTTATGCGGTTGTTCCGTGCACCTCAGCTTGTACCTTTCCGCACAATCTGCTATGATAAGTTCAAATCTTGGACGAACTCGTTTGAAGTGAGGCAGCACACATGGGCAAACCGGCCGCGTATATGCGTTTATACGAACAACTCAAGCAGGACATCCGAACGGGAAAATACCCGGTAGGAGATGTGCTGCCGACCGAAACGGAACTGGAACAGATGTTCGGCGTAAGCCGCACGACCGTGCGGCGGGCGATGAAAGCCCTGTCCAACGACGGGCTTGCCGATATCAAGCAGGGGCGCGGCACGATGGTGCGCAATTTCCGAACGACCCAGGACTTGAGCAAAGTGACCTCCGTGACCGAGTCTCTGCGAAAAAAAGGGTATACGGTTCGTACAAAGAGTATCTATATAGATGTCATCGCGGCCAATGAGAAACTTTCCGGCGAACTGCAACTGCCCTTTGGCGACCGGCTTGCCCGTGTGCAGCGCGTACAATTGGCGGATGAAAAGCCCGTGGCGCTCATGACGAATTATATCCCCTATGCGCTGGTGCCTCAGATGGAACAGACGAGCGAATCCTTTTCCGCCCTGTATCAGTTTCTGGAACGCCGCTACGGCATCACGATCGACGCCGCGAAGGACAGCATATGGGCCAAGGCATCCGATTTTGCCGAATCGGAAATGCTGGATGTCCCCGTTGGCACGGCGCTGTTGTGCATACGGCGTTTGTGCTTTCATGAAAAACAGCCTGTCTGCCTGGATATGGTAAAAATTCTGGGCGATCAGTATGAGCTCGAAAATTTTATGAGCGGACGGTTGAAGTAGCCGTGCTTTTTCACGGAAAGGATCTGGTTCGTTGTGGAGTTGTATGACGCGATCGCGCGCCGCATGGATATCAGTTGTGTCAAGTCCAGCCATACGCAGCGTGACATCGACGCGCTGGTTGCCGCAACACGCAGATATCCGTTTGCCGCAGCCTTCGCGCTTCCATGCCATACGCCGTATCTTGTAAAGCGCCTGAAAAATTCCGCCACCAAAGTGGGAGGAACCGTTGGATTCCCCTCCGGCTGTACAACGACAGCCACAAAGGTCTTTGAAGCCGGCGCACTGCTCGACATGGGGTGCGACGAGCTTGATATGGTCCTCAATATAGGAGAGCTGAGATCCGGCCACACACAGTTTGTGCAAAACGATATTGCCGCGGTTGTTCAACAGGCGCGGGAGAAACCGGTTAAAGCCATTCTGGAAGTCACCTTGCTGACGGACGAAGAGATCGTAAAGGGATGCGAGGCCGCGGTGCGGGCGGGCGTCGCCTATGTCAAAACAGGGACGGGTTGGATGCCGGAGCCCACGACGGTCGCGCACATTCAGCTCATGCGAAAAGCCGTCGGGGATCGCGTCCAAATCAAGGCGGCAGGCGGCATACGGGACCTGCATACGCTGTTGGAGATGAAGGCGGCAGGCTGTGACCGCTTTGGCATTGGCCTGGGGCATGCCGTCTCTATTTTGCGCGAGGCGGGCGCCCCGGACTAAACAAAGACTGCCGGTGCGGTGCGGTCATATAGAAGGAAGGTGCATTTCTGTGCACCTTCCTTTTTTGTGCATGGCGGTCCGCATGCTTGTAATAAAGCAACAAAAACATCACACAAAAAGATACCTTTTGCATATTTACATTTAAAAGATCATGTATTATACTGGACATTGTCGAGAAATTAACAATTAAATCTGACAAGGAGTGTTTTTTTTGAAGGGTTTTGCTATGATGGGGATCGGGCACACCGGCTGGATCGAAAAAGACCGTCCGGCGTGCGGGCCAATGGATGCAATCTGCCGGCCGATTGCGCTTGCACCCTGCACATCGGATGTGCATACGGTATGGGCGGGCGCTCTGGGCGATCGTCATGAGATGATCCTTGGCCACGAAGCGGTCGGTGAAGTTGTCGGGGTCGGGTCACTGGTAAAAGATTTTAAAGCGGGAGATAAGGTGTTGGTTCCCGCCATCACGCCGGACTGGAACTCTCTGGAAGCGCAGGGCGGCTATCAGATGCACTCCGGAGGCATGCTGGCAGGCTGGAAGTTTTCAAACTTTAAAGACGGTGTGTTCGGTGAGTTCTTCCATGTGAATGATGCGGACGGCAACCTTGCCTTGCTGCCGGAAGGCATGGATTATGCCAGTGCCTGCATGCTTTCCGACATGGTCCCGACCGGGTTCCACGGCGTTGAGCTTGCGGATATTCAGTTTGGCGACAAAGTCGTTGTCGTCGGAATCGGCCCGGTGGGGCTGATGGCTGTTGCGGGGGCCGCTATCCGCGGCGCGTCCGAAATCTATGCGGTGGGCTCGCGTCCCAACTGCGTCGCGCTCGCCAAAGAATTTGGGGCAACGCATATTGTAAACTACCATGACGGCGACATTGCCGATCAGGTTCTTGCAAAAACGGGTGGCGTCGATCGCGTCGTCATTGCGGGCGGCGATGTCGACACCTTTGCGCAGGCAGTCAGAATGCTGAAGCCCGGTGGAAAAATCGGCAATGTCAATTATCTGGGCGAAGGCGATTACATTAAGATTCCCCGCACCGAATGGGGCTGTGGGATGGGCCACAAAGCAATCGTAGGCGGGTTGATGCCCGGCGGACGGCTGCGTATGGAAAAGCTGGCGTCGCTGGTAACGACCGGGCGGATTCACCCCGGCAAGCTTGTCACCCATCGCTTTGAAGGGATTGAAAAAGTCGAAGAAGCCCTCATGATGATGAAGGATAAGCCCAGGGATCTGATTAAGCCGCTTATAACAATCAAATGGTGATAAAGCATTGCCGGTCTGACCGGACAAAATAATATTGAAATTTTTGAAACGCCTACAGTAAACGGGATAGTCCTTTCGGACCATTCTTTTTCTGTAGGCTTTCTTATATCCACAAAACCGCCGATAGTATCCGAAATTTTGCATTTTCTTCTCTATTGTACAACTGTTTTTTCTGTCCAATAAACCGGTTTGTTTCGGAACAAGTATTTTAATGCGAACTTTAATCTTGTGAGAAAAGAGTTAAATCTGATCGTTACGAAATTCTGCATGGAAAAATTATAACTGATATCCTTTGGGTTCTCCGCGCTGAAATCATACTTATCCAAAACAAGCATCGTGCAGTTTCAATCACAACAGAGAATGGCCGTTCCTTTACAGCACTCCATTTAGAAAGCTCACTACGTATACTGTTAATCGTATAGTATATTCTCTGGTAGCATGAACAGCATAGGCCGCAGCAATGCATAAAACCAGCCTGGCTCACCTGTGCGTGTGAAAGAGGCCCGTTGCGATATGCTTCCTCACATACCAAAGGTCAGGAATATCTCACAAAGTACCCATTTACGATATATTTACACAAAATATACTATATCTTGATTATAATCATCCTTTCGGGGGATGTATAATACCCCTTGATCGGAAGCTGTCTGAAAGCTGTAAAACGAAGGGAAGGGACTTATATGAAAGGCAAAACTGTCTGGAAAAGCAAGCCGTTTCAGGTCATCGTTGCCGGCATTGCCATTATGGCTTTATTGGCCGGAGCGGCAAGCGCACAGACAATCCCAACAGACCAAATGGTGACATTACCAAACGGGCTGAGCGTTGATAAATGGATGCTTCAGTCCGACGGGAAAACGGTGGCGGATTGTCTGGGCCAGACGTTTTCACAGTATGGCAACAAAAAAATGCAGGAAATGATCAACCTCGTCTGGGTCGATCCTTATGCCACGTCGTCGGATAATGCAAACGATCGATTCAAAGAAGCATTGGCCGGCGCCGACCCGGCAATCAACGAAAGTGCGATGCACACCGGCGGATACACCAGTTATCTTAATAATATTCTGTTTCAGCAAAAGCCGGACGACGGAAATACTGCTTTCGCAGACAAAAGCTGGTATAACCAGAACATCCATCATTTCAGGACCTTCGGCGCGGTCAACTACCAAAATGCGTGGTATATAACGGTTGCGGCATCAACAGAAAGTTTCGACTGGCTAAAGCTTTCGCATGAATGGACTTCTTTCAATACGGCGCGGGATATGCTCGTCGGTGCTCTGCTGAATTCAAAAATCGATCCGGGGTTCACGCAACTGGCAAATTTAAATCTTCAAAATCAGATATCGGCCGGCGATCCGAATCTGTCGACCGGCGACTTTGACGGCGTCACCGCATATATCCAGGCGCCAGAGAACATCGACATGAACCAGTAGGATACCTATATCCAGGAAAATTGACGCTGCAGGGAGGAAAATACCATTCGTAAACCGGAATTGTTGTATATCGGAGTACAAAAACAGATTATGCAGAAAATTCAGGACGGAATCTATCCGGCCGGAGGCCGGCTTCCATCCGAATCGGAACTGGCCAAAACTTTGCATGTCGGCAGATCCACGATTAGAGAAGCATTGAAAATCCTGCAAAGGGACAATGTTCTAACCAGTTTCAACGGCGTCGGCACATACATCAACGAAAAGTACGGGCTGATCAACAATTCGCTGAACCGTTTGAAAAGCCTGGGGCAGATGATCAAAGACGCGGGCTATCAGGAAAGCGAATGTGACATCCGCCGGTACAGCATGGCACCCGAAAACGAGTGGGCAAACAAATTGCAGATTGACGAAGATGTATTCGTCATGGAACGGACACGCACCGCCGACAGCCAGAAGATCGCGTTTTATTACAATATTTTTCCCGCTTCTCTGGTGGGAGACGCCATCGGTGATGATTTTTCGGGCGGCATCCTGAATTTTCTGGAGAAAGAACTGGGCATCCGCGTCACATATGCCATTTCGGAAATCTGTGTGATTGACCAAACAAATGAACGGGATCGGAAAGCCGTCGGCATCTTGGGCCCCGACGTGATCCTGCTTAAACAGCTCCACTTAAATAAAAAAAACGTCCCTGTATTCTATTCGCTGGATTACCTGAAAAGCGATGCGTTTCACCTCGTTGTAAAGCGGGAAATTTAAATAGGAAGATGGAGATGGAATCAATGAAAAAAGGAAACGTCGTTAGCATGATGCTCGTTGCGGCTATGTCCGTAACCCTTGCTTTGAGCGGATGTTCTTCCGCGAAATCGTCCACGCAAAGCTCCTCCGGCTCCAAAGATCTGGTGATCTACACAGCGCTGCAGCAGGATGACATGAGCTGGATCACGCAGCAGTTCAAAAAAGACACCGGCATCAATATTTCATACATGCTGTTCAGCGCCGGTGATCTTGAAACAAAAATACAGTCACAGATGTCCAATCCACAGGCGGACGTGATGCTGGGCGGCTCCGTCGAGTATTACGAAGACCTTGACCCGAAGGGCGCGTTTGTGAAATACACGTCTCCAAATGCCAAGAGCCTGAAATCCGAATTCAAAGACTCGAAAGGCTATTTCCAAGGCTGGTATCTCGGCGTGCTCAGCATTTTTTATAACACGGAGCAGTTTAATAAAATACTCGCCCCGGAAGGTCTGAAGCCGCCCACAACCTGGGATGATCTGCTGGACGCCCGCTATAAAAAGCAGTTTGTCACATCCAATCCCTCCACAGCAGGCGGCGGCTATATCTTCGTCGCCGACCAGCTTTTCCGCCTCGGCAACGACAAAGGCTGGACTTATTTGCAAAATCTGAACAAAAACGTAGACCACTACACCAAAGGTGCGGACGATCCCATCAGTCTGGTTGCCACCGGCCAGTTTGTGGCCGGGATGTCCTGGGCGCACGATGTCCTGAAAACCGAGAAGCAGGGATACCCGATCAAAGTAGTCGTTCCGCCGGAAACCGCCTATGAAATCGGCGGTGTAGCGGCCATCAAAAACGCAAAAAATACCGCGAACGCCAAAAAGTTCATTGATTGGCTGCTCACCAAGCCTGTCCAACAGAAAAACACGTCTGTTTCCAACCGTTATTCCGTTCTCACTTCGGTTGCCGCGCCGCAGGGTATGATCCCCATGGCACAGGTGAAGCTCGTCAACTATGACCGCCAGAAAGCTACCGAAGAAAAATCCAGCGTTATTGCGCAGTTTAATACAATGATCGGCCAATAGTCGAGCAGGCTGATTTCGACACATCCGCGCAGATTTCCAACAAGGGGGCTCTACCCTTTGTTGGAAATCTGCGTTTTAGCCAAACGGATAAGGAAGTGAATATACATGCCGGTCGTTATCAAAAGACGTTTGGGCGATATGGCGCAAATGAAAAAAGACCCGCTGGTTCTCATCAGTGTGATTTTGCTGCTGGTGTGCTCCGCGCTGTTCATCGTATGGCCGGTGTTCCGCGTTCTGGGGTATGCGGCGGGCTCCGACTTTTCCCTGTTTTTCAGAGCCGGCGTCTGGCGCAATGCCATGCTGCACAGCCTTTTTCTGACGGCGCTGGCAACGCTGACGGGGACGGCGGCCGCCTTTTTGTTCGCTTACACGATCGTTCGCTTACCGGTGCCGCTCAAAAAGCTGTTTCATTTCGTAACGATATTGCCGATCTTGTCTCCGCCGTTCATCCTCTCTCTTTCTTATATCCTGCTGTTCGGCGGGCAGGGAATCGTCACCAACCGCATCTTGGGCCTGCATGTCAACATATTCGGCTGGCAGGGACTCTGGTTTGTCCAGACCATTACATTTTTCCCTTATGCATATGCCGTGATGGAAGGCGTTCTCTCCAGCATTCCCCCAAGTCTGGAATATGCCGCGGCCAACCTGGGTGCCACAAGGTTGCGGGTCTTCCTCGATGTCACGCTGCCGCTCTGCCGCCCGGGCATTGCAGGCGGCGCACTCATGGTTGCAATCAACGTGCTTACGGATTTCGGCAACCCGGTGATGATCGGAGGAAATTACAGCGTGCTGCCCACAGAGGCCTATATGCAGGTGGTGGGGATAGGCAATCTTTCCACCGCTTCGATGCTCACGACCATGCTGCTGATTCCGGCCGTGCTGATTTTTCTTATGAATAAATACTGGATCACCCGCCGTTCTTACGTGACGGTCACAGGCAAAGGAAACGGCATGACACTCTCCAAAACACCGCCGGCGGTAAAATGGGTGCTCTTCGGCGTCTGCATGCTCTTTTCTCTGGTTGTTCTCAGCGTATACGGCATTCTTTTTTACGGCTCTTTTACAAAGCTGTGGGGATACGACTGGACGCCGTCGCTGAAAAATTATCTCTATGTGTTTTTTGCGGGCGGTCAGATCGTGAACAGTATTCTGTACGCGCTCCTTTCCGCGCTGCTCAGCTCCATCATCGGGGCCGCCACCGCATACCTGGTACAGAAAAAGCATACGGGGCTTGGCCGCGTTCTCGATTTTTTCGCCGTCATTCCCGGAGCCGTTCCCGGAATTTTTCTGGGTCTGGGTTTTGCCATCGCGTTTAACGAGCCCCCGCTGTTCCTGACCGGTACGACGGCGATCATGGTGATTGCCTTGACCGTGTGGAATTTACCCAACTGCTATACCGCCAGCACGGCCGCGCTGGAGCAAATCGGGGATTCCATCGAGGAGGCCTCGCTGAATCTTGGCGGGGGAAGCCTGCTGACCTTTCGGAGGATCATTCTCCCCTTGCTGCGGGCACCGTTTCTGTCCGGCTTTATGGTCGCGTTTCTGCGATCGGTCACCTGTCTGAGCGTCGTCATTTTTATTTATTCGGTCAATACGATGGTCGGCACGATCTCCATTCTGAATTTCGTACAGACCGGCCTGTGGGGTAGCGCCGCGGCGCTGACCGTTTTGCTGATTGCGTGTTCCTTCGCGGTGATGGGTGTGATCCGGCTGCTTCTGCGCAGGCAAAGCAAGATGGGAAGAAACGAACGCGTGTTTTAAGGAAAGAGGCACATACATGGATGTACAGACAGCGGTTGGACTGCACAACGTCAGCAAACGATTCAACGGGATTCCCGTTCTGGAGAATGTCACCATTGAAATGCAAAAAGGAAAATTCATTACCCTTCTTGGACCGAGCGGATGTGGAAAAACGACGCTTTTGCGCCTGATTGCCGGATTCTATGAACCGGATGCAGGCGAGATTCGGATTGAAGGAAAGAAAGTGAACGATCTTCCACCCAGCAAACGGGATACGCCGCTGGTTTTTCAGGATTACGCGTTGTTTCCTCATATGACCGTAGTGGAAAACGTATCATACGGATTGCGCATTGCCAAAACAGGCAGGGATGAAATACAACGAAAAGTCGGCGAGATGCTCCGGGTTTTCAATCTGGAAGGGTTGGAAAACCGGTTCCCCAAACAGCTCAGCGGCGGGCAGCAACAGCGTGTCGCGTTTGCACGGGCTCTGGTGATGGGAAGCGACATCCTTTTGCTGGACGAGCCTCTCAGCAATCTCGACGCAAAACTGCGGATAGATGTCCGGGAGGAACTGAAAGCCATTCAAAAACGCTTCGGCATCACCATGGTGTATGTGACGCACGATCAGGAAGAGGCTCTGGCCATATCGGATACGATTATCGTGATGAATAAAGGCAAAGTGATGCAGACAGGCTCCCCGCAGAAAATCTACCGCCGGCCGGCGAACCGCTTGGTGGCGGATTTTGTGGGGTGTGCCAATTTTATCAAAGGAACGGTGGTGCCTTCCAGCGAGTCGGAGCTTGCCGTCCGCGCTGGGAATGCCCTTATCCGCGTGCCGGCCGGGCAAAGCGGCCGGCATCCCGGGGAAAACGTCACGCTGCTTTTGCGGCCGGAAGGAATCACCTTGCGTCCGCTTGACGGGCAGGAAAATCCGGGCGGTGAACCGGCTGAAAATGATGTATGGGGAACCGTCGTGGACAGCAGCTTTTTGGGCCGGGTGGCAAGATATCGGATCGAGGCGCTTGAAACGACTTTCACCGTGGATGATCCCGACTTCTCCATTGATATGAACGATCGAAAGCGGGTGCTGCTACATTTGGACCACAAAAACATTTATTTGATCCCGGAGGCCGCATCGTGAAACTGTATTTTATAAACGTAGGGTATGGGGATTCGATTCTGATCGAGGGAGGTGAAAACCAAAAGCACTTTTGCATGCTGATCGACGGCGGTTCCGGGCAGCACCTTGCATATGCAAAACCCATGCGAACCCGGTCCGCCGATTTTTTGAAAGAAATCGGCATAAAAAAGATTGACATCCTCATTATAACCCACCTGCATGAAGATCATGTTGGCGGTCTTATCGACGTGATCGACCGCTTTCCGGTCGGGGAACTGTGGTGCAACTGCCTGCTTCCACGGGAAGTTTTGGAAGCGGCGCAGGATTTTCCGGACGCCGGCTCTGGCCAAGAGGAACAACTGCATGCGCTTTATGGCTATTTGCACATCTGCTCCGCTCTTGGCGCGACTGCCCGCCTGCGCGAGATCACCGCAATGTCTGCGCCCCTCTACGAAGACAACGGCTTTTCCATAAGCTGCATCGGGCCGGAAAAAGATATTCTGCACACACAAAAAGAGCAAATCCGTGCGTTCTTTGAGGAACCGTCTCCACGGAAGCGCACGCTGCTACTGCGGCAGCTTTTTACTCTTACCAATCGGACAAGCCTTGTGCTCAAACTGATCTGCTGCGGCAGAACCGTTCTGCTCGGTGCCGACACAGATGCGGAATGCTGGGACCGTCTCTTGCGGCAGAAAGTGGATTTAAAAGCCGATGTGCTGAAATTGCCGCACCACGGTCGGTCAGACGGCATCACGACAGCTGCCGCACGGGTAATTGCCCCGGACATCGTGGTGGTCAGCGCGCCAAACGATCAGGCGGACGGCTGCCTTTCCCCGAACGCACTCGGGTGTTTTGACCGCTTTTCAACAAAATTCTTTGTCACCGATGGAGCCGACCTCCCGCCCTTTTTGCATGCTTTGCCGCACCGCGCAATCGTCCTGAATCTTGCCCTCGGAAAGCTGGACATAACATATGTATAACGGTGTCGGATAAACTCCGGGCGCATCTGGTTTTATGACCGCCCGCATTCCTTATGCCCCCATATGATTTTCTACGGCGGTATAACGATTCTCATGCAGTCTGGGGATTCATTTGTAGAACCGCGGCATATCCTATCTTGCATTTTGACCCTTGCGTGTGATTTTCAGGATTCAAGTGTCGTAAGTATTCCTTCTTTCAAGAGGTTCTAGGCAATCTACGGGCCTTATCGTTCTCCCGAGTGCACGCCCGATAGAGTGCACTCTTGACGGAGAGTAAACTAACCTTCGCCGCTGTATGGGGCGCTCCTGCCTTCTCTATCAGCTATAAGACATTAAAGCGACGTGGAGCAATCGGGAATTCACTTGATTTTCAAAAAATTCCCGCTTTTTTGTTGACTAAAATAGAAACGCGGAATATAATTATATCGCAACGATACATATCACATAGATGCATATCAAGGAATGGGGAAATGGCGTGACTGAATATATTTTGCTGGGATTTCTAATGCAAGGCAATATGACCGGATATGACATGAAACAGCACATGAGCATGAGCACCTCCTATTTTGTCGACGCAAGTTTCGGAAGCATCTACCCGTCATTAAAAAGGCTTGTGCAAAAAGGGTTCGTCGAATTAAAAGAGACGATTGAAAACGGAAAATTGAAAAAGATTTATTCCATCAACGAGCAGGGAAAAGAGGAATTTGAAAAATGGCTGTCTGCCCCGATCTTGGTTTCGAAAACGGATATTTCATCCGCCTTGGCAAAAATATTCTTTTTCCGTTATCTGCCCTTTGATAAGGCCATTTTACTCATTGAGCGATACATTCGTGACATTGAGCAATACAAAAAAAGCCTCTCGGAGCTTAAACCCAAAATCGAAAAAAAAGCGGATGAATTCAGCCTCGGCACACTCCATTTCGGGCTGGATTATTATGATTTTTCTATCCGCTGGTATAAAAGCTACCTGAAAAATTTAAAGCAGAAAATACAGTAAGGAGCATTTTTATGAAAATCATCGTCCTGAATGGAAGCCCCAAGGGGGATATCAGCGTCACCATGCAGTATGTTCGCTATATTCAGAAAAAATATCCGCAGCACGAACTCAAAACCATCAACATCTCGCAAAACATAAACCAGATCGAAAAAGATAAAATCGTTTTTGAAGGAATCATCCGGGAGGTACGGGAAAGCGATGGCATACTATGGGGCTTCCCGCTTTACGTTTTTGCCGTGGCTTCTCAATATAAGCGGTTTATCGAGCTTGTTTCCGAACGGAACGCCGTTGACGCATTTGCTGGCAAATATGCCGCGGTAATCGCCACTTCCGTGAAAGTTAGTGATCGCACTGCCATTAACTATATGAACGCCGTCTGCGACGATTTTGGGATGCACTATGTCGACTCGTTTTCCCCGCATATGGATGATCTGTTACAAGAAGACGTCCGAAACAACCTTCTAATGTTTGCGCAGCATTTCTTTGATGCCATTGCGGAAAAACAGATAACCGCCAAAAATTTTCAGCCGATTTCCTGGCAGCCAATCCGGTATCAACCCGAAGCCGGTTTCAAAAAGCTCGACACGACCGGTAAAAAAGTCCTTGTGGTAACGGATTCACTCGAAAATGAGAATCTGAAAAAGATGATTCATACATTCAGGAATTCCTTTGCGCAGGATATTGAGCTCGTAAACCTAACGGACATTGACATAAAAGGTGGGTGCCTTGGCTGCATCCGGTGCGGCTACAACTACGAATGTGTGTATACGGGCAAAGATGGATTCATCGATTTCTACAATGAGAAAATTCTTGCTTCCGACGTGATCATTTTTGCGGGAACCATCAAGGACCGATATCTGTCTTCTCTATGGAAAAAATACTTTGACCGATCTTTTTGCAAAACGCATACGCCGGTGCTGGACGGCAAACAGATCGGCGTCCTCATTTCCGGGCCTCTGAGCCAGGTACCGAATCTTCGTGAAATTCTGGAAACCTATTTTGAATATCAATTTGCAAACCTTGCCGGTTTCGCAACCGATGAATATAAGAGCAGCCGGAAGATTGACAAAGAAATTTACGCACTCGCGGGCAGGGTGATTCAGCTTGCGAAGCAGGGCTTCAAAAAGCCCAAAACCTCCCTTGGCGTCGGTGTGTGGAAAGTGCTCCGGGATGAGATTTACGGCAACCTCCGTTTCCCGTTTGTTGCGGATTACAATGCCTATGAGGAACTGCACGTATTTGACAGCTTCCCTCAAAACAATGTGCAGAAACTGAAGCACAACGATGCCATGATGAGCATGCTTCAAGACGAAAAAATCCGCCGCGAAATTTATCACAACCAACTTACAATCAGCATGATTTCGGAGATTAAAAAGGTTGTCGACGACCCAGAGCTGTAAAAGTGTGCGCATTATACATTATTATGTGGATTATGTGGCAAATGCCAAGTGCGCTATAAAAATTACAGTTAGTATTATTTATATAATTTAAACAGTTCTATCTCTTGCATTTTCCTCTGAGATTTCTATGAGATCACTCCAAGCCTAATTTGCTCCATATGAAAATGGCTCCCGAACTGGGGGCTATTTTTTTTGCGCTTTATAGCAGAAATGTGCAAGTGGTCATCATAGGTAAGCTGTTCGCTGTGATCTGCCAGATGGGTGCGCTATATTGGGCCCATTCTCTCTGACGGAAACAATCAGGCTGTAATGACCGCGTCGGTTCTTGCAGCGTTTGGCGTGCTGGAAAACAGCCGGTTTTTCCGCCCCATTACAAAGGCCGAATGGGTTTGTTCTTATGTACCGGCCACACCGCTGCCTTTCAAGCCGGATTTTTCCAGGCGTTTCGTCTCTATAGAATTACAAAATTATTACACAGTCTTTACTATAACTCCATTTAAAACCGTAAAAATACGGTATAAAATTTTTAATAAACCCAATATATCAGTCATATTTGTGGAATCGGTCAAAAAACGTCACAAAAGCAAAGGAGAATTATGCGTGAAAATCAGTCACCGCACAGACCGTCGGCATGTACGCCGTATACCGGCCGCGCTCATTACCGTGAGCGTATACATCCTGTTCCTCGTCATCTTTCAAGTCTGCAATCCCAAAAAGATGGTGCCTGGCACACAGGTGCGAGACAATTTGGAAGATGCCGTGGTAATCTCCGTGCTCAACGAACAACTGAACAAAAGCATGATCGTTCCTGGTTATGCGACCGGAACCCAGCATCTGCGCATACAGATCCTTTCAGGTAGCATGAAGGGAAAAACAGTCGAGATCACAAATGTTTTGAGCACCCTGGAAAATGTACATGCTAAAGCCGGCGACCATATTGTCGTCAGCATCAACCGTAAGCTGAAAAACCAACCCATTACCGTATTCAATTACCAGCGGGCACCGGTCATTCTGGTTTTTGTTGGACTTTTCTTTGTACTGTTGTGGTTTTTGGGCGGAAAGAAAGGACCTGTCTCCGCTATAGGGGTGCTGTTAACGGCTGTGACCGTGTTTTTTTTCTTGTTGCCAATGCTTTACAACGGTTACTCAGCTTTATGGGCGTCTGTAGCTGCCGCTTCCGTCATCGTTGTGGTCACCATGCTTTTAGTGGGCGGCTGGTCAACCAAAACAGCCGTGGCCATTTTAGGTTCTGTTTTGGGAACCGTTGTGTCCGGGGCGCTTTGCGCCCTGCTGTCGTCGCTTCTGCATATTTCCGGTGTCAACATCATGGAGGCGGAAGACCTGATTGTTATCGGCCAAACCACCGGGATGCATGTGGATGGACTGCTGTTTGCTTCTGTGCTGATTGCTTCTCTGGGCGCCGTGATGGACATCAGCATGACAATTGCCTCCTCGATCGCGGAACTCTCTGCGGAGAGCAGAAAAAGCATACGCGCCTTATTCCTCTCGGGGCTGCATATCGGTCAGGACATGATGGGCACCATGTCTTCCACACTGATTCTGGCGTTTGTCGGAAACTCGATGGGACTGCTGATGATGATCTATTCCTTTAATGTGCCGTTTATGCAGTTTATCAACACCAATCAGGTCGGAATGGAACTCATTCAGGGATTGACCGGAAGCTTTTCGGTGATCCTTTCCGTACCTCTGGTCGCTTATCTTGCTGCAAAATTGTATACCCTCCACCCTTCTGCAGAGAAGAAAAAAAGGATTGCGGCCTCCCCGAGCAAGCCGCATGAGTTTACATAAAAAGCACAGGAAAACCATCTATAGAGGGAGGATATATGCTGAAAAACAAAATGATCTCCGCAGTATTGGCGCTGGTGCTGAGCCTTGGCCTGTCAAATACAGGGGGGGCCCTGGCATCGTCCGCCAGCACAACTGCTGACAAAGCAACCGCCTCATCCGCGCAGCAGTCAAACGGGCAGAAGTGGAAAGTGACCCGCCTGAGCTCTGCATCCGGGCAGCCGGAACAGAAAGCGACCGCCACCGTTTCTTCCGGCAACACCCAGTCGTTTGACTCCAGCAACATCGTTCTGAACGTGCCGGTGCTTGCCGACACCCACATTGAGGTACCGACCGAAACATTCCAGTCTTCCAAACTTGCCACTGCACTCGCTCAGGAAATCGCCTTTGCCGGCGGCGCCCAGAATCTGGATGCGCTCGTCGTAGACGGTGACCTGACCAACTACGGCATGACCAGCCAGGTGCAGGCAGCCAAAAGCGTATTTGACAAAAGCGGCATCGACCCTGCCAAAACGCGTTTTATCTTTGGCATGGGCAACCACGATTTCTATAACATGTCGCAATACAACGACACCATTAAAGGCGCCCAGCTTTACACCAATATCTTCGGCAATGAGGTATTCAATGGCGCCACCGAATCTGAAATCGAAAATGCCGATTATCACACGGTGGTCAAGGGCTATCACTTCATCGTCGTCAACTGCGCGGCCTATAACGGCGGCGTCACCTACAGCAGCACGGACCTGGATTGGCTGAAAACACAGCTTGCCGCAGCCTCTGCAGCAGACCCCAATAAACCGATCTTCGTATTTTCCCACCCGGGCATCGTCGGTACAAACCTGGGGAGCAACGACGGTAGTTTCTGGGCGGGGTCACAGCTCGACGCCATTCTGAAAAATTATCCGCAGGTCGTCTTTTTCAACGGCCATCTACACTATCCGGAACAGGACGAACGCAATATCTGGCAGGGCGGTTATACGGCCGTGCAAATCGGCTCCACCTACTATATGTCCAACCACACAAACGATGATTACAACAATAACAAAGAATTTATCGACATTGCTTCCGGCATGGAAACAGCCGACTGCCAGGATACATCCGAGGGCCTGTTCATGCAGGTAGACGCAAATAATAATGTCCGGCTGACACGCATGGATTTTGAAACAAACAAGCAAATCAAGACGCCTTGGATTATTCCCGCGCCAACATCCCAAACGCATCTGACCTCCTTTACACCGGATGCGGAAAAAGCGGCCGGGACGGCGCCAACGTTCCCGTCCGACGGAACATTTAAGGTTTTGGAACAGGACAACAACGGCTACAAGTTCCAGTTCACGCAGGCTCAGGGCACGGACTCCGACTGGACTTACGCCTATCATCTGTCCTTTATTGACAAAGCCACCGGCAAAACCATCACGACTCTTTCCACTCTTTCGGATTTCTACCGCGCCGATCAGGCAAGCGACATGAACTCCACGTTGACCAAAACCGCTACCCTTTCGCAGATCAGCCCCTTCAAAATCAGCAACAACGATTATATTGTCAAGCTCACCGCACTGGACAGCTATGGAAACGAAAGCGCTCCAGAAACCTTTGAGGTACAGGGCCAGGGATATCAGGGCAGCAATTTTCCGGATATCCTGAATGTAAACTATACCACCGGTTCCGAATCGGATCTTTCCGGCAATCTTACCCCAATGGTATCAGTCGGAAGCCCCAAATTGGTTGCGGACAGCAGCCTGGGAGGCAAAACGGTCCTTTCTCTGGACGGGAGCAGCTATCTGAATTACGATGTATCAGACGCACAGCTTGCCAATATGTCCAGTTCATTCACCACTGAATCGATTTTCAAGCTCAATAAAGTCGGTGACAATGTGGTTGTAGAAAACTGCCAAAGCGGTTCCGGCATGGGCTTTGAAACGACGTCTACCAACTACTGTGAAATTTGGGCACATATCAACGGCAGCTATACCCGCGTGGGAACGCAGCTGCAAACGGGAAAATATTACGACATGGTTGCGACTTATGACGGAAGCACCGTCAGCTTGTATCTAGACGGCCAACTGATCGGTTCGCAGGCTGCCAGCGGGACGGTCAACAACAACAGCGGCATCGCCATCTGCATCGGCGGCAACCCGAACGGCCACAACACGGCCATATCCAGCACCCTGCTCAACGGCTCGGTGGCCATGGTTCGCGTGACATCAGCAGCCATATCCGCCGGTGATGTCCAATCCCGTTACCAGTCTAACCTTAGCGGCATCCTGAGCAACGCTCAGGTGCAAGCCCCCAGAGCAGACGTAATGGATGTGAATTTTGCCAACGGCTCGCCAGCCGATCAAACCGGCACGTTTGCCAGCCAGACCTTGGGCACGCCAACAGTTTCAAAAGACACCGCGCTTAACCGAACCGTCGCCTCTTTTGACGGTCAAACCGCAGCTTATCGCTATCCGTCCAACGACACGATCTACAGCAAAATGCAAAACGCCGTTTCCATGGAATGCATGGTGAATTTTCCCGATCTCTCCTCAAACAACGAGCATGATATTTTCTCCAATCAGCAAAGCGGCGGCATGGGCTTCGGCGCCCAGGGAAACAAATTGGTATGGTTTATCAATATCAATGGCAGTTATCAGGAACTGACATCCACAATTTACGCAAAAACCTGGTACCATGCCGTGGGCACATATGACGGAACAACGGCAAAGCTATATGTGAACGGGCAGCTTGTGGATTCCGCGTCAGCGCCCGGCACGGTTCATTTCCCATCTGATTCTTCCGGCGCCCAGTCCTATTACCTTGGCTGTGACAGCGGTCCGGGCAATCAGATGCAGTATCCGTCTACCGGCTCGGTCGCGTTGGCAAGGCTTTACAGCACGGCGCTCTCGCAGGATCAGGTAACCTATACGTATGCGAACGCGCTCGCAGCGCAGAAAACAACCGGAAACTCCACTTATGTGGCCAAACAGGTCAAGACGGCCCCTGTCATTGACGGCAAGCTGGACGATGCCAGTTGGTCGGATTCTTTCATCACCTATACAGATCCAACAACCGGAAAGAGCATGCAGTTTAAGTATACCTGGGATCAAAACAATCTGTATGTCGCCGGCAAATATACGGATAGCACGCTTTTCTGTAATCCGGAAAAAATCTTTGCAGGTGATTCAAACGCCCCGTCGGGCGCGCTTTACAGTTGGGATTATGACGATGTCGGCCTATATATTTCGCCTACGGATTCGCAGGGCGATTATAGCGGAAACGACGTGCAGTTCATCTTTACCTATCAAAGTGACGGAAAGCCGGCGCTCCGTGTAGGCGGCGGCGCCAGCAACCAACAAACCAATTATGCTGATGGGGTATACAACGCCGTCCACACCGGATGTTCCGATACATCCACCGGGTGGAACCTTGAGGCGGCTATCCCCTTTTCGGTTCTGGGTATTACAGACCCGACGACTGCCACATTTGCAATTGGTATGGCACAAAACGATGTGGACCCCAATGCAAAGTCTAGCGTTGTGGTTTCTGACGGCAAAGCCGCATGGAACAGTTTTGCCGGGGCCAACACGCTCACGTTCAGCACAGATTATGACAGCGGCTCGTCCGGCAGCGGCTCGTCCAGCAGCGGCTCGTCCAGCAGCGGTTCGTCCAGCAGCAGCTCGTCCAGTGGCGGCTCGTCCAGCGGCGGTTCGTCCAGCAGCAGCTCGTCCAGCGGCGGCTCGTCCGACAGCGGCTCGTCCAGCAGCGGCTCGTCCAGCGGCAGCTCGTCCGGCGGCGGTTCGTCCAGCAGCGGCTCGTCCGGCAGCGGTTCGTCCAGCAGCAGCTCGTCCAGTGGCGGCTCGTCCAGCGGCGGCTCGTCCGGCAGCGGCTCGTCCGGCGGCGGCTCGTCCGGCAGCGGCTCGTCCGGCAGCACCGTTACCATGACCGATTCCTCCACGGGAATACAAATCGTCTCGCAAAACGGTATCCTGCCCGCCGGCGCCGTTCTGCGTATCGAACCTGTAACATCCGGCACATCTTATCATACGGCCCAAACCGCGCTTGCCAATATTGGTACAGACTTTAAACTGTATCAGATCGACATACTCGCCAATGGAACGACGTTCGAACCAAATGGTACAATCGTCATCCACATGCCGATTCCGGACGGATACAATGCCAGCCGTCTGGCCATTTACCGAGTCAACGACGATGGAACCATTGTAAAAATGGATGGGAGCGTCGTAGGCAACCAATTTGTATTCACAACCGATCATCTCAGCACTTACGCGCTGGTAGAAACAAAAACGCAAGTTCCATCTTCTTCGCTTTCCAACTCCTCTTTGTCGGCTGTTTCCTCCAGCGGCAGCGTGAGTTCGACCGCCTCCAATCCCGATACCGGAACAAATCAATTACCATTTATGCTTTTGCCTGCTGCCGCGCTCATGGGCGCAGCGGCCCTGTTGATTATCAAAAGAAAATTTCGCTGAATAACAAGAGATTAATTTCCGCGAAAAGCGCAGTCTGCGCTTTCACCATTTCAATTCGCCATCCGTTGACTGTTGATTGCATGGCAGTATATGTATGCTAAAAGGCTTGCCGTCACACGGCAACTTATTGCCTCTGCGTTCTTCCCTGCTTTCCGTTCCTACTATCCGTTGTCTTTCCGTACCTATCTAAAAATATTGTATTTCCAACTATGATATTTTGAACCTTGTCACAACTCTGTTCGCCTCCGCGAATCAATCTCCCAACCCGGATGTTGGGGTAAACAGTCTTACGGCGCCCTTAGGGAATCGTAAGGCTGTTTCTATATGTTTTCAAAGTTGCTATTGACAATATATAGAATTTGCTGTATGATATGGATTAGTGCCTGAATGCATGTTCGGACACTAATTTTTTTAAAGAGGTATTTTTTTTGATTCATCAAGACAAGACTTTAGTGTGCAAAGATTGCGGCGAAGAATTTGTGTTTACCGCAAGTGAACAAGATTTTTTTGAGGAAAAAGGGTTTACAAACGAACCACAGCGCTGCAAGGCCTGTCGAAACGCCCGTAAAAACAATGGGAAGCCCCAAAGAGAGATGTTCGATGCTGTGTGTGCATCTTGCGGGAAAGCTTGCAAGGTTCCGTTTCAGCCTCGTGACGATCGCCCAGTGTATTGCAGCGATTGTTTTTCTCGAAACAGATAATATTCGTTTTTAAAAACACGCCTTTCGGAGGCGTGTTTTTATGTATATCTGTTTGGGAAATGAATTTCATGGTAACTTTGCTGACATTTCTGCGGCGAACGTTATCATTACGCTTTGTGCAGACACTTAATTGGGAATGTAACACTGGTTTGGAGGCCTGAACGCATGACGGATAAACGGGTGGGAAGACACTGTAGTTTTTTAAATCTATATGTTGGAATCCACGTGAAATATGAAAAGAATGGGACATTTGTTCGCTCCTGTGAAGAATCCGGATGTTCAAATTCCAAGTGCAATTTGAGCAGAAGCTTTATGGGAAGCAGAACACTTGGGCAGGACGCCTTGGACTATCCCAAAAAATAATCTTCATCCCGTGTTGCAAAGAAATAGCCGCGTCGACACAATGTATAGCTATGCGATAACTTCACCAATCAATTTCTCAACCTAATTGTCGGGAGAAAAAACAGCCTTACGGCTTCCTTTGGGGAATCGTAAGGCTGTTTGCTTTGCAAGAGGGCACGCCGCCCCGAATTGCTTTCGGATGTCTTTACCGCTTCCGCGGCTGAAAAGGCACCTTGCAGGATCTTCCGCAGGATGCACACACCGCATCAAACATTTCCCGCTGGGGCCGACCGCTGTCCTTCCGGGCACTGCGGCAGGATTTGCACCGCTGCGGCTCGTTCATAAATCCCTTTTCCTCGAAGAAATCCTGCTCACTTGCAGGGAACGCAGATTCCTCGCCGCAGTCTTTACAAGCCAAGGTCTTGTCCTGATGGATCAAAGGCAGATACCTCATTTAATAAGATTTGAGTCTGAACGGTTCATGCGTTTGCCTGAAGTTTTCCTTCAAAATGGTATTCTCTCGATAGCTCCTCAAAAAGCGCTTTTACCGAAACGATTTCCTTCACTTTCCAACCATTGGCCCCGATAAAGGCAAATCCGTTTTCAAAATTACCCTTGCGGGCATTGATAAGCGCCTTAAAAATGCAATAAGGGCTGTTTTGCTGTTTGCAGGTCACAATGCAATGAAACGGGCAGTCAGACGGATGTTTCTCCCCCAAGACCACTTTTTTTAAAAACGTGTTTTTAATGGCACGACCGGGCATGCCCACAGGACTTTGGATAATACCGATGTCTTCTTTTCTGCAGTTTACATAGGCCTCTTTAAACGCAGGATCGACGTCACATTCTTCCGTTGCAACAAATCGTGTAGCCATCTGTACGCCGGATGCACCCAAATCAAAGAAACGTTTGATATCTGCGCCGCTGAAGATTCCTCCCGCCGCGATCACGGGGATATTCCTTTTTGTCCGCATCTGAATTGGGTGCAGTACATGAAGGACCTCAGAAACCAGATTTTCCAATCGGTAAGACGGGTCATCGATCTGCTCGGTATGGAACCCCAGATGCCCCCCCGCCAGAGGCCCTTCGACCACAAAAGCATCCGGCGTATAGGAGTATCGTTCAGTCCATCGACGTGTTACAATACTGGCCGCCCGCGCGGAGGAAACGATCGGCACCAATTTTGTGTGACATCCTTTCGGCACATAGGAAGGCAGATTGAGCGGAAGACCCGCACCGGAAAAAATAATGTCAATCCCTTCCTCAATGGCCGCCTTGACCGTTTGACCATAATCACTAAGCGCAACCATGATGTTGATGCCTAAAACCCCGCTCGTTTTACTGCGCGCAAGGCGAATCTCTTTTTTTACCGCGGCGGCATTATCTTCCGGGCTGAAGCCCGTCCCATGCACCATACCCAACCCGGCTGCGGAGAGAACACCTACCCCTCCTTCGTTTGCCACGGCAGAGGCCAGGCCGGCAAGCGACACGCCTACCCCCATGCCGCCCTGGACAAGAGGGGTTCTGATTGTAAGGTCGCCGATCATCATGGGACTTTGATCGAAATACGGAGCCATATGTTTCCTCGCTTTCATTGCTATTCTCATATAAAAAGAAAGCCGCCAACCCGTACATTGCTTATACTGCATTTATCATACAGCCCTGTCAGTCCTGTTGTCACCCTACCAGGTTCAAATGTGCGTCTACCTCTGGATTTGAGGGAGTAGAGAAGCGCGTCGGTCACTCTACCAGCAGTAGAGTCGCAGCGCTGAAGCGGGTTCCCGTCCATACCCACCGTGTAAAACGCCCGATTGGATCAGCAACGCAAAGCATCCATATAATTCATTATTTATCTATATGTGGAATGAAAGGCGCAAATCAACTGATCCCGGGAGCATCTTGCCGCGCCTGGAATATCCTTCCTACCTGTGCCGTATTTTTAAATTCTGCCACAGCAACAGCATGGCCTGCCCGGGGATACCTAAAATAAACAGCAACCATAAATTTCTGGAGAGAAACGACATGTAGAGCGACAGTAACAGGCTCCACATCAAAACCGACAGAATCACACAATTCGTTACCCATCGGCGGTGGCCCCAAACAGAGTTTAAAACCAGCACGACAAGCGACGCGACCGGCACGGCATAAACGTAAAGAAGCCACGAATGCTGAAACGGCGTCTTAAAAATATTGTACCCTACAAACAGAAGAGTGGCGACCATGAACACAAAGCAAACAGAAAGCAAGATGATAATCAGCCGATTACGCCGTTTCTGCTTGGATGAGCCTGCCGCCTTCCGCGGATGTTCGGATTCGAGAAGATAATCAACCGTGACGCCAAACAGGACGGCCAGTTCTTTCAGAACCGATATGTCCGGAACGGATTCCGCGCGTTCCCATTTGGATACCGCTTTGTCGGTATAATGCAGTTTACCAGCCAACTCTGCCTGTGTAAGATTTGTCAGCTTTCGCAGTTCGACGATGTTTTTCGCAATTACAGGTTTCAAGTCTTCCATAGGATGTGATTCCTCGTGTTATAAAATAGGCCCAGCGCCTGTAATGTTCGCTTTTTCTGGCATTTCTCTTCCAATCTCCCCCATTAATTATACCATGTCAATATGTTTTTTTCTACTTTAGTGTGTCTGTTCTTAAGAGAAAATATATATGATAAGCCGAGAATCCGTAAAGAGTCTTGTTTGATTCCATATCCCCTGCACCATCCGGTGACCAACCCTGCCAAAACCAAGGCAGGGCCATTTTCTGTGCTTCGCGGCGCCGACGCCACGCGGTTTGCCCCTTCGTCCCCAAACAAGCTAATCGCAGACGTATTCGTATTTGAAAACCTCTATGTCTACGGAAAGGAGCCCAAACATGCACATTATCAGCATTTCCATTATTTCAAATCACAATCCCGCACAACAAAAATCCCCTGCAAGCAGCCGTTTTCGCCACCTGCAGAGGATTCTTGATTAACAGATGATTTTACTTACACTTTGCAAATTTTCTCTTTGCAAGAAAGATAGCGGCACCAACAAAAGGTAAGGCTACCAGCAATACAAACGGATAATTCGCGGAGGGATTACCGCCCGTATAAGGATTCTGCACCGCTGTGGAATTGCTACCGGAAGAGCTCACGCTGGAGGAGTTGCCATTGGAAGAGTTTCCACCGGAAGAGCTGACGCCGGAAGAGTTGGCGCCGGAGGAGTTGCCATTGGAAGAGTTTCCACCGGAAGAGCTGACGCCGGAAGAGTTGCCGCTGGAAGAGTTGCCGCTGGAAGAGGAATTGACCATCGCAGCATAAGCCGCTTCCGCATTGGTCAGCGTGCTGTAATTGCTCACAGAAGCTTTCTGCGTATCCGTCAGTGCGTCATAAGCAGCCCGTGCCGCGTCAATGGTTGCTTTGCAATCTGCCGTATTCTGCACGGTGCCGATGCTGTCGATCAGGCGTTCCACCGCGTCCACCGCGTCTTCCACTGAAACAGAGAACGGCACATTGGCTGAACCTGCCGAAGTGGTGTTGAAACCGTCGCTGGCGGTCACAAAGTATTGCAGGCTGCCGCCAGCGGTCAGAAATGCATCGGGAATCGTGGCGCTCCAAGTGTTTCCGTCGACTGTCATATCCAGCGGCAGAAAATTTAAAGCGCTGTTTGTGCGATAGTACAGCACAACGGATTGCACATTTATATTGTCCGTCACCGTTGCAGAAATATAAGCGTCCGCACCGTAATGCACGCTGTCTACCGCCTGTGATTTCAACAGTTTTGTGGAAACCGCCACCTGTTCAGAAGCGGTGTCCAATGAGGTAAGTGCCGTGTTGGAAATGACCGGGGCAGTGGTATCCCCGTTATACTGTTCCGGGTCCACCACACCGGGGTCGCGCGGGGCGTTCTGCTGATAGACATCCATCACACTGCCGTTTGAAGGCACGCGCAGTTTTACAGCGCCGCTGGAAATATCTGCGGATTTGTAATAGTAAGTGGAAACGTCATTGCCGTTTTTGTCTTTTAGCAGCACGCCGTCGGCCGTGTTGCCGAATCCGTTCTGGCCCTGCATGACATAGACGGGCACGCTGTCGGGCACTTGCAGGGCTTTGCGGATGTCGTCAAGAGAGGAGTTGTCATAAGCAGTGGAGTAACCTTTGGCACGTTTATCCCATAAGACGGCGGCGGAATGTGCCGGAATGCTCACGCCGGCTGTCGTGGTGCCGTCGGTCGTTACGGTCAGTTTTTTCAGAGAAGTAGAGGTGGATGCGGAAGCCGTAGCGCTGCTGTCGTAATACAGATTGTATGCGCTGTTTAAGTCCACCGCTTTATCCGAACTGTTGTAAAGCTCTACGTATTCCAAAAGTTGGTTGCCTCCGCCGTCGGGATACAACCCAGAATGTGTCACATCGTTGGGATTGATGGCGCTGATAAAGACGGGCATCGTGGAGGAGCCGCTTCCGGTCTGCGCCGTGGGAGTGATTTCCGTGCCGTTGGCCCAAGATGAAACCGTCTGATATTGTTCGGCCACCTGCGCGTCCGAAATGGCCTCGCTGGTTAAGGTTGCCGTCGCAATATCGCCGCTAACGGGGTCGCTCGGCGTACCGCCCACCGGGCTCGGATTTCCGCCCACCTGCATTGGCACGTTGGAATTTTCATTCACAGTGCCTCCAATGGCGGCGCTTGTTTGCACCAGTTTCCCGTTCAGATACAGGCGCATGGCCGAACCGTCGTAGGTCAGGGAAGCGTCATAATACACGCCGGATTTCAGCGCGGGGCCATAGACGTATTTGTAGCCGCCGCCGATATAGGCCATGCCGTACAAGTTGCCGGCGGAATTGACACCGATCAGGCTGCCGGCACTTTCCAGATTGTCAAACAAAGACATGCTCTGCACATGGTTCAGTTTAAAGACAATGTCCATGGTGAACTGGTTGGCAATCTGGGCAAGCTGGGTATCACTCAGGCTGTAATTTTCCGCTCCGTACTGGCCGTTCAGCGCCAGCACTTTGCGTCCGACGGTGCTGTCCGTAACAATGGACGCATTTCCATATGCTTTTGCCTGCACGCCGTTGGAAGAGGTGTCGTTGCCCTTCCCGTCGTTATAGTCGATTTTCAGCACGGTGGGATCTACCGTAGCGGGCGTAGTGGCGGGCGTAGTAAATGTGCCGGTAATACTGGAGGAAGTCATCCCGTAGGAATCGACGGCGGTAATTTTCGCCGTATAGGTGTGGCTGGCTGTCAGCCCCGTAAGGGTATAGGTGCGTGTTTTGGCCATGTGGGCAAAGTCCAGATAATAGTCGGACGGCATGGTCACATCGGCGGCAACTTTTTGCGTAGCATTGTCGATGGCCTGGATGTGGTAGGAGTAGACGAAGTCGTCGTCTGTTGCCGCAGGATAGCTGACGGTGGCGAAATTGGTGCCCATGGTCGTTGCCGTGACCTTGTCGCTGGCGGCGAAGGAGGGCGCTTCGTCGTTATTTTTTCGGTCGGATGTATAGGTGTATTGGCTTTTGTCACCATACGGTGCGCTGATGACCCAGTCGTTTTTAATCTTTTCGTTGTTTTGAAAATCGCGGCGCTCAATATCGACGTTGTTGGCGCCCACATCCATATAGAGGCCGTTGGCAAAGTCGTAATCATGCGGGATGGCGGTAACATCTGGCATAGCGGCATAATACAGCACGCCGGTGCCCACGCTGGTGTAATCTTTCTGGTAGATGCTGCGTTCGTCCGCCAGCGGGCAGTGCGTGTGCCCGGCAAACTGGATGACCTGCGGATAATTTTTCAACACGCTGTCCAGCGCATCGGTGCACGGCTCGCTGCTCAACAAAGTTCCGTTCACCGGCTGGTGGAAATAGACGAAGATCGGCTTGGTCGGGTCGTCCTTCACGGCGGCGTCCAACTGTTCCTTGAGCCAGGTGGTGGAAGTGGATGAGAAATCCCCTGCATAGTCACCGCCCTCGGTGCTCAGGCCGATGAAGTGATAGCCGTTGACAACGATGGTGTTATCGACAGAATCGGAGCCGTTGTTCACGGTGGTGGTTGTAAAAGCGGCGTTATGGTTCATGCAGGTCAAAAAGTTGGTTCGTTCCTCATCCGGAGTACCAGCGCCGCTCCAGGTAAGATAATAGTCGTGGTTGCCCATGATTGCCAGAATTTTCGGCGCGGTGGTTTTGTCGGGAAACACCTCGCCGAAAATCTGGGCCAGCACCTGATAGCCACCCGGCTGCGCTTGGTCGGCAATATCGCCGTCCAGCACCAAAAGCTGGATGCCCTGCTGTTTAAAATAGGTCAGCGCATTACGCAGATGTGTTTCGCGTTCGGCGTCACCCACGCTGTCGCCGCCAATAGTGTTGGCGTCCACGGCAAGATGCAGGTCGCTTAAGATACCCACTTTCACATCACCCTGCACGGTGATGCTGGCTCCGTCCGAGCTGCCGGAACCGGAACTGCTCGAGCCGCTCGAGCTGGAACTTCCGGAACTGCTTGAGCCGCTCGAACCGGAACTTCCGGAACTGCTTGAGCCGGAACTACCGGAACTGCTTGAGCCGCTCGAACCGGAAGAACTGCCGTTTGAGCTGCAAGTGCTTGCAAACGCTTTATAACTTTGTAAAACCTGATCGGCGGTCATGGTGCTTCCCGTCAGGTTGGCATAGGCGATTTTTCCACTAAACGGGTAGATGATCGTGCCGTCCGGGTTGGGATTGCCGCCAAGGCACATCGCCACAACCGTGCTGTATGTCACGGAGCCGTCGACAGGGGTGCTGGCCGCCAGACTACCGTTCATGTAAACGTTCAGGTTGCTGCCGTCAAACGTGACGGTTTCATAATAATATTGGTTGGCCTGGATCTCCACACCGGCGCTCTGATAGCCGCTGCTTGTGTGTGCGTAGCCCCGGCTGGCCCAGGTACCGCTACTGCTTTTACCATATTCAATACCCATTCCGCCGGACTGCATGTTTTCAAAGATCCCCTGGGTGGTGGAATCCACCTTGTCCATGCTGAACATCACTTCCATGGTGAAATGGGGAGCAATAGCGGCCCGCTGCGCATCGCTGAACGCATAGTTTAAATAACTGCTGCCGTCAAAGGCGATGACGTTATGGCCCAGTGCACTATCCATTTCCACCGTCGGCTCTCCGCCGGCCGTCACTTCGGTCGTATAGGTGGACTGATCGTCCCAGTTGCCGGAGGAAGGGTCGATTTTCAACACGCTGCCCGTCGGCGAGGACGTACCCGTAGATGAAGTGCCTACCGCCTGCACAGACAGCGCGAACATTGAGCCCAGCAGGGTGCAACTGAGCGCAACCGCCAACAGGCGTCTTTGAAGAGTGCACGGTGAGAATATGCTTTTTTTCATGTACTTCCTTCTCCTTTTACCAAATCATGTGGATCTATGGGAAAGCCCGGCGTGCTTTTTCAGAGCGGGGGCATTGTTTTCGGCAGAAAGCGCCCCTTCTTGTCTTCTTTCGGGCGGGGTTTCCGGCACATGGAGAAGCAGTAGCCGGGAAGCGGCGAACGCCATCAGCGGAATCATGCAGATAATGGCGATGCTGCCGGAAAGGCTTTCAATCAGTTCGATGGCGACCCAGGGCGCGTTGAGCATTTCATTGTACGGCACGCCGTTGGAATAGATGAGAAGCAGTTCCATCATGCTGGAGCCGGCAAACGCCAAAATCAGCGTGTTGGCCATGCTGCCCACCATGTCGCGCCCAATATTCATGCCGGAGCGAAACAGGCCGGATGCAGAGATCGACGGGTTGGTTTCCCGCAGTTCGTTCATGGCGGAGGCCATAGACATGGCCACATCGATCACGGCTCCAAGTGCCGCAATAATTATGCCGCCAAACAGCACGCCTCCGATATTCGCTTTAGAAAGCCCCGCCAGTTGCACCATTGTTTCCGCTTCGCTGGTGTTAAACCCGTTGACATGCGCCAGCGCCCCGCTGGCCAGGGCGACCACCGCCGCTGCTCCCACACCGGCGAGCGTTCCGCAGATGGCTGCCAGCGCCTTTTGGGAAAACCCGGCAAGCAGCAGCAGATTGGTAACGGTGATGTAAACGGAAATGAGGATAGCAACCAGCATCGGCTGCCATCCCTGCAAAATCAACGGCAGATAGATAAAAACAATGCACACAAAGCTGAGAAGCAAACCCGCCGCGGAGCGCAGGCCGCGTTTTCCACCTACCGCCCACAGCGCCGCAAAAAACAAAAAAACCAGAAAATAGATATACGGCGCGCGATAATAAGAATATATGGACACCTCATGTTTGCCGTTCCCCGGCTCAGTCACGCGTGCAATAAAGCTTTGCCCCTTGCTTAACAAAATGTTCCCATAGTTCGTCAGATAATTGGTCACGGTAAACACTTCGGTTTGCAGCGATCCACTGTCCAGCCGCACCTGCAAAGACTGCACACCGTTCCGGAATCCCGTATGTTTGTCCTCTTTTAGTGATTGCGAAAGCACTTGCAACACGGTCGCGTGCTCATATGTAACGGACTGTGTACCGGACTGGCTCAGGCCTGCGTTGGTGTTTTTCCAGTTGGCGATAAACAAAAAAATGATCAGCACACCGGCTAGAGCAGCAGAGAAGAAAATTCTCCATAAAATTGGTTTTTTCAGTCGTTTATCCATCGTAACTTCCTTTCCGCATTGCAAACAGTCTTATTATAATAAAAAGGAAAAAGAGTTGTGTATCGTATATATATATAAGCGGTAAAATTTAGGTATCACTTGTCTAAACTTTCTGTAAAAAATCAACAACGTAAGGCATTTCAAGAATCATTGACAAAAGCAGATTTCACCATTTAGCACTTGACGGCGAAATTTGATCTATCAGAGCAGTCGGCCTCTAAATGTTTCACGCTCATACAACAAAAACACCCCAAAAGGTAACCGCTTTATTAAACCGGTGAACACGGATCGGGATTCATGCTGAATTCCCACGTGTATGGTTAAAGCCTATTGTTACAAACAAGCCGAAAATGAATTGAATATCCCTACTGTGACGAAAGCACTTGTTTGAGAAGGCGACAGGTCGCTGATCTGCGTTGTCAATTGGGCCTTTTGGTTTTCCAAGTCCGTATCTTGGTTTTAAATTCCGGCTGCATATAGCCCCCTGTAATTGCATTGACTGTATTTTGAATTTTGCGGCTCACATCTGCCAATTCGGCTTGAACGGCAGTCATATTCCGACTTTGTTCTTTTGCCTTTTTAACCCGGAAATCATGAAGCATATTGAGCAGTCAAGGCAAGAATTTTTATTGAACAGTCTCTTGGGAAATCATTAAACCGCTCGGAAACCGAAAAATAAAATATTCTCTTTTCTTTCCGCAATCGTTTATATGCCATGCCATCCTATACGTTGCGTGCAAAACAGCCATCTTTATGAACCGCACCAAGATCGCAATAGTCAAAATCGCTGTCCTCGATCATTTACTGAAACCAGAAACATCAGGATGTTTTCACCGATTTTGCACGGTCGATGTATTCTTTGACTACGGCAAAAACGTTTCCTTCCAAACAACAAATGCGTGAACCCGACGGCAGATACGGGTTCACGCATTTTAAAAGCTTCAATATAATCATATCATTTTATTGATCTGTTTTGCTACTGTCAAATGTCCCGCCTATCCGGCCCGCGCCATGCGGGCGTCTTTTCCATGCCGCTCAAGGACAAAGGCCATGGTGCTTGCACCCTTTGCCGATGTCGCCCTTTCCTGTTCCGCCCTGTTTTTTTGCACTCTTTTGTTTTTACAGTGCCGCGGCTTTGTGCTAAGATAGAGGAACATCAAAAACGGACGAAGGAGCACAGATGGAAAACATCATTCAAATACTGGCTGAAAAGCTGGGACAAAAAGAAGAACATGTTCGCAACGTTGTCCGCCTGATTGACGAGGGCAACACCATCCCGTTTATCGCACGCTACCGTAAGGAGCTGCACGGTGCGATGGATGATACGACACTTCGCAATCTGGCGGATCAGCTCGCCTACTTGCGCGGCCTCGCAGACCGCCGCGAAGAAGTTAAAAAGGCGATCGGCGCGCAGGACCGGCTCACGGAACATCTGGCCGCAGCAATCGATGCCGCCAAGACGCTTGCGGAAGTGGAGGATCTCTATCGTCCATATAAGCAAAAGCGTCGCACCCGCGCGAGCATTGCAAAAGAAAAAGGGCTTCTGCCGCTTGCGGAAGCATTGTTTGGGCAAAGCCGGGATCTGCCGGACATTCACACCTTGGCCGCAGCCTATATGGATGCGGAAAAGAACGTCGAAGACACCGCCTCCGCGCTCGCGGGCGCATCGGACATCCTCGCAGAAATGGTGGCGGATGATGCGGAGATTCGGCGGCGTCTGCGTGAACAGATCATGCGCCGGGGCCGGCTGCATGCCACCGCGTCCAAAGACGAGGACTCGGTCTATCGGCTTTATTATCAATTCGACCAGCCGGTTTCGCGGGTGCAGGGACATCAGATATTGGCAATCAACCGTGGAGAAAAGGAAGGCTTCCTGAAGGTTTCGGTCGAGCTGGACCGGGACGAAGCATTGCGGCTGGTGTGTGGCACGATCGTAAAACCCGGCTCCGGCGCGGCGGAGTTTGTTCGCGGCGCGGCGACGGATGGCTATGACCGTCTGCTCTTTCCGTCTATGGAGCGCGAAATACGCGGCGCACTGACGGATACCGCATCGGAAGGCGCGATACACAACTTTGCGCTCAACCTGAAACCGCTTTTATTGCAGCCTCCCGTAAAGGGCCATGTCACGATGGGGCTTGACCCCGGCTACCGCAACGGCTGCAAGGTCGCCGTGGTGGATGAAACGGGAAAGGTTCTGGATACCGCCGTGGTGTACCCAACTTTCGGCGAGCGACAGAAGAAGGAGGCCGTCGCCACGCTGGAAAAGCTGGTCCACCAATACGGGGTGGAGCATATTTCGATCGGGAACGGCACCGCTTCGCGCGAGACGGAGCAAATGGCCTGCGAGTTGATCGCGCATACACCGGGCGTCCGGTACATGATCGTAAACGAGGCGGGCGCTTCGGTGTATTCCGCATCAAAACTCGCAGCGGAGGAATTCCCGCAGTATGATGTCAATCTGCGCTCGGCCGCGTCCATCGCGCGCCGGCTGCAGGATCCGTTGGCGGAGCTGGTAAAAATCGACCCCAAGGCGATCGGCGTCGGGCAGTACCAACATGATATGCCCCAGAAGCGGCTTGACGACACGCTGGCCGGGGTGGTGGAAGACTGCGTCAACGCCGTGGGCGTCGATGTGAACACGGCATCCTCCGCACTGCTTCAGCGCGTTTCGGGCCTGAACGCTGCAACCGCTAAAAACATCGTGGCCTACCGCGAAGAAAACGGGACATTCACTTCCCGGACACAACTGCATAAGGTGCCGAAGCTCGGTCCAAAAGCATTTGAGCAATGCGCGGGCTTTCTGCGCGTGCCCGAGAGCAAATCGGTGCTCGACCATACGGGTGTGCATCCGGAGAGCTACGCGGCCGCAAAAAAGCTTTTGGCGCTGTGCGGTTATACGCTGGCCGATGTGGCGGGCGGCACGATTCCGAACCTTTCGGAACGCGTAAAAGCATATGGCGAGACCAGCGCCGCGGAAGAATGTGCAATCGGCATTCCGACGCTGCGGGATATCGTAAAAGAACTGACGAAGCCGGGGCGGGACCCGCGCGACGAGCTCCCCGCTCCCGTGCTGCGCACCGATATTATGGAGATGAAGGATCTGGCGGCGGGCATGATCCTTACCGGCACGGTGCGCAATGTGATCGACTTCGGCGCGTTTGTCGATATCGGCGTGCATCAGGACGGACTGGTGCACATCTCGGAGATTGCAGATCGCTTCATTCGCCATCCTTCGGAGTTGCTGTCCGTCGGTGATGTGGTGAAAGTTGTCGTGCTGGCCGTGGATGCGCCCAAAAAGCGCATCTCTCTTTCCATCAAACAGGTGAAGCAATAAACCCATCGACCGCAGTCGCCATGCAGTTTCCGCCGCTCCAGCAGAGCCATGCCCATTCGAGGGCGGTTCGGATGACTGCGTTTCCATTCAAGGAAAGACGACCGGGCGCGCGCATCCGTTTTGTTTGCAATTGTTCCGGTTTCCGTGTTTGCAGAATCCGCTTAATGGAGCTGAAGAAGCATCTGCTCCAACAGGATGACGGCGGGAATGGTAACGATGCAGGTCATGGTGGAAAGCATCACGAGTTTGGAGGGAAAGCGGGTGTTTCTGCCGGTCAGCTCTGCAAAAATGACGGCAAAGCTCCCCGTGGGGCAGGCAGCGGGAAGCACGCAGCAAAGCAGCAGAACCCCCCGCATTCCCAGCGCATAAAGCACCAGCAGCCACAGAACAGGCACCACCAGATTGCGGAACAGAACGCCGACCCAAACCCATTTATCCTGGATGATGGACAGAGGGGACACTTTGGCAATCTGCGTACCCACCACGATCATGGACAGGGCCGTGTTCAGATAGGCAATGTACCGCACTCCGGAGCCGATGACCGGCGGCAGGCGGAAAGCGAAGATAAACAGTGGGATACTGATGGCGATCGCAATGACATTCGGGTTCAAAAAGCCCTTCACGGCAAAGCTCCGGCTCACGCTTTTCGTATAAATGGAAATACCCTGCGTCCAGTTCAACAGGTTGTAAATGCCGACATACATAGCCCCAAACAGCAGTCCTTTGGAGCCGGCCACCGCCTGCAAGAGCGGCAGACCCATGAACCCGCAGTTGGAATAGATGGTGGAAAAGCGCAGATACATCCGGGTATCCGGATCGCGGACGGTTCTGCGGTTGAAAACGACGCCGCCCAGCAGCATTGCCGCAAAGTGGACGCCAAACGCGGATGCCGCCGCCGCGCCAATCTCCCATAGCAGCGACTGTGAATAGCCGATTTGGAACGAATTGACGATCAGGCATGGCGAAATCACGTAGCACAGCAGTTTGGTCAGGTCCGCAACACCCGCCTCGCTGAGCAGTTTGCCCTTAAACAGGCCGCATCCCACAAACAGCAGCAGGAAGATAATCAGCACCTGATTGATGACGGTTACATAATTCATGGACACAACTCCGCAGATGGATAGATTTTTGGGGTTCCGGCCGACGCATCAGAATCCGTCAGGTCACATACCACATGGACTGCAACAGTTTCTGAAACGCCTTTGCGGTGGACCAGTCCGCTTTATCCCGCAGCATAATCAGAGACGTGATGATCTTGATCCGGCCGTTTTGATAGACGCACCGGAGAATCTTCTGCTCGATTTCTTTTTTCACCAGATTTTCGCTAATCAGGGCGATGCCCAGCCGCTTGATGGCCGCCTGCTTGATGGCCTCCAGGCTGTCGAACTCGATCACGCTTTTCGGCGCCAGATTCGCCCCGGCAAGAAATTGGCGCATGGTGTCGTGAAACGGCCCGTCGATCCGGTATTTTAAAAACGGCAGGTCCTGCAGCAGGTTCGGCCCTGCGTACTGCTCCGCGATCTGCTCCGAAACCACCAAAACCAGATTTTCCTCCGCGATGACCACGTTTTTGAGCTCCGGATGCTGAAAAGTGCCGGAGATAATGCCCATGTCGTATTCATTTGCCAGAACACCGCGGATCACTTCATTGGTCACATGCGAATACAGCTTGATCTCCACTTCCGGATACTGCCGGACAAATTCTGAAAGAATAGCCGGGAAGTACGCCGAGCAGAATGTTTCATACGCTGCGATCGACAGGCTGCCGTAAGGGCGTCCGAGCATGCGAAATGTCTGCTGCATGTTGTCGATCACCGCAAACACCTGCTCCGCATACGACTGGAGCAGCGTGCCCGCAGGGGTCAGATATGTCTGCTTGCCCACATGAAAGAAAAACGTCTGCTTCAGTTCCTGTTCCAGCGCCTGAATCTGCGCCGTAACGGCCGGCTGGGAATAGTTGAGCTGCTCCGCCGCTTTTGTAAAATTCAGGCAGCGGGATACATACAAAAATGTTTTTAGATGTTTCAGTTCCATAAACCTTTTCCCGACGCGCCCTTTCCCGTGCCCCGGAACCATATGCACCCTATCATAACATGTTTTCCGCCCGAACGGGCGGCATCGCGCAGGATCGTCCAATCACAAAGTCTGATGGAAACCATCATCTCTGCCGATTTTTCTTTTACGAAGGATTATGGTATCCTATAGAAAGGATAGTCCGGGGTTTGCCTGTTGATTGGCTGCGCACACCTCGTCATTTTATTTTCAAAAAGCAGGTTTTTATATGAAGTATCAGTATTTTATGCCCACAAGGCTCGCGTTCGGACGAAACTGCATACAGGAAAACGCCGACCGGTTGGCCGCATTCGGTAGCCGCGCGTTCATTTTGACAGGCCGGCATTCCGCCAAGGCCTGCGGTGCGCTGGATGATGTCACCGCCGCTCTCGAGAGCCGGGATATTGCTTACCAGGTCTTCAATGAAATCGAAAGCAATCCGTCGCTTGAAACCGTCGTGAAAGCCGGCACAATCGCCAAAGCATTCGGCGCCGAATTCGTCATCGGGATCGGCGGGGGGTCTCCTCTGGACGCGGCGAAGGCCGTCGCTGTCCTCACGGCAAACGACATGCAGCCCGAAGAGTTATTCCAAAACCGTTTTCCCAAGCGGCCGCTCCCGATCGTGGGCGTTCCCACCACCGCCGGAACAGGCAGTGAGGTCACACCCTACAGTGTCATCCTGCGCCGCGACCTGCAGACCAAGGTCAGCTTCGGCACCCCCGAAACGTTTCCGTCTCTCGCGCTGCTGGACAGCCGGTACACCGCACAACTGCCCCGCACCGTAACGATGGACACTGCGGTGGACGCTTTCACGCACTCGCTGGAAGGCTATCTCGCCCGGCGGAGCACCGCGCTCAGCAGTGTACTGGCACTGGAAGGCATCCGGCTCTTCGGTGAGGTGCTGCCAAACTTGCTCTCGTTTGAAATTGACGACACCGTGCGCGACAAACTGCTTCACGCCTCCACCGTCGGCGGCATCGTGATCGCGCAGGCCGGCGTCACCATCGCACATGGCATGGGCTATTGCTACACCTTTTTCAAAAACACGCCGCACGGCCGTGCCAACGGGTTCCTTATGCGGGAATACCTCAAGTTCAACCAGCCCGCCGCCGCAGAGAAGATCGATACGGCCCTGAAGCTGTTGGGCATGGCGGACATAGACGCGTTCGGCGATGTGCTGGAACGTCTGATCGGCAAAGCGCCCGTGCTGACATCGGACGAAGTGGATTCCTTCACGGAACTGACACTGCTTCAGAAAGGCAGCATCGCCAACAACGCACGGGAGCTTTCCAAAGAAGATATCCATCGGCTGTGGAAAAACAACGCCTGACCGCTTCATCAAGCATATTCCTATCGGCCGGTACCCGTGAAGACGGGCGCCGGCCTTTGCGCTGCGCAAAAGAGCGTCGTGCCGGGCCGCCGTTCCCTTTGGTTTAACCGGTGATACCGTTCAGATAGTCTTCGGTGAATCCCACCGTGGCAATCACACCGCTTTTCAAGCAGGATTCGTCGATGTCGAACTTCGGGTTATGCTGCGGCGCGCCGGTGCCCAACCGTTGGTTGCGCACCCCCAGAAACACATAAACACCGGGATACCGGTTCAGATACTGTGCCATACTGTCCGACCCGGCAATCGGCGGCATGGAAGCCAGGCAGCCGTTTCCGAGCCGACGGGTGATCGATGCGGACGCGAACGCGCTGACGGCTGCATCGTTGACAGTGGGAATGCCGCTGCCCTGATAGGTGATTTCCGCTTCACAGCGTCCGGCCCTGGCGAGTGCTTCCACCACGCGCACCAGCGCGTCTTTTACCTGGGTCCCGGTGCTCTTTTCATAATAGCGGATGGTCCCGGAGAACTGCGCCGTATCCGGGATCACATTGTCCACCGTTCCCGCATGGAAACTGCACACGGTCATCACGGCGGGGTATTGCGGATCGACTTCGCATTGGATCACGGAATTCAGCGCTTCCACCATCCGTGCGGCGCACAAGAGGGGATCAATGGACGCATACGGTCGGGAGCCGTGTCCTCCCTTGCCGGTAATGGTCACGCAGAAACCGTAGATACCGGCCATGATCGGCCCGGTACCCACCGCGAAAGCGCCCGCTTCAAGTTCCGCTTTCACATGGATGCCCCAAGCGCAGTCCACGGTTTCGTTTTCCAACCCGCGCATCATGGCGTCGATTCCGCTGAAATTTTCCTCCCCCTGCTCAAAGCAGAACAGCACCCTGCCGGCAAGCCTGTCCCGCATGGAAGCCAGTTTTCTGGCCGCCCCGAGCAACATGGCCACATGCGCGTCGTGCCCGCAGGCATGGGAAACACCGTCGATCTGCGAAATCACACCCTTTTCCCGCAGCAGGTTGCACCGGTCTTCCCGCACCGGCAGCGCATCCATGTCCGCACGCAGAAGCACGGTTTTTCCTGGCCGGGCGCCCCCCAACGTGGCAATCACGCCATACTCCCCCACGATACGGTACGGAATGCCCATACCGTCCAGTTCGCGCCGCACCACGGCAGATGTATGCTGTTCCGCCCCGCTCTGTTCCGGGTGCCGGTGCAGCTCCCTACGAAGTTGAATGACGTATTCTTCCTCTGTGCGATCCATTTTTCTGCTTCCTCCGGTTCGTCTTACTTCAAAATCCGTTCCGCCACATTTTGAATATGGTTACGCATCATCTGCTCCGCTTTTCCGGCTTCCCTGCTTTTAATGCCTTGCAGAATCATTTTGTGCTCCTCCATGGCCAACCCGCCGTACAGTTCCAGACTGCCGGACAGGATCAGATAGCGGCGCAGGATGACGTTCACATGCTCCACCATCTCAGACAGCCAGGTGTTTCCGGTAAAAACGGCAATATTGGTGTGGAACTCGTATTCGCATTTTACAAACCCGTTAAAATCGTTTTTCTTCAAACAGCCGGTCTGCTCCTTGATGATGCTTTCCAGTTCTTTCGCCTGCTCCGGCGTAAGTTTCGTGGCCAAAAGGGATGCCGCCAGCGTTTCCAGCGATTCGCGGACAACGGTAATATCCACGATGTCTTTCTCGGTGAAACCTGCAACCACCATGTTTCTTGAGGAATTGATGAGAATCAGTCGTTCGAACGAAAGCATGCGCAGGGCCGTGCGCACCGGGGTCCGGCTGATGGCCAGTTCCTGTGCCAGATTTTCCTCCGCCAGCACCTGCCCCGGCTTGAATTTGTTGGTGATGATAGCTTCCCGGATTGCCTCATAGGCTCTTTGAACCAATGTATTTTTGCTGCCGATCTGTGGTAAAACTCTCATTTCGTTACCTCCTATGTATTGGTCAAAAGGGTTACGGGCCCCATGCTGTTTGCAGCGGCATCCATCGTTTCAGCCCCGGCGGCTGCTTCGCTCACACGGTTTCGATCAGCTTTTTCATCATTGCGGCGGAAAGATTGCCCCCCGTGACAACGGCGGCAACGTTTTTACCCGCAAAGCGCTCCGGATATTCCCGAACCGCTGCCGCAACCGTCGCACTGGATGGTTCCGCAATGATTTTTTCCTTTAAAAGCAGCATGGCGTCCGCCGCAAGAATACTTTCTTCGCTCACCAACAGAATATCGTCAATGCATTGCCCGGACATCTGATATGGAATCTCCGCCACCCCGCCGACCAGAGCGTCGCAGGCGCTGGGCTTTGATGGATATTCGCTGTATAATCTTCCATCCTGCATCGAGCGGAGCATGGCCGGGCACGCCTTCGGCTGCACCCCATACACCTCAATATCCGGTTTCAGATGTTTGGCCGCAACACTGATACCCGTGATAATCCCGCCGCCGCCGATCGGCACCAAAAGTGTATGAATATCCGGATTTTGCTCCAGGATCTCCAGGCCGATCGTCCCCTGCCCCGCGATCACCTGTACGTCGGAACAACTGTCCACAAACACCGACTTTTCGGATTCCAGCACTTCCATCGCAAACGCATGGGCTTCATCATAGTTTTCACCCTTTTGCACGACCGTTGCACCATAATAGCGGATTTTTTCGATTTTGGGCTGCGGCGTTGTTTCCGGGACGATCACTTTGCAATTTTTTATGCCGAACATATGGCAGGCATAACTAACACCCGCCGCATGGTTGCCCGAAGAAACCGCAATGATTCCTTTTGCCCGCTCCTCTTTCGACAGAGACGAGATTTTGCTGAAAGCGCCTCTTGTTTTGAACGATTTTTGCCTTTGCTGGCATTCCAATTTCAAATAGACGCGTGCATCTTTGCTAAGTGACGGAGCAATCTCCAGCGGCGTTTTATAAACAAACGATTCAATACGCCGCCTTGCCTCCAAAACATCCTGAAACGAAATCATTTTGTCTTTTTCCTTTCTTTTATTTAAAGCATATGCATACACGATCATTGCATAATTATGATATAAAAAAACGGATTGCACTTCCCGCAAAACGATTCATCGCCCGGCGGAAAGTCCCATCCGTTTCCTCATCGAAACTCTTTTTTTCTAAAAAGTATTTGTATACAGCTCAGACCTATTATACAGAAAAAATGAAAGACTATCAAGAGCACACGCTCACATCCCACACATATTTGGCAAATACGCCACAATTATGCGTTTAATCCCCAAACATTTTGGCAATACGCCAAATATCACGAAAACGCCAAAAACTCTTGTATTTGTATACAAATTGTGCTATCATGCTTATAAACTTCATAACCGCATTGCTTATTTTCCCTTTGAATTGAGCGATTGAACATAGGAGTTCATCATGCAATCAATTTTGCTGATGAACTCTATTTTTTTATTGAAATCCACCCGCAACAGGAGGAATTATATGATGATCGAAACGATCGACCTGCGAAAAGAGTTCAAGCATTTAGAAGTACTCAAAGGGATTAGCATGAAAGTGGAGAAGGGTGAAGTTGTCGTCATTATCGGCCCGTCCGGTTCCGGAAAAAGCACCTTCCTCCGCTGTCTGAACAAACTGGAAGAAACAGACGGGGGTGAAATCATCTTCGAGGGGAAGCCGCTCGTAACAGACAAGTATTCCATCAACCAACTGCGGCAGAAAATGGGAATGGTGTTCCAGCAGTTCAATCTTTTCCCACACATGACCGTCCTGCGGAACATCACGCTGGCCCCGGTCAAGCTGAAAAAAATCAGCGAGCGTGACGCCAATAAAATTGCGGAAGATCTGCTGGCTAAAGTGGGACTGAGCGACAAGCGCAACGCCTATCCCGCACAGCTCTCCGGCGGCCAGAAACAGCGGGTGGCCATTGCAAGGGCGCTTGCCATGTCTCCCGATGTCATGCTGTTTGACGAGCCCACCTCTGCGCTAGATCCGGAAATGGTCGGCGAGGTGCTGCAGGTGATGAAAAAGCTGGCTGAAGACGGTATGACCATGGTCGTGGTCACGCACGAGATGGGGTTCGCCAGGGAAGTGGCCGACAAGGTCGTGTTCATCGACGACGGCCAGATCATAGAAGAAGGATCTCCGGAACAGGTATTCCTCTCCCCCCAAAACGAGCGTACCAAACAATTTCTCAGCAAAGTCATCAAATGAAAGACGCATCCTTCCTTTTTCGATCTTGTGTTTGAAGATATTTACAGAATCGAGGTAAACTATGGACCTATCGTATCTTTCTACATACTATACGTATTTTCTGACCGGCGCGCGCAACGCCATCCTGCTGTCCGTATTTTCCATGTGCATTTCCATCATGCTGGGCATTCTGCTGGCGTTGCTGCGGCTTTCCAAACTGAAGATTCCCAAAATGCTGGCGGTGTCTTATGTGGAATTCATCCGCGGCACGCCGCTGATGATCCAGTTGTTCATCATCTTCTACGGCCTGCCCATGATCGGCATCAGCATCCCTTCCCTGACGTTTTTCGATACCGACATTTCGCGTTTCATTTCCGGCATGATCGCCATGGCGCTGAACAGCTCCGCCTATGTCTGCGAGATTTTCCGCAGCGGCATCCAGTCGGTGGACGACGGCCAGGTGGAAGCGTCACGTTCGCTGGGCTTCAACTATTCTTCCACGATGCGGTTCATCGTTCTGCCGCAGGCCCTGCGCAACATCCTGCCCGCACTTGGTAATGAGCTGGTCACCGTCATCAAGGAATCATCGGTCATTTCAGTCATCGGCGTGCAGGAGTTGATGTACAACACCACCATCGTGCGTTCCACCACCTATAAATCGTTCTCACCGCTCATCATCACCGCTTTGATTTACTTTGTCATCACATTCACGCTTTCAAAACTGTTGGGCAAATTTGAAAAACATATGAGCAGGTCTAACGCCAGATAAGCATTGCATGCATCGCATTTATGCATAATTAATACAAGAGGAGTTATAGAAATGAAATCGATTTTCAAAAAAATCAGCAGCATCGCCCTCGCGTCCGCCCTGTGTGTCACCATGGCATCCTGTAAATCCAGCTCATCGTCAACCGATAAGCTGGATGCGATTAAAAAAGCCGGGGTGCTTGTAGTAGGAACTTCCGCGGACTATCCTCCGTTCGAATTCCACAAACAGCAGAACGGCCAGGATAAGATTATGGGCGCCGACGTGGAAATCGCCGAACAGATCGCCAAAAAAATCGGTGTAAAAATCCAGTGGCAGGATATGGACTTCGACGGTCTTCTGCCCGCCCTGCAGTCCGGTAAAATTGACATGATCATCGCCGGTATGATCGACACACCGGAGCGTGAAAAAGCAGTTGACTTCTCCCACAAATATTATCTATCCACCGACCAGGCAATCATCCGCAAAGATGACCTCTCCAAATACAGCAAGCTGTCCGACCTGTCCGGCAAACACATCGGCGTTCAGCTCGGCACCACCCAGCAGGATGATATGAAGAAATGGCTGCCGTCCGGCGACTATGTAGCGCTGGGCAAAGACACCGACCTGATCTTAGAACTGAAGAGCAAAAAGGTCGATGCCGTTATTCTTGAAGAGCCGATCGTCAAAGCGTATGTCTCTCAGAATTCGGATCTTGTCACCGCAAACATTTCCTTCCCCAAAGCCACCCAGGGCCCGGCTGTCGCCGTCCAGAAGGGCAACGACAAGGAATTTCTCTCCACGATCAACTCAGTAGTGGACGGTCTTGTTTCCTCCAAAAAAGTAGACAACTGGGTTGCGCAGTACACCACGCTTTCCGAAAAATAATCTCCAAGATACCACGGCACCGGATACCGTAAGAACAGCAGACCGCCATTGCGTTTCGATGCAATGGCGGTCTGCTGTTTTTCGGCCCGGCACTCTTGAAAGAAAAAGCGACGCCATCTGATACAGCAATTGCAAACGGACAGGCAATCGGCCCTCCATAGCCCTATTCATTTCAAACTGAACAAAGAGCATCTTACCATCGGGGCGGATGCAGCTGCCACGCTCTTCGGCCGAAAAAAAACGATTGCGAAACCTACCAGCTATGCGCACCCTTGCACCGCTCCGGCTGGCATCTCTGCTGTTTTACCAGACGAAACCGCCGTGCTGCCCAATGAGAACTGCTCTGCCCTCAAGGCATACCATCCCGCAGAATTTTCCCGAAACGCACATATACAGAGGGATCCGGCACGAAATCGTGCCGGACCCCTCTGTATTGCCGTTGTCGCTCTTATGCGACCGCGCACAGGATGCTTTTGGTCACACGGAGCACCTCGTCCATTTCCTCCGGGGTGCCAATCGTGATACGCAGGTAATCGCGGATGCGATCCTCATCGTAATAGCGCGTAAGGATGCCGTTTTCTCGCAGGCGACGGTAATAATCCCCCGCGAACAGGACCGGGTGCTTGACAAAAATGAAGTTTGTGTGTGACTCCAGAATATAGAAGCCCAGCGAGCGCAGCGTCTGCACGGTGTATTCACGGGTCTTAACGATCTGCTTCACGCATTTTTCAAGATATGCGGTATCTTTCACGGCAGCAGTGCCGGCGGCAAGCGCCATCTCGCTCAGATTGAAGGGGTTGAACGCAAACTTGATCGCGTTCATGTCCTTAATGATCTCTTTCGAGGCAATGGCAAAGCCCAAGCGGGCACCGGCCAGATTCCTCGATTTAGAGAAGGTCTGCACCACAATGAGATTTGGGTATTTTTCCACCAGCGGTGCGCAAGACTTGTTTCCGTAATCCACATAGGCTTCGTCGATCACCACCAGGCGGTCTCGATTGGCCCGGAGGATGCGCTCAATGTCGGAAACAGGCAGGCAAAGTCCGGTCGGCGCGTTGGGGTTGGCAAGAATGACATGCCGGTCCGTGCGAACATATGCGTCCACATCAATGGAAAAATCCGGTTTCAGCGCAAACACCTGTGCATCCACACCGAACGTGTCGGCATAAACCTGGTAGAAACCATAGGTAATATCCGGAAAGCAGATTTTGGAACGCCCCGAGAAAAACGTAAGGAAGCAGAAGCCCAGCACCTCATCGGAGCCGTTGCCCACAAACACCTGCTCCGGCGTCACATGGTAGACCTCAGCGATGGCTTTGCGGAAGTCCATGCAATGGGGATCTTCGTAGCGGCCCATCCCGTTGATCAACGGGACGGACAATGCTTCCAGCACAGCCGGGGATGGCGGCACCGAAGACTCGTTTGCATTCAGTTTGATATAAGTCCGGTCCTTCGGCTGCTCGCCGGGAACATAGGGGTGCAGCTCTGCATATCTGCTGTTCAAAAATCGGCTCATTACAATACCGCCCTTCAAAAATGAAAGAAGGCGCTTTTGCTCATGCAATAGCGCCTTCTTGTGAATAAAATGAAATATAGATAAAAAATCTTGAAAATCATAAAGCACAACCACTTCAGCCCTTTTCTGCCCCATTGAAGAAAAGGAATGGTCGGCGCTGCCAAACTCTATATTTTCATTATATACATCCACTCACTTGTTTTCTATGGTGCATTTCCAAAATACTCAAAAAACATTTGTAATTTCTACAATCGCCTGTTCCGCTTTTCTTTTTGCAAAGGATTGCATCCGGCATCCGAAACATGATACACTAGTTGCATCATAAGCACACCCGCAAACGCGCATGCAGATTTTATACACTGTTTTTGCATAAAATTTCATATACGCTTGCAAAACGGGTCAAAAGGGAGCCGAAGCCATGATCTGTGTTGAAGAACTGCTGCAGTTAAGCGCCTTCCGGAATTTCACCCTTCTTGCCGGAAGTGCCGGCCTGAAACGGTCCGTTTCCGATGTGGTGATTCTGGAATATGAGAGCGAACGCGGGAACTATGAGGTCTTCAACGAGGGTGATTTCGTGCTGACCTCTCTGTTCTTCGCCGATGGCCATCCCGAAAAGATTGCACCCGCCATCCGGAACCTGATCCGTCGGGGCGTTTCCGGCATTGCCATCAAATCGGTCTATTACCGCGAGGCTCCGCCCGAGGTGAAAACCCTGATGGACCAAGCCGGCGTGCCCATTTTTACCTTCAGCAACACGTATATGGAAGACATCATCATCGCCGTGAACGACTACATCCGCTCCCGCAACCAATATGCCCTTTTTGAAAAAAAGGTGCAGGAACTGCTGAACACACTGCTTCCGGAAAGAGTGTTGGAGATTGCGCGGGAGATCGACCCGCATTTTCTGCCTTATGTCACTTCACTGTATCTGGATCCGCTGGACAACAACAAAGAGTCACAGATCCTGCGCAGCCTGAACCGTCTGAATTATCGCCGGAGCCGTCTGGAATCCGCCCGGAACAGCCTGTTCATCAAATTCGGTCAGGGCGTCCTTCTGCTAAACCAATACGCGGAAAAGCCAGCGGAAAGTGCGCGCAAATCCATCCGTCGGCTGCTGGCGGATCTGGAGATCGACTCCTCCGCTTACCGTATCGGATTGTGCGACGCGATTTACCCTCTGGAGCAGCTTGATCTCTGCATTCGGAGAAGCCTGTATGCCTGCCGGGGGGCAAAGCTGCAGCACCGCGCCCTCCTTTCCTACAACGACCTGGGGATGTACCGCCTGCTGTTTCCGTTGGAAAACAGTCACAGCGCCCGCACTTGCTACGAGGCAATGCTGGAACAGATTGTCTCGTATGATGCCAGCTACCACACCAAGCTGATGCAGACGGCCGAAAGCTATGTGGAGCACGGCGGCGACATCGCCGCAGTATCGAAGAGCCTGTTTCAGCACCCAAACACCGTGCGGTACCGTTTGCAAAAAATCAAAACCATTCTGGACAGCCCCGACGATTATGAATTCCAGGTGATTCTTTACCTGCTTATCAGGCTGAAAGGCCTCCATTAGTGGGCAGGCCTGCGGCCCTGCCCCGGCAAGCCGCTTTTCGCCAAAACACAAAACGCAGACAAATCCGCGCGGGCAGGGTTGCATTTCCCATGCCGCCATGCTAAAATAAAAACAGATATTGGTGACGAAGGTGTCAGCAACGGACAGTTGCTGACATTTTTTTCGTCAGCCATATTGTATACATATACATATACATGTGGAAAAAGAGGAATCGACTATGCGTTATGTGGAAAATTCTACCGGCGTTTTAAAAAAGGTCATGCTGGCGCGGCCCGAGCATGTGCACTTGCAGCCCATCAACGTCATCTCCCAGAAATGGATTGACGAAGGCAACCAGGTGGATGTGCAGGCCTGCCTGCGGGAACATCAGGAATTTGTGGACGCCTATCGTGAAAACGGCGTGGAAGTACATCTGGCGCCCACCCGGAGAGACCTGACCAATCAGGTGTTCGCCCGCGATTTCGGAGCCTGCATTGCCGAAGGATACATTATGGGAAAATTCCGTGAACCGATCCGGTTCGGGGAATCGGAAGTGTTTGAAAACGAGCTGAAAAAGCTGGGAATTCCTTGCGCCGTGCGCTGCACCGAGGGGGTCTTCGAAGGCGGAGATTTTTGGTTTCTGGATAACAAGACGCTGGCCATCGGCAACGTGGCGCGCACGGATGAGGCCGGCTTTGAAAGCCTGCGCCGCGGCCTGGAGCCGCTGGGCTATACCCTGATGCGCGTCCCCTGTGAGAAAGCGAACCTCCATTTGGATATGTGCTTCAACATCGCGGCGGAACGTGTGGCCGTCGTCTGCAAAGACGCTCTGCCCGGTTTCTTCCTGCAGGAGCTGCGCCGCCGGAAGTTCGAGCTCATCAACGTGGCGCAGGAGGAAGTATTCCTGCACCATTGCAACCTGGAATGCCTCGGAAGCGGGCGGGTCATGTCGTTCCACAGCAACGCGGAGGTCAACGCCAAAATGCGCGCACTCGGTCTCACGGTCATCGACGTGGAACTGCGCGAGATTCTGAAAATGGGCGGCGGCCCCCACTGCATGACCTTCCCGCTGATCCGCGAAAAATAAGCCGCGGATCGCTTTGCCACAGCAGACACAGGGAGGAAATCCATTGGACTTTAATGTTAATCTTTTTGAAGAAATACGGGCTCTGGCTCAAAAACTGGTTTCCATCCGCAGCGTGAATTCCGACGGCTTCGGGGAACGGGACATCGCACAGTACATCGAATCGTACCTGCGCGCCATCCCGTATTTCCAAAAACACCCGGAGCAGATCATCATTCAGCCGCTGCGTGACGACACACACGACCGGCGGAACGTCTTCGCCCTCATCAAGGGAGAAAGGGAGCCATGCCCGGACACCATCCTGCTGCATGGGCATATCGACACGGTGGGCGTGGACGATTACGGCGCCCTGCAGCCCTATGCGTTCGACTGCGCCGCGCTTGAGCAGCAACTGAAGCAGGCCGACCTGCCCGTGGAGGTGCGCGCCGACCTCGAGTCGGGCGAATACCTCTTTGGCCGCGGCGCCGGGGATATGAAAAGCGGGGACGCCGTTTTTCTTGTATTGGCGAAACACCTCTGCGGCCGCGTGCACGAATTCGGCGGAAATTTTCTGCTCTCGTTCAATCCCGTGGAAGAAAACCTGCACACCGGCATCATCGAGGGCCTGGATGTGCTGGAAAAACTCATGGAAACCGAGAATCTGCGATATGCGCTGGCTATCAACAACGATTATATCTGTCCGCTATATCCCGACGACACTGCGAAATACATCTACACAGGCGCCGTGGGCAAGCTGCTCCCCTGTTTCTATATTCAGGGCAAGGAAACACACGTCGGGCAGATCTTCGAGGGATTCGACGCCGCCTACACCGCGGCGGAGCTTGTCCGCCTGATCGACGCCAACTGTGATTTCTGCGACGGCTACAAAGGCGAATACACCCTGCCCCCGTCCGTGCTGAAAATGAAGGAGCTGAAAGAACAATACAACGTCCAGACACCGTATCAGTCGTTTGTCTACTTCAATTATTTCGTGCATGACGCGCAGATACCGGACATCATCGCCAAACTGAAAGCCGCCGCCGTGCAGGCGCTTGCCAACACCGAGGAGCATAACAACGCGCAGTACCGCCGCTTCTGCGACCTGTCGGAAACGGCCTATACGCCTTTCCGTTACCGAAAGCAGGTGCTGTTGTATGAAGAACTATATGCGCTGGCCAAAAAGGCCCGCCCCGAGATTGACGCACAGATCGAACAGATGACCCGGAAGCTGCTGGCCGCGAACACGGATATGCGGGAGATCCCGCTCCGAATCGTGGAGACGCTCTGCACCGTGGCGCAGATCAAAGACCCCACCGTGGTGTTGTTCTTTGCGGCGCCCTATTGCCCGCACAACACGCTCCATGGAGAAGAGCCCGCCGCCGCGTCGGTCTATCGCAAGCTGCGGGCCGTCGTCCAGGCGTTTGGAAAAGAATCCGGAGAGACCTACAAGATGATGCAGTTTTTCCAGAGCCTTTCCGACAGCAGCTATCTGTCCGTTGACGACGATGAACATTCCATCCGGAGCCTGCTGGAAAATTTTCCAGCGCACCAGACGCTGTACCCCGTGCCGCTTGAGCGCATCCGCAAATTGAACATTTCGGCAGTCAACTTCGGCTGTCTCTGCAAAGACGCCCACAAATGGACCGAGCGCGTCCATATGCCATATTCCTATCGAGTGCTGCCCAACCTGCTTTTGCGCACCTTCGAGGCATTTCTAAAATTCTAAGCAATCTATTCCGAAAGAGGTATTGAAATGGAAAGTTTATATGAACGCTGTGTCAAAGTCATGCCGCCCGTGGCGGGCCGCGCAACCCATCTCGGTGTCACGGAAGGTCACGGCTGCTATCTGGTGGATGAAGGCGGCCGCGAGCTGTTGGACTTTGCCAGCGGCGTGGCGGTATGCAACATCGGGCACAACCACCCGGCGGTCGTCAAAGCCGCGCAGGAACAGATCGGCAAGCTGATTCACGGCGGCCACAACGTGGTGTATTATGAGTCGTATGTGCGTCTGGCGGAGCGTCTGGTGGAGCTGACCGGCGGCAACACCATGGTTTATTTCAGCAACAGCGGCGCGGAAGCCAACGAAGGCGCCGTGAAACTGGCCAAATATGTCACCGGACGCCCCGCCGTCGTCGCGTTCCGCGGCTCGTTCCACGGTCGCACGCTGGGCACCATTTCCCTCACCTCTTCCAACTCGGCCTACCGGAAGCATTACGAAGCCCTGCTGCCCAGCGTCTATTTTCTGGAATATCCGTATCTGTACCGCTCGCCCTACCGCGTGACGAACGGCCAGTGCCCCAAAGAATACTTCACGCAGTTCGAGCGGCTTTTCCACACGCTGGTCGATCCTTATTCCGTCGCCGCCATCATCATGGAGCCGGTGCAGGGCGAGGGCGGCTACATCGTTCCACCCAAAGAATTTGTGCAATATGCGCGCGAGATCTGCGACAAATACGGCATCCTGCTCATTTTCGATGAGATTCAAAGCGGCATGGGCCGCACGGGCAAACTCTTTGCCTGCGAGCATTTCGGCGTGACGCCGGATATCCGGACGTCCGCCAAAGGTATCGCCTCGGGCTTCCCGCTCAGCGCCGTCATCGGCAGAAAGAAATACATGGAAAAGTGGCCGGCGGGCGCGCACGGCGGCACGTTCGGCGGCAACCCCGTGGCCTGTGCGGCTGCGCTGGCCACTCTGGACGTGCTGACCAATCAGGGCGCGCTGGACAATGCGCTGGAAATGGGCGAATATTTCAAACAACAGCTGCTTACGCTCCAGACGCAGTTTCCCGGCGTAATCGGCGAGGTACGCGGACTGGGACTGATGCTCGCAATCGAGCTCATCCACCCCGACAAGACTCCCGATGCCAAATTGACCGCACAGGTGAAAGAGCGCTGCCTGGAAAAGGGCCTGCTTCTGCTCACCTGCGGCAGCGACCACAACGTTGTGCGCTTCATCGCCCCCACCATCGTCACCCGGAGAGAGATCGACAAAGCTATGGGAATCCTGCGGGAAGTCTTTGCAGAGGAAGGAAATGCCTGAAACCATGTCCATCAGAATTGTGGCTTGTGGCCGGCCGGAAGAACAGGATATCCATGTGGAAAAAGCCTTCTTGCAGCAGGGCCTGCCGGGCGTGGAAGTGGTTTTCCGTGTTTGTGAGACCACGGACGACGTAAAGGCGGCCGCCGCGGATGCGGATGCCCTGCTCATTTCGTTCGCCGTGATTGACGAAAACGTACTGAACGCCGCCCCCCACCTGCGCTGCATCGCCGTCAGCGCCACCGGCTACGGAAACGTGGATGTGGCGGCGGCCACTGCGCACGGCGTAGCCGTCTGCCCCATCGGAGAATATTGCACCGACGAAGTGGCCGACCATACTTTGGCGCTGATGCTCGCCCTGCTGCGGAATCTAAAGCATTACACCCGGCAGATTGAACAGGACGCGGTCTGGGCGTTCGATTCCGCCGTCTGCCGGCGATTGAAGAATCTGACGCTGTCGGTGTTTGGTTTTGGCCGCATCGGCCGCGCCGTGGCAAAACGCGCGCAGGCATTCGGCATCCGCGTGCTGGCGGTAGACCCATATGTTCCCCCAGAAGTGTTTGCCTCCACCAGTGTGACACCTGCGGACATTGATACCGCCCTGCGCAAAGCGGATATCATCACCAATCACATGAATCAGACCAGCGGCAACGACGGCTTTTTCAACCTCGGCGCGTTCAGGAAATGCACGCGCAAGCCGCTGTTTCTGAATATTGCGCGCGGGGCCAGCGTGAACGAAGACGACCTGTGCACGGCTCTGGATGAGGGGCTGCTTTCCGGTGCCGGGCTGGATGTGCTGCGGGACGAGAACCCGGATCTGCGGAACTGCCCGCTGGTGGGACGGGATAATGTACTGCTCACTCCGCACGCGGCGTTCTATTCGCAGGAATCGCTGGCCGACCTGCGACACATCCCTTGCAGCAACCTCATTCACTTTTTCCACGGAGATTACGACCGGATACAGAACCTCGTAAACCCGCAGGCGCTTGCATAAAAATCGAACTCCATCCCGGCAAAACCTTCCGCACACAGTAAACATCCGCATGGTCGGCCATCAAGCCGTTGTCCGTGCGGATGTTTTGCATGCTGCCAATATCACAAGGCTCGCCCCGCTCTTCGCCGGACAGGACATCCTCCTTGTCTCGCCACATTGAAGGCAGATTGCAAGGAATAGATCCCTTTCAATCAACCGGGCCGCCATCCAAGCAGCCCACAAACGGCACCCTGCTCCATGGAACAGCTTGGATTGTTGACCGTTGTGAAGAAGGCAACCTTTTCGTGATGTTTTGAACAGCTATATCGGTCAAGAGGCTTTGCCTCGCTTTTCGTCCGTGTTTGCAGAATGACAACACCATATTCCGGTGAAGCAGTGTCCGCAGCTCTTGACAATTTTACACATTTACGCTAAGCTAGTCAGTATATATTTGCATTGGCAAAGTAGATGGCCGCGCGTCAAGTGCCAGTTGGACGGGAAGTTGCCACTGGACGAAAAACCCCATGGGGTTTGCGGTGCCGCCATCGCATTCCGTTGTCACATTAAACAATGCCCCCTTCTTAATGTGGCCTGTTCGATTTACGCTCATTAAGAGAGGAGTATTTTTTATGAGCAAAACTTTGAAACTTGTCCTTGTTGGGCTGCTGGTGGCACTCGGCGTTGTGCTTACGCGCTTTTTGTCCATCGAAACGCCCATTGTTCGCATCGGCATTTCGTTCATCGCCATCGCGGCGGCGGGCATTCTGCTCGGCCCGGTACACGCCGCCTTTGTCGGAGCGCTCATCGACATTGTGGGCTATGCGCTCAAACCTACCGGGCCTTATTTTCCGGGCTTCACCATCAGCGGGGCGCTGCACGGCTTATCCTACGGCCTGCTGTTGCACTGCCGCCGCCCCAGACTCTGGCGTGTGCTCACCGCAAGTGCGATTTCCGCCTTTATCATCGGTGGTTTTCTCACTTCACTATGGCTGGCCGTTTTACAGTCGGGCCGCGCTTTCGCCGCTGTCTACCAGTCGATCCTGCTCACACGCGTGCTTCCGGCACTGGTGCTGTTCCCTGTGCAGATTATTCTGATTTGGGCGGTATGGAAGTCACTGGAGAAACTCCGTTTTACCGCCGCCGTACCGAAATAGACGGCGGTGCGCGCTATTCGGCAACGCTCCCGACGTGCTTAGGTTGGCCGCCGTTTCCGTTTGCAGTCTCCTCTGCTTCAAGGGTGTACTGATGCAGAACAAACGCGGTTCGCATGGCAAGTCGCCGCGAACATGCGCGCATCATGCTTTCAAACCGGAATTCAAGGCATTCTGCATGGCTTTCAGAAGAACTTTGCTGCTGTTTGTCGCACCCGTTATGGTGTCCACTTTCAGCGACTGCGCCGATTTGACTTCGTTCACGACCGCTTCGGCTTTTTTACCTCTCTCGTTTTTGTGATACAGAATATCAATACCCTTTATGGCATGATCCGAAACATCGACCCGTACTTTGGCCGCAATCATAATGGCATCATAGGAACCCGTGTAAGAGCCGTCCGGAATTTTTGACAAATCCACATTGGTTATTGAGATTTCCGCTATTCTCTTTTTATATTCTTGCAGTTGGGCCATATAGGTTGCGGCAAAATACAAGCCCGCCGCTAAAGCGACAATCACAACCGCGATCGTGATCTTGATGATAATGCTTCTTTTGCTCTTGGTGTTTGCGCCTGTTTTTCGTGTTTCTTCCATGATCGATACAACCCTCTTTACATAATCAATAGATTCATGATCTGCTGAACGATGTGGAGCAGGACGGCCAAAATAAAAAGAACGGCAAAGACAATATGGCTGTAATGAAAAAATTTGCTTTTCCTGTTACGCCGTTTCAAAACACCTGTAACGGCAACCAATATCAACGCGACGAGGGCCGCAAAGCCCGGCGAGAAACAGGGAGCCAACAGCTTGACGTTGATATGGAGCAACACGGTAAGCACCAGCAGGGCACCGGCAATACAATGAAACCGCGCCCTGCTGATGTTGCCAAGCCGTTTGAACGTTCGCCGAAAAGGATAGAGCAAGCTGAAAACCAGAAAAAATGCGCTGAGTATTCCTGTAATAACATCGAATAACATCCTTGCCTCCCGCAGATATTGTACGGCTAGTTGTAAAATGCAAACTGATAATCCGGTATGTCGCTTCGGGCAACAAAACAGTCTTTAATCCCCTTTGTAATAAAAACCTTTTTCTCTTCGGTGATGACGACCCCTTCGGCTCCGGGCGATTTTTCGATCAGCTCCATGCCGCGTTCCAGTCCGGACACAAAAACCGCTGTCGAAAGCGCGTCTGCTTCCATGGAAGACCCGGACAGCACCGTGGCGCTCATCAGGCCAGAGCTGGCAGGATATCCGGTTCCCGGGTCAATGATATGGTGAAACCGTTTACCCCCGCTTTCAAAATATTTTTCATAATCCCCCGAGGTCACGGCCGATCTATCGGAAATCGCGAATACGGCGATGAAGTCTCCCCGTGTGCTTCTGGGGTTTTGCAGACCGATCATCCACGATTCACCATTTGTTTTTTTCCCCAAGGTGTGCACATTTCCGCCCAAATTGATGCATGCAGAGGTCACGCCCTGGGCTTTGTATGCTTTCAAAACCATATCCGCGGCATAGCCTTTGCCAATGCCGCCAAGATCTACAGACTGGTGCCTGCCGATTCTTGCGGAACCATCTTTCTCATTAAGTATAACGCCGGCGCCGGATACGGCGGGACGCAACGCTTGGATTGTGTTGGGTGAAGGCAGGTCCTTTTGGTTGATGCAATTACGCCACAATGCAGTCAGCGGGGCTGCCGTTATGTCAAACGCACCGCCCGACCGCGCATAATATCGACCGGCGGATTTTAAAACATGAAATGTATCGCGATCCATTTTAACCGCGGTTTCTCCATCTGAAGAGTTGAGCCTCGATATGAAACTTCCAGGAATAAACCGGCTCATTTTCTGTTCCAATTGTCTTATGACCTCGAATGCTCTGTGGCAGATCCTTTCACCTTCATTGGAATTGGACGCCGCAATCCTTTGCTCTATGATCGTGCCCATTCCAAACCCGGAAGTCTCATAATCGGTCATATCCACGAGAGAAAACCGCCTTTCCCAGATACACGCTCATTTATGGCCGCAAGGAGCGCAACAACATCTCTATATTCTGCTCAAGCAGTTCGTCCAAAGTCTTTCCATAGGTGTTTTTGATATATTCCCCTTTTTTACTTGCCAGCATAAAAAATCCATTCATGTTGGACCAAAATAAAATGGCCGTGCCGACGATATCTGTTCCAGCCGATATGGATTGATCGTCTATGCCTTCTTGGATCATTTTTTCGAGCAATAAGAACGATTTTTCCGTTTCTGTGTTAAATCGTTCAATCAGTTTGTTGTGTTCATGATCTTCATCTGCATTTTGGGCTTCGTAATTGATGATGGCCTGCATATACTCCGGGAATTCTTTGGCGAATCGGTAGTACGTTGTGCCCAGTATACCGATCTTTTCAATTCCCTTTTTGGGACTGCCCTCTATTGCGCTTTGGAGCGTATCAAACAACAGCTCGAATTTGCGTATAAGCAGTTCCCAATAAATTTCATCCTTGCTTTTAAAATAGGAATAAATCGTTTTTTTGCTATATTCGGCTTTTTGGGCAACATCGTCTATTGTCAGATGATCGTAATTTTTGGACAGCAATGCTTTTTCCATGCCGTCGATAATTTCGTTTCTTTTAAAATTGGTCCATTGTTTGTTTCTCTCTTTTATACCCATAGTGTATTATTCTCCACTGTGATTTTATAAAAGTAAACCATCAGTTTACATCTATAAGTATAGCTTCTGCCGAAGATTGTGTCAATAGCAATCCGCGAAGAAAATTTTAACGGTCATAATGAAAAAGGAACCGGCCAAAATAGAGATATATCGCATAAAGGAGAAGCACGATGCTGGATAAAAACCGGAAAGAAAGAAAAATGCCGCAGCACGGCAGCACAGCGCGTTCCGGCTCCGGGCGCAAGCGGAACCTTGCGGAAACAACGCCGTCAAACAGGCGGACTGCCGGCGCCATGGCGGATCAAGCCGTAATGAGCAATTCCATCACCAAGCAAAATCTCCGGCAGACAGGGCAGGCAGATATCCAAACGGCCTATTCCGTCATGAACCGGAACGGAATGATCAATTCCGTGGACCCGGTCAACCAAAACCTTCGATTAAACGAGCCGGATGAGAATGCCGGCTCAAGCCCCGTTATTCAGACCGGCGGCACATCCGCCAAGCATTTGGATGCTACCCAAAAGCCCGCTCGGGCACATCGGCCGCACAAAGACAACTAACGGTTGCGGTGGTTTGTATAAAAAACCATCCTAAGGCAACAAGGCTGACGCCATGACGGCGTCAGCCTTGTTTGTTTCAATGCTTCGTTGGTTTGGGCATGATAGATGAACGCAAGCGAACCGTTTCGAGTAAAACTCACCAGCCCCTCCCCGCACGGAAATCACCTGCCGGATCGTACCCAATATACGGCGGGGCGGCCGCCTTGAGGCATATTACGAATGGCAGTGGTCTTCACAACTGCAATCGTGATCCGTATCATGCTCCTCATGGTTGCAGCCGCCGTTTTGATCGGACAAATTTCCCGCGAGATAGGTGTTTACCGTATCCTCCACACGGCCCTCTATGCCGGAAACCACCTGGATGCCTGCCGCAGACAGCATCTGACGGGCTCCCTCTCCAATGCCGCCGCATATCAGCACATCCACACCCGCCTGTTTCAAAATTCCGGCCAGTGCGGCATGCCCATTTCCGTTTGTATTCAGCACGGACCGATCTTGAATCGCTCCATCCAGAACCGTAAAGACGGCAAAATCCTCGCACCGTCCAAAATGCTGAAATACTTCATTACCTTGCGACGTAACCGCGATCTTCATTTCATTTTCCTCCAAATAGTCATCCACTATTTCCGCAGCGCACCGAACCAGTTCCACGCAAGGGCGCTTTCGGTCATATCCTTCGCTCCGTCCGCCCTGCGCGGAATCATCCGGTTTTAAAAGCTCACGGCAAATAATGGAACCGTTTTGTTCCTCAAACCGTTTTGCCAGGGTTTGAACAAGCCGATAGTGCCTTTCCTTTGCCTGTCTATCTTTAGGGTCAGTATACCCGTATTTCGCCCCCACAACCAGAAACATGCCGGAAACGGCACCGCACACTTCGCGTAACCTGCCCATTCCTCCGCCAAATGACGATGACAGCTTCAAAGCCGTTTCAAAATCCATGCCTGTTTTTTCGCAATACGCTGCGAACACAGACTGAGCGCAATTATAGCCTTCCTGAAACAGTGCAACCGCGCGATCCGTGTGATTAGGCAATCCATTTTCCCCCATTCCGTTCGTGTCCGCCGTATCCCTCAATTTTATTTCTCGATCACCACGCCAATATCCGTCGGTTTTCCAAAATACAACGAGGACGTAGACAAGGCATCCACGCCGGTCCTTGCATATATTTCCGCGTTACGGTCCGTAATTCCGCCTGTCGCAATCAATTTCACCCGATCACTCATTTTGCGGATTTCAGCAACCATCGTTTGCAGTTCTTCCGGCGGTATTTTATCAAGCTGTATCCCGTCTACACCCACCCGACAAAGCTTTTTGGCATCTTCTAATGTTGTAACCTCCACGATGATGGCTTTGTCACAGGCCGCCTTTCTAAGCACCGCATAGTTTTTCAGAAGTCCTTCGATTCCACCCATAAATCGAAGATGCTGTTCGAATACCAAAATCGTTTCCGAAAGACCCAGCCGATGCGGCATTCCGCCTCCGGCAACGACCGCTTTGATACTCAGTTCCTTCGTTCCGGGAAAAAGCTTTCTGGTGGATAAAAGCTCAATATCCGGATTGACCGCCCGCGCTTTTTCCAGAAGATTTCGGGTACGCGTCGCAATTCCGGAGGAGTACTCCAAAATGTTCATCGTCAGCCGCCATGCCATATGCAGATCCGCCACACGGCCCTTCCCTATCAGGAACGTTTCGGACGGCTGCAACAAAGACCCCGACGAACTGGCTTTCACCGGTTCAATACCCAGTTTCTTAAAAATGCGAACAACTTCTTCCGTGCCGCAAAGAACGGCATGCTCCCGCGACGTGTATTTTATTACACCGGTCATCTCGCCGATACCCAGCAGCTTTGTAGTCAAATCCAAATACGGAACGTCTTCTTTGATGATCTTATCAATGGTTTCATCCGCGATATACATATTCGGTCACTCCTCCTGTCGGGGCACAAATTCAATCGCACGCATTGTGATTGCGTTGCCTGCGGCATTTATGGCATCCGCACGGTTTCGACAAGTCTCCCTCACACAATTGATAGTCACCACCCTCTATTCGGATCGTTTTTCCATTGACAATAAAATCCGCCAATTTCTTTCTTGCCTCATCGTAAATTCTCTGCACGGTCGAACGGGCAACCCCCATACGTTCGGCGCTCTCATCCTGGCTTAAACCCTCCAGGTCGATCCAACGAATGATTTCATATTCATCGACCGTTAAGGTGACCGTTTCTCCCACAAGCGGTGCCCCGACCGGTTCAAACGATTTCACCGGCGGCATACCGCAGATTCGTCTGCATTTTTTAGGTCTTGGCATTTTCCACCTCCAGGAAGTCACGAGAACACACCGATACAACCGGGAAAGAATTCCCATATCTATTGAAGCGGGCCGAATCATCCTCAACCACCCACCGCCACCTTATGGGCATATGCTCTTTATGATACTATTATAATTTGTTTTGGGTATATGTCAACAACCATTTGCCTTTTGCACCATGTTGCCATATCGCCATTTCATCGGGAAAGCGCGCCGCCCCTTTTCTCGTGGGGTGCGCGCCGGCAAAACCCTGCGCACTTTCGGCAATGGACGCACGAGCTTTCGTTCCCTTGCGTCGTGTACAACCAGCCAAATCAACGCCTGCCGGTCAACGGTTGCCCGGCAGGCGCGCTGCTTGGAACATCAGGAAATCTGCGTTACAAACGCTCCTCCAACCGTTTCTCGTTTTTATGGGAAAACACGAGTTTCAGCAGAATGGGCGTCACGATGGTCGTCAATAAAACAACCAAAATCGTTGGTAAAAAGACTTCCTGCGTGATGATCTGGTTTTGCAGCCCGATATTCGCCGTGATGATCGCCACTTCTCCCCGTGAAATCATCCCCACGCCAATTTGCAGCGATTCACTGCGGCTCATATGAAAAAGCCTTGCGGCTACACCGCAGCCGGCCACCTTTCCAATCACAGCGATTGCGAACATAACGGCGGAAATGAGTATGACCCGGCTGTTGAAACCGTTTAAACTTGCCTCCAGTCCAACGCTTGCAAAGAAAATGGGGGACAGAAATCCAGATGAAATGGCCTTTACATTGCGTTCCAGATATTCCTTATGTGTAAACTGTGACAGAACCAATCCGAACAGATAGGCGCCTGTAATGGCGGCAATGCCGATACCTTCCGCGGCAAAAGCGATGAAAAAAGCCGCCGCAAGCGAAAACGTCAGCAAGGTTCGCCCCGGCTGTATATTTTTTGTCCGCTTATTGATGACCTTGGGCAAAAACGCAATGGCCAAAATACCAATCACACAAAACATGCCGATCTTAGCCATGGGAAGAATCAGGGAACTTCCACCGCCTCCACTTTTCACAGCAAGCAGAGCGGAAATCAGGACGAGACCCAAAATGTCGTCGATCACGGCGGCGCCAAGAATATTGATTCCCGATTTGGAGTTCAGTTTTCCCAGTTCAGTCAATGTCTCCACGGTGATGCTGACGCTTGTTGCCGTTAATATCACACCGACAAAGATATTCTCCATCCAGTTTTGATAGAACAGAAACGCACCCAGCGTGCCCAGAAACAAGGGAACCATGATTCCCAGCACCGCAATGACAAAAGATGATTTTCCGGCTTTTTTAAACTGTTCCACATTGGTTTCAAGCCCGGCCAGAAACATCAGCAGGATTACGCCCAGGTTTGAAAGCAGTTTGATGTTTTCATCGTATTGCACCAGATGCAATACGACCGGACCGAGGATGACGCCGGCCAGCAAAGCCCCCAGCACCTCCGGCATTTTAAGCTTGCGGCTGACGATTCCTCCGATTTTGGTGGCCGCCAGAAGCAATGCAATGTCCAGCAATATTTTTTCCATCTGACCCCTCCTCTGATAAAACAAAAGCGGGAAGCCCAAACTGGACTTCCCACCCAAGAAGCTGATTCTTGAAAACGGCTTCAGCCGCCCAACCGATCCCAACACCCTATTGTATTCAAGCTAACATAATCCACATGAAAAGTCAAGCGTTTTGTCATGCAGAAACGCTGCCGCCGTCAATGCTCCATTAAACTCGACAACGAAACGATTTCCTTTTTTTGCGGGTTGTTCAGGTAATGAATCATGCATGTTTGATCGGCATCATTGATTTTTTCCATATATACAGGGGAATTGTTATGCGTCACATTGACCATAACAGGGGACAATACGATCGATTTTGCACGTGTGATGTCCATCCAACCACCTCCGAATATTAGTTTCCGCATCAAAAGCCAAAATATAAGCCGGATCGTTCTCTTTCTTCCATTTTCCTTACAAACGGCCGCAAATTCGGGCCGGCGCCGGTTGCACATCAGCAGCATGGTACCGGTTTGCCGCATGCAAAAAATCCGGGCCCTTGTCGGGTCCGGATTTTGCGGCTCTGCAACCGGCAGAAAATGAAACGACAAATGCCGTATTACATTTTTTCCGGTTCTTCAAACGGATAGTCAAACAATTCAACCATCATGGATGTGATTTTCTGTTCGTTGACTGGTCTGTCCCGGAAATCAATGTCTGTACCAGCGATTTTGTCCACCTCGTCCATACCTTCCACGACTTTGCCGAAAGCGGCATATTGGCCGTCAAGATGCGGTGCATCCTGATGAACGATAAAAAACTGCGAGCTTGCGGAATCCGGATCAGCGGCCCTCGCCATCGAAATCACCCCGCGGCCGTGCCGCAGTTGGTTATCAACGCCATTTGCCGCGAATTCACCGCGGATGTTATATCCGGCTCCACCCATGCCGGTTCCGTCGGGGCAGCCGCCCTGTATCATGAAACCGCTGATGACCCGGTGAAAAATCAGGCCGTCGTAAAACCCGCTGTTTACCAAGGATATAAAGTTATTCACGGTGTTTTTGGCATATTCGGCAAGTAGTTCCACTTTGATCTGCCCGCCGTTTTTCATGGTGATGGTGACAATCGGGTTCTTGCTCATACACATTGCCTCTTTCCTGGTCGTTGAATGGATTCAGTCTGCATCATTATAGTAGAAAACGGAGCTTGAAGCAAGGGTTCGATCTTACAAAATCAGGAAAACTCCAACACACGTCGTGGTGTTTCTGGTGCAAAGCGTAAAATTTCCATCGTAATTTTCGCATTGTGGGGAAAAATAACTTGGAAAGGGGTGTGTTTATGGACAGGAAAAAGCATGGATATCCTCCGTATGACGATGACAAATTTTACGATATGGGTTCCGTCGCTTCCGCATCGGACTGCACGGGGCTGATACCCTCTCCGCCCATCAACGAAGGGGAAGCGGAGTCCTATGCCGAACTTTACAATATTCCGGAGCCGACCGATGAACTGAACAACGGTTTGCAGAACATTAAAAAAACCAAGAACAATACCGATATGAACTAGCGGGCCATAAGACCACGCGCGCCCAACATTGCATCATGCCGTCTGTCTGTGCGGATGCGGCCAATGGGGAAAAAACAGCCCTGCAAGTGCAAGGCTGTTTTTGCATGAAACGGAGCGGACGAACCGCGCACACCGCGTGTGTAACCTGCCGCCTTTATTTTTTCAACGCGATCAGCCGCTCTTTCAACGTCTTTTCCAGCGTGGCCAGCTCCGCTTCGGCCTGCTGCCGCTTGGCATGGCCCTCGTCCTGGATGCGGATCGTGTCCTCGATCGTGCTGATGAGGTCCGCGTTGACCTGCCGGAGCGTGTCGATGTCGATGACCCCGCGCTCGTTTTCTCTGGCGATCTCCGTGGTATTCTGCTTGAGCATGGCGGAATTTTTCAAGAGCAACTGGTTGGTCGTGTCCGTAACGGCCCGTTCCATCTGAAGCGCCGCCTGCTGCCGATTCATTCCAATGGCGATGACGATCTGGTTTTTCCACAAAGGGATGGTCTGCAGAATGCTGGTCTGGATCTTTTCCGCAAGCACCTGATCGCCCTGCTGGATAAGCTTGATCTGCGGGCAGGTCTGGATGGCGCTCATGCGGCTCAGGAGCATGTCGTGCAGCTTCTTTTCAAACCGCGCCGCCGCCTGCGCCAGATCGTTGGATGCCTGCGCGTCCATCGGGTCGCCGGTCTGCTGCGCTTTGGCCTGCACCGCCGGGATGACCGTCTGCGTCAGCTCCTGCAATTTCATCCGACCGGCGGCGACCACAATGTCCAGCTGCTTGAGATATTCGAGGTTCTTCTTATACAGCAGGTCATACATCTCAATGTCCTTGAGCATGGTCATCCGCTCTTTGTCGAGCTGATCGGTGATTTTGTCAATCTGCACGCTGGTCTTATCAAACCCGGCCATAAACTTTTCGACCGATTTTTTTACACCGAACAGCTTGCCGAACAACCCGTCCTTTTTCCCATCGAGCGAATCGATGTCCACATTCTTGACGGTGACAATCAGGTTGGTGAGCAGCGAACCGGCATACCCCGCGTCTTTCGCCCGCACCTTTTCCAGGATGGTGTCGGAGAAAGACGCGATGCCGCTCTGCACCTCCACGCCGTACTGCGACACCAGCGCGGAATCGGTCACATCGATCTTAGCGGCAAGGGCCTTTGCTTTTTCGGTCTGCTCCGCATCCAGATAGAGATCCGGGAAATCCTGCCCACCCTGGGCGGGAGCTGCGGCGGACGGCGCAGGCTGGATACCGGCGGCGTCAACCGGTTCCGGCGGCGTCAGAATCGTCGAGGCGATGTCCATTTCCAAGGGCGTTTTGTTTTCTTCCATGCGGATACCTCCTACACTTATAAAGAACGATGTATCGATTATATGGTTGCCCTGCCGTCACTGGTTTTTCAGGGCCGCCAGGATCGCGTTGATGACATCCGGGCTGGGTGTCTGGATGACCTGTGTGATCTGCGCGGGGACACCGGCAACCGGTACGTCGCCCACGTTGTTGACGACGCCCGACACTCCCGTGCGGAACCCGTGCTTTTTCCACGCAATGGCCTGGATCTGCGGGTCTTTGAATGCGTTCAGCAGCACTTTGGCCTTATCGTCCAGCGCGATGATGGTATGGGCGCTCCACAGCGTGGGGACGGGATAGAGGATGCGCATGTTGGACTTGACCTTGGTCCACACCGCCGGTTTTTCCGCTGCAAACTCGATGATCTGGCTTTCATACCCAACAATCAGCGGGCAGGCCCCCTCGCCGGTGTTGGTATACTGGTCGAACAGATAAGCGGAAGACTCCTGCATATACCCGAGGTTGCCGAAATACGTTTTCAGCTGTGGCAGCACCGCCTGCACCGACGTGCTGTCCACTGCGGTCCCGTTGTTCAGGATATCCGCCAACAAACCCGAAAACAGGTTGCCGGAATTCGACGATTCCGGGTCGGTGGACTGCAGAACGATCTTCCCATACAGGTTGTTCAGGCCGATGTCCGACCATTTGGCGCCGGTGTTCATCAGAGAGACCATCTTTGGCATATCGATGATGTAGCTGACGCCGTTGTCCGTACGCACAATGCCCTGTTTTTCCAGCGCACCGGTGACATCCGCCCACGAGTAGACCACCAGCGGAGAATTGAGAACCGTCTGCGTGCCGGCGTTTTTGATGTTGCGCTGCCGAAAAACCTCCACCGCCGTCTGGCTGGACGGGAACAGGAAATCCAGACCCGCGGTGCTTCCTTCCGCCATCTCGATGGAACCTGCTTTCTGGTAATCCAGCGTAATGCCGTATTTGTCCTTGAGAATCTTCTGCACGGACGCGTCCTGCAGCAGGCCTTCCTTTTCGCTGCCGATCAGCCCGGTAAGCGTAACCTGTTTGACACTCGGCGCCCCCGTGCCGCCGCCGATTCCCAGCTTGATGACCACGACCGCCACGATCGCCGCCGCGAGGATGAGAAAGCCGATGAGTTTTCGCTTCATGACAGTTCCCCCGATTGTATCGTCTTGCGCAGCACGTTGATTTCCGTCTCCAGATCGAACACATCTCCCTGTATGAGGTTTTCCAACTGCTTTTGGTAGCAGCCCACCAGCAGTTTGGCCACGTCCTCCGCTTTTTTCATGGAGTCCCGGATCTCCGGCGAATCGAGGCCCTGCGCCTCGATCCCGCAGTATTTTTCAAAGATGGTACAGGACGTGCCCAGATAATACGAGAAGAACGCACGGGCGCCGCGCACCTTCCCCGGATTTTTCTGGATATACTCAAAGATCTTGTCGCCCGTCTGGCAAATCTGCTGTGCATACCCCGCCATCACGGGGCTTTTGAGCTTCTTCACATATCCTTTGAGCTCCGCAAGCTTCTCATATCCATCGCCCACAATGGATTCAATCGACTGGTACTCGGACGCATCCTCCACGGTGATCTTCCCGATGCGGAACCGGTTGGGGCTGCTGACGAAATACAGCCCGGCAAGGAACACCGCCGAAAGCACGATGGACAACCAGAGTGAAATGGCAAAGAGCAGATAAAGTACGATGAAAAACAGCACCGCCGCTGCCGGAAGCAGGATATCCCAGACCGGGGTTTTCTTTTTCGCCATGAGAAACACCTCAATTGTAGCTTTTGGCCTGTTTGAACGCGGCAACCAGGTCTTTCCTGCCGTCAAACAGGGCCGCTTTGGACAGGGTGCCGAACTGCTTGAGCTGCGTGGGATCCGCGGCACCGAACTCGATGCTGAAGATCGGGATGTCCTTGCCGATCGATTTATAGGTGCTTTGCACATTCGTAAAGGTTCGGCCGGTGTTGGACTGCCCATCGGTCATGAGGATCACCGCCGGGTTGCACTGGCTGACATCCGCGCCGGCAAGCTGCTGCAGCGCCGTCATAACAGGCGTATAGATGTCCGTGCCGCCGCCGGCCTGCAGCTTCTGGATGTTCTGATCCAGCGTGCTCATGGAACTCAAGTCGCCACCGGTCGCATACCATTCCGCTTTGACGGAATCCGAGAAGGCGATGACCGCGATCTTGTCCTGCGGCGTTGCCTGCAGGAAATACAGCTTCGCCGTGGACTGGTTCAGAATCATGTCCATCGCCTTTTTCACGCCCGTTTCCCCGCCGTTGTCGCCCATGCTGCCGCTGTAATCCAGGCAGTAAACCGTATAAGACGGCTTGCGCAGGCTGGTCTGGTAGAGGTTGAGCGCATCGACGAGAACACCGGCGTCCGGCATGCGGAAGGTGTTCAGCGTCCGGCTTGTATCGATCCCCCAAGCCGGATTGAACGTGGCGGGCTCGTTCACCGTGACCGTGCTGCCGGTCCCCGTCCTGCGGCCGTAGGACTGCAACGCTTTCTGGACTTTATCGGACAGCAGATACGATTGAAACTTCTTGAACGCGGATTCCTTGGCGCTGTTTGCGTTGTCGATGTAACCCAGCGGAGAATCCGCGATCGTCAGACCATCCTTGGGATACACGACATAGAGCGGCTGCTTTTTCTGCTTGACCAGCTCTTTGTTGGTTTCAATGATGACGTCCTCATAATTGACCATGGCGCTGTACCCGCCCTGGAGGTAGAGATCCTTGAGCCACTCGGAGCTGCCGGAAGAACGGTTCACGCCCGAGAGCAGTTCTTTCATCTGGTTCTGTGCCGTCTGGTCGTTCAGGTCCGCTTCCGTCAGCACATCCGGGTTGCCTCGCAGCGCATACCAGAACCCGATATACGCCGAAGCGCCGGAGTTGCTTTGCGTTGCGGACGTCATGCAGAATTTCAGCTTGCCGGCCTTCACATCCTGCAAAATGGTATCAACCGTCACATCATGGCCGACATAACCGAGCTGCTCCGCCAAATCTTTTTCCACCCCGAAGACCACCGGGCTGGTCATGATCGACTGCTGCAACTTGACCTTGTGAGCCTTGTCTCCGAGGTTGATCCACATGCTGTTGGCCGGCCACACCGCATCATAGGGGATGTTCCCCTGCTGCAGCGTCTGCATAATGTCCACCGAGCCTTTGTAGACCATGTTGACTTTGATGCCCGTCTGTTTGGTAAACTGGGTGATGATGGGCGCGATCTCCTTGTTTTCGGACGCGGAGAGCACCGTCAGGGAAACCGCGGCGTTCTGCGAGGCGCTACCGCACCCGGAAAACCCAACCGCAAGCAGTACCGCCATCGTGAACGAGATTTTTGACTTGTGTTTCCGGAAAAGCCGCATGATGTTCATATTATGTCCCCCGATTCTGCATTTCTCAGGAACAGGACTTCGCTTTCCGTCACCGGCGCCACACCGTTCCGATGGGCACAGATGCATCTTTATGGAAACAGATGTTTTCCCTTTCCATTATACCATATATTTGCTGTTTCAGCGCTCTTTGAAATCAGCCTATGAACCGGGTCGGAAAAACAAATTCCAGCCGCAACACTGCCGGAACGCTTTCATGCAAACCGCCCGACTGCCCGGCCGAGGTGCTGCGGCGCGCATGAAAAAAGAGGGCCGCAGCCCTCTGGATTGGGTCCTTTGAAGGTACCTCACTTCAGTGGCAGGTATTCGATAGATTCACAGGATATAAAACGGGCATCTACTTTTTCATGTAGGTGCTCGTTTTCTGCCCTGCATATTGACAAAGACACCGTTATCTCAAAGTGAAATGTGTCATGGTGTTTCTGGGATTAATTCCACAATATTTCAATCATTCTATTCTGGCTTTTTTGGTGGATACGCATTAAAAGGATAGCGCATATACTGACAAGCTTGTTATTGTGGAATATGATGCACTTAAAGGATGACTCTGCACTTCGAGGGGTAATCCCGTTGGATTGTACTCATAAATAAATATGCGGTTCAGTTGTACCCCATTCGGGAACCACTGAGCCGCGTTTTTATTGCTTGTTTTCCGCAATGGTTTCCACCAAAGGCCATATTGCTCTTGCAAAGGTATCTATCGCCTATTGGGAATAACGTTCTGAAAGTGTTACGCCATCGATTTCCTGCATCTCGTATTCTCGTGATTTTTCTTTTATGTTTTCCAGTTCGTTGTTCCAGCGCCCTTACGTTTACGGACGACATCCTGCGGCAGGCGGTGGACAGCGACAACAGCCTGAACAACGTCGTGTTGCTGCCGGTCTGCATCGCGTCGGTCCCGGCGCTGATTGTACTGTACAATCCATTAACATCAGCGAGTGAAAGCGTGAAACCGCCACCCTCAAGGTGCTGGGATTCCACGACCGGGAAACCAACTCGTATATCTACCGCGAAGCCTTCATCCCGACACCAATCAGCATCAGCGTAGGGCCGGCGCTGAGCACCGGGCTCCACCGCCTCAGCATAGGGATTCGAAAACGATACCGCCATCTATTTCAAAAGCATCCACGCCTTCCGTTTTGTATGGGCGTTTCTGATTACGATGGCGTTTTCCGTCATCATGCAGATCGTCACCTTTTTTCAACTGCAAAAAATCGAGATGATCGAATCGCTCAAATCGACGGAATGAAAAAGTATACCATTCGGCGCCAGAACAGCCGTTATGCTTTTCCAAAAAGCGGAATTCTTATTGTAGTAGGGCTTCCGCTTTTCCCGCCGGCAAATTTATGGCCTCGGGCGCAGGCCGGATATCCCTATGCCGACAACCGCCAGGAAAACAGCGCTCCCATACAGTAAGGCCCCCAGGTGGAACTGGATGCACAGCCCCGCGGCAGTGGGGCCGAAGAAGAACCCGAGAAACGTCATCGTCTGCAAGATGCCGTTTGCCGCGCCACGGTTCTCCAGCGAGACCAGCTTGTTCATTTCCGAAGGGATACCGGCGGTCAGGCACATAAAACCGGTCAGGCTCACGATGGTTCCAGCCGCCGTAAAGGCAAGGCCTCCCGGAATCATCAGAAGCCATGCAAGCAGCAGCGCCGCGAACGACACCCGGGAGACTGGGACATAACCTCCCTTGTCGCTCAGGGAGGTCGAGAACTTCATGGCCGCTATCCCGCACACAACCGCCGGCAAAAAGACCATCCAGATATTCCCGGCTCCAATCATACCGGCAAGCCTTTCCGGCACGATCATAAAAAGATCCGCGTTCAGATAATTGATGATGAACCCGCCAATCGACAGGAGCAAAACCGGCCTTTGGGCAAGCAACTGCCCGATCTGCTTCCTCAACCGAACCCCCGCCGTGCTTTTCCGCTCCCGCTGTTCCTTGGCCAAAAACAGGACCATCAGAAACGCCAGGGCAATCAGCACCGCGCACCCTAAGAACATGCTCCGCACCGAAACGGACCGGTATAACAAGGGGCCCACCACAAAAGCTATGACGGCGCCGATGGAAACAATGGTGCCGGCTACCCCCATTGCGGTACTTTTCCTCTCGTTTTCGATACGGTCGCCAATCCACGAGTAGGCGATGGCCATGACCGCGCCGCTGCCCTGCAGTGCACGGGCCGCGATCAAAAGGTAAATATCCTTGGCGAGAAAAGCCAGAAAAAGACCCGCGCCCAACTGGGCCAGCCCGGTCAAAATGACCGGTTTGCGACCGGCCCGGTCGCTCCAACTGCCATAGGGAATCTGAAAGACCGCGTTGGTCAGTCCGTATATTCCAAGCGCCAGCCCGCACAGCAGCGATGTGCTTCCGCGCAGCGTTCCGCCATACAGGCTGATAAATGGGTTGAGCATGGTCATCGACAGTTCCCGGAGCCCCATCACAAGCCCCATCACAACCAGGAACCAGACCTGCGCCTTTGTAAATCCGCTTTTGCGCATAGCGTCATCGCCGCCCTTTATATATAATATACGCATCTAATTAGATGTATGTATTATATCAAAACAGCGGTGCCCTTGCAATACCAAAACAAAACACCCCGCCCGGAAATTCGGATGGAGCGTTTACTGTCCCGCGCCTATTTGTTATACAGAAAATCATTCAGGCTCTGCATGAGCCACTGGATCTCTTCCTCATTTGCAATAAAGTATTTGATATTGCCCTCTTTGCTTTCGCGGATCAGGCGGGCCGAACGGAGCACATCCAGATGATGCGAAATGGTGGCGGTCGTCAGGTGCAGCCGGTCTGCCAGCAGCTTGCCGTAGGTGGGCTGCAGGATCAGAAGGCGCAGGATCTCAAGGCGCGTCTCATCGCTCAATACCTTTAATGCAGCCGAAAGTTTCCGCCTGGACTGCCCGGCGCCGCTGTTCTCCCTTCGCATGTCAAACAGAAACATCCGGGCGGATCGGTTGTATGCCATCACGTAATGCGGAGCGATGTAATACGATGGCAGGAAAAACAATTCCCGCACGGAATCATCGGGGGTGATCCTGCGGTTCATGATCTGCTCCGCCACATCATAGGCGGAACGCCCGGACAAGCTGTCTCGCAGCGAATCGACCGCCGCTTTGTATTTCTCTTCCAGGTGCGGCTCCATCCCGGAGAAAAACAGCTTGCCGATCTCTCGGAGCAGTACGGTCAGATCGTTTTTGAAGGTCTGCGTTTCATACAGGAGGCTTTCGAAAACGTCGTCCCGTCCCCGATACACCCATGGAAGATCCTGCAGCCAACGCGGTAAAGCCTGCCTGTCCGCGACAAGCTGATCGATCAGCTTGTCTTCCAACTCTTCTCCCGTGAGGATGCGGATAAACCGCCGGTTGTCGTATGCCTGCACCGCGGCGGCAAATCCGTCCGGATCGTGAAAGATCCGGCAATCCAGCAGAAGTTCAAAAAACTCGATTCCCTGATAAGGAAGCCCCGCCACTTTCTCCAGAAACGCCTCGCTGCCTGCGGAGAGACATCCGGACAGCTCCTCGGTCTCTTCCCGGGCGGCGGCATGGTGTTTGTTGTCCGCCAATACATTCACCAGCGCAAGCAGCTCCGCCACCGCCGAGTAGAACACGTGGATTTCCGGCTCTTTCGTTTGGGTCGTCACCTCGACCGACATCGTTTATCACCCGCTTCCAGTCCAATCCTTATGATTGTAATCGGAATTTCACGGCATGTCAATGCGGCCCGCGATGGCCGGTCTTCCGGATGCCTGGCGGCGTCACGCGCCCCATTTTTCAAGCCATCGATCGAACCGGGCCATCAGGATGTGCAGAACATACAGGTTCAGGGCCATGAAAACCACCGACAGCACCGCGCTGATGACCATCGGGGGCTGCAGCGCGGCGGGAAGCATCCGGCAGAACGTGTAGACACAATAAGGCAGCAAGGCGATTGAGGTCGCCAGACTCGGAACATAGCTTCTCAGCACGGCGGCCTGCAGGATATGGATGACCAGATGCAGCGAGAGCGCGAAGAACACCCCAAACCAAACCACATCACAATCGAACACCACGGACAAGACGGTCACGCCGCTGATCAGGATGAACTCCTCGGCCACGCCAAGCACAAACGCCGGCACGGAGGTCTGTTCCATATGGGGCAGTATGCGGCCCGCAAAACGCGGGATACGCTCGCTGAAAACGGAACGATGGCGGTGGAACCACGCACGCAGAAAGATGATTTCTTCAAAGTCATGGACCATGAACAGGATCGGAAGCAGCCAAACCAGCACCATGTGTTCTTTCAATTTTTCTTTTCCTCTTGACGGTATTACGGCACCCGCCAAAACGTTTACACGATCGGTACGCGAACCGGACGTTCCGGACCGTTTCCCCGCGCGACGATCTGCTCGGACATCAGCTGTTTCCCTGGAATACCGTGCCGGTATCCCGGCACAGAAACTGGACGGCGCGCCTGCCGGAATCGACCGCCACCGGCAGCCCTCCGGGGCTGCGCAGCCGCTGGCCCGCAAAATAGAACTGCCCGATGTGTTCGGTTTTCGCGGGATAATACGTATTCTGCCGGCCCATGACGGTCATCCAGGAGCCTTTGTAGGAATGCAGATACCGTTCGTATGTCAGCGGCGTCGCCACATCCCAGACGGCGATCTTCCCGGCCGTCTGCGGATATCGTTCCGCCAGAATGGCAATGAACGCCTCCGCCAGCTTTTCCTTTTCGGCCTGATATGTGCCGTTTTCCCGGCAGGCTTTCCAGTAATCGTAGCTGTCCCCGATGATGGTACAGGTGACGGCGGTACAGCCCTCCGGCGCATATCCCCGGTAGCCCGCGTAATTGCAGATACCGACGACCGGTTCCGCCACGCCTCCGCACACCAGCGGCTCCTTCGGAATAAACTGCACCCTTTCCGGCAAGGCGGACAAATCGGCCTGCACCCCCACGCTGATAAAGGTGTCGAGCATGGGCTTGGTCGTCCGGCGCATCTTTTCCGCCCAGGGGTCACGAATGGGTTCGTCGAACAGGGTGTTGATCGCGGCCAGTGTATCCTGCGTCACGATGACCGCATCGGCCAAGATGTTTTCCCCGTTTGCCGCCACGCCGCAGGCAACATCGTTTTGAACAATCACCTTATCGACCGGTGTGCCGTACCGAATAGTGCCGCCCAGCGCTTCAAACCGTTTCGCCATGCGCAGAGCCATCCCCAGTGAACCGCCCTCTGGATATCCCCCGTCGCCGGAGGCAAGCGTTGCGATGGTAAACATCACGCCTGCCGCGTTATATGTGGGACCGATGATGCTTTCCAGCAGCAAACGCAAAAGCGGGCTTTTAAACCGGCCGGCATATTCCCGCACGGTCTGATTCGCATAAAAGGGCATGCGGGACAAAGCGGGCAGCATGCCGAACAACATCGAAACGGGCATGGATGCTTTTTTCTTCACCTTCACGCCCCGGATATCCATTACCGGCATGGTCATCTTTGTAAATTTTTTGACATCCGTGCATAGATGGTCGATTTCCTTTTTGTCCTCCGGTGAGAGCGCCATAAAATGCGCGCGGAGCTTTTCCACGTCACGGTACAGACATGCTGTCTGCCCGTTGTAATCGAACGTAAAGAAGGGGTCGCGGTTATGAACCTGCACGCCGTCATCCAGTGCACCCGTTTCTCGCCAAAGCCGATGCAACGGCATTTCGGGCGAGGAACCGGTCAGCCAGTGCAAACCGCCCTCAAACAGATAGCCTTTCCTGCGCCAACTGGTGGAGGCGCCCCCGGGTATGGTATGGCTTTCAAAGATGGTGACCTGAAAACCGCTCTGCAGTGCGTATATTCCCGCCGTCAGGCCGGAAATGCCCGCGCCCACAATGCTCACTTTTTTCATTCTGTTTCCCTCAAATCACGATGTGGCACGTCCGCAAGGGGAGAATGCAGCGGACAAACCGCAGGGGGACGTTGCGCCGGCATCCTTTAGCGGAGCTTTCTATATCTTTATTAAGAATACTCCATTTGGCATACCATAACAATTAAAAACAGGTAAAATTGTACCGAACGTTGAATCTCGTCGAATGTGAGGTCCCCTGGTTTCGGCAGCAACCCCCGATCTTTGCCCATGCATCTTTCTTTATGGCGGATTCGGTGGTATAGTGTAATCCATCGGGCATCCCGATAGCATACAGCGAAAAGAGGAGACAGCCATGATCCGTTTTGCGACAATTGGGACCAATTTTATCACGGAATGGTTTTTGGAAGCGGCCAAACGGTGCGATGCCGTGGAGTATCTCGGGGCCTATTCCCGAAGCGCCGAAAAGGCCCGGCGGTTTGCAAACGCGCACGGCGCGCCGCTGGCCTTCGACGATCTGGAAGAACTGGCCGCCCATCCTGACATCGACGCTGTTTACATTGCAAGCCCCAACAGCTTTCACTACCCGCAGGCAGCGCGGATGCTGCGGCACGGGAAGCATGTGCTGTGCGAAAAAACCATCACGGCCAACTACCCGGAACTGACCGAACTGATTGCCGTCGCAAAGGAGCACCATGTGGTTTTGATGGAAGCGATGCGCTCCGTTCACACACGTGGATTTGCCGTTTTGCAGAATAATCTGCACAAACTCGGAACGATCCGAAGGGCCACGTTCCAATACTGCCAATATTCTTCACGGTATGACAATTACAAAAAAGGAATCATCGAAAACGCTTTCGATCCCCACTATGCAAACGGCGCGCTGATGGACATCGGCGTCTACTGTGTACACCCGCTCGTAAAACTGTTTGGCATGCCACTCTCCATCCACGCGGACGCGCTGATTCTGCAAAACGGGATAGACGGTGCCGGCACCATCCTGGCAAAATACCCGGAGATGCAGGCGGAACTCCTCTATTCCAAGATCACCAACAGCGCGCTGCCCAGCCAGATTCAGGGAGAAAACGGCTCTCTGCTGATCGAGGAGATTCCCAACCCGCATAAACTGACGATCGTATACCGGGACGGCACCACAGAGGCCCTGCTGAATGAACCCGAAGCACGGGACCTTTTATCCGAACTGAACGTCTGGGCGGCATGCATCCAAAGCGGGAAGATCCTGCATCCGAACCTTGCCTGCAGCGAAATGGAACTGCGCATCCTGGACGAAGCCCGGAAACAGCAGGGCATCCATTTTCCTTCGGACGAGGGACGCATCTTTTGAACCGCCCCTCCTCCCCACGCTCGGCATCCCAAGGTGGCTTTTCCCAAATTTTTTGCAGATTCGGCTTGCGCCAACGGCACAATAGGGTATAATAAAATCAATATTTGCCCGCCCGTTTTTCAAGCAGCCGTCAGGGCGGCCGTGCCCATATACAGGAGGTCTTCTTTTGAAAAATCCCCGGTTGTTTCACCACAACAGACCCAAACGGCGCCTGCGCCCGATCGGTGCCGTCGTCATTGCCGCCGCCGTGGTCTGCATCGCCGCCGTCTACATGGTCTCCGCGCATGTACCCGCTTCGGGGCAAAGCGTACCGTCATCCGCCGTGACGAAATCCACGCCGTCCAAAACGGCTGCCAGCCATGCGGCCGTTTCCTCTACCCCGCTGACCCCCGCACAGGTTGCCGCGTCCCACCTGCCCGCCGTGCAGGTGAGCCTGGCGGAAGCAGCGAAACCCCTGTGGGTGCATGTCGATCTCACCACGCAGAACGTCGTGGTATACGACGCCCAGAACCGTGTCGTGGAAGCGTTCATCTGCTCCAGCGGCTCGCCGGGCAACGACACCCCCACCGGCACCTATACGGTTACAGACCGCGGAGAGTCCTTCTACAACCCCAAATACAAGGAAGGCGCGTATAACTGGGTGCGTTTCAACGGCAGCTACCTGTTCCACAGTGTCCCGTTCGACGCTAATAAGAACATTATCCCCGAGCAGGTCGCCGATCTCGGCGAACCCTCCTCGCACGGCTGCATCCACCTCTCCATGGACGATTCCAAATGGATCTACGACAACATCCCGCGCGGCACCAAAGTCGTCGTCGACAATTCATAAACGATGCAAATCAAAGCCACCCGTTCAAACGCTGGTGGTTGCGTTGTGCCAAAGCCGCAACGCAAAGCGGGCCGCCCTTGTGAGGGCGGCCCGCTTTTGTATTCATTCAGCTAAAAGGACAGTTTGTCACGCCAACTCGAAATCCACCTGGCCGAGCGCGACTTCCACCCGCGTGGCGACGACGGTCACCGCGTCGCCGATGGAATAGCGTCTGCCGTTGGTGGTGCAGAAAAGCTGCATGTTCTTTTCATCGTAATCGAACCAGCCCTTGAGCGTCTCCACCCGCACCAGGCCCTCCACGGTGTTTTCCAGTTCCACGTAGAACCCGTAGGATTTTACGCCTGTGATGGTGCCGGAGAACGTCCCGCCCACATGCTGGAGCATATATTCCGCCTTGTAAATGTCATCGCAGTCCCATTCGATCTGCATGGCGTTGACTTCGCGCTCGCTGGACTGCTCGGCCGCCTCGGCCACAAAGCTTTCATACCGGTGAAGAATCTCCTCCGTTTCCACCTTGTGCTCCAACAGTTCCGACAGGATACGGTGGATGACCAGATCGGGATATCGCCGGATCGGTGAAGTAAACTGGCTGTAGTATTTGAGCGCCAGCCCAAAATGCCCCAGGCATTCCGGCCAGTATTTCGCTTTGGCCATCGTACGCAGCGCCATCTGGTTGAGCGCACGCTCTTTAGGCGTGCCTTCGATCTCGCGCAGCACCTCCGCCAGATCGCCCGGCTTCAGGCCCGGCTTGATCTTACGGTTGTTGATGCCCACTGCGGCCAGGGATGCCGCGAAGTTCTCCAGCTTGAGCGCGTCGGGCTCCTCATGCACGCGGTAGACGAACGGCAGCTTTTTCTCACTGGCAAACGTAGCAACCGCTTCATTGGCCAGCAGCATGAACTCCTCGATCATGCGCTCGGAGATGCCGCGCGTACGGCGGACGATGTCCACCGCCACACCCTGCTCGTTGAACACAACCTCGCAGTCATCCGACTCAAAGTCGATGGCGCCGCGGCGCTTGCGCGCCTGCTGAAGCAGTTCCGCCAGCTCGCGCATCCGCGCGATGGACGGCAGTGCGTCTTTATATTTTGCCAGCAGGTCTTCGCCCGCCGTTTCGGCATAAATCTGGTTGATCTCATCGTAAACGCCCTTGACATAAGAGCGGATGACGCTTTTGTGCAGCTCGTGCCCGATTATCTCGCCGCTGCCGTTCACGTCGATAAACACGGTAAACGCCAGCCGGTCTTCCCGGGGATTGAGCGAGCAGATGCCGTTGGAAAGGGCCTCCGGCAGCATGGGGATGACGCGGTTGCCGAAATAGATGGACGTGCCGCGCTCAAAGGCTTCCTCATTGAGCGCCGTACCCGGCCGCACATAATGCGACACATCGGCAATGTGCACGCCCAAGCGGTAGCCGCCGTCCGTCTTCTCGATGGAGATCGCGTCGTCCAAGTCCTTGGAATGTGCGCTGTCGATGGTGAGGATGATGCGGTCACGCAGATCAAACCGGCCGGCAGGATCGAAAGTCTGCGGAATAGCGTTTGCCTCCGCCAGCACCTCGTCGGGGAAAACCTGCCTGGCGTGCTTGCGATCCAGCACGGCCTGGCAGCAGGCCGCGCCGCTGTCGGCAGAGCCGTAGCTCATCACCACATGCACCTGCCCGTTGTCGGCGGCGGTAGGATAACGGAGCATCTCGGCCATCACTTTTTCATGCTCGCCCAGCGTTTTCACGTCGTCCGGCAGAACCTCGATACGCTCCTTGAACCCGAAATCCGGCAGTACGAAGCCGCGCCCACCCTCACGGTAATACGTGCCGGTGAACTTGACGAAGTTGCGCTTGACGATGCGCGTCACTTCACCTTCGGGCAGGCGGTCGGTCTCGCGCAGGATACGCACTTCCACCTCATCGGTGGGCATGGCGCCCATCAACCGGGATTTGTCGATATACACGTCGGTGGACTGATCGGCAAGCTGGGCAAAACCGCCGCGCTTGGACATATTCATGATGGTGGCGGGTTTGCCCTCCGCCTCACGGGCGTGCACCTTTTTGGTTTTGGATATGGTCAGCGAGCCTTCCCGCTCCATCTGCTGCAAAAGGCGGAAAAAAGCCGGGCGTCCGCTCTCGGGAAGCGAAAGCGCCGCAGCCAGTTCATTCACCTGCATCGGGCGATATCCGTCGGCCCGGATAAACCGCAGCACCCGTTCTTGGGTTTTGGTCATATTCATTTTATCTGATCTCCCATAACCTGTTCGATCGCAACCGATCCTATTTCACATCACTTCCGCACAGCCACGACTGTGCAAAAAAAGAAACGCCCCGCGGCTGCGGGGCAGTGTCTCACTTATTGGCAAAAGCCATGGCGACTTCCACCGCTACAACGAGCACCACAAACACGATTGCCGCGATACGGGTCAGCCTGGTCAGAGCGGCATCCGCCGTGCTGGTGCCTTTCTTGCCTAAAAACGATTCCGACGAGCCCCCCGTGATGGCACCGCCGAGAGCCGATGTCTTACCGTGCTGCATCAGCACGATCACAATGAGGATAACGGCGGCAAGCAACAGCAGTACGCCGCCCACGATTTCCAAAACGCTCATATTCCATTCCTCCGCGGTATTTTTCCCGCTCCGTTTCGATTTATGAAAACGCCGGTTTCCGGCTTCTGTGTCACAGCTGTTCGTGCCCGCGCCTGCGGCGCGCGGCTTTTCCAGTCAACGCCGCGACCCATACAGCTATAGCATACCATACCTTGCATGCAAATGCAATTCTTCACTGTGGCGGGCGCATAAATTTTTCATATAAGGACATGCTAGAGAGGCAGCCACACTGGAAATATGCGTTTGCAACGTGGCTGTGAACCGCTGCGGTTTGAAAAAACCGCGGCGGTTACTTTTTGGCGGACAGTGCCCGCAAACGCAACGCGCCCGAAACTTTCGATCAGCCAACAGTACTCCAGCCCGCTATTTTTCCGGCCGTCTATTCGAAGCGGACCGATCAGAAATGGAGCTGCTCGCCCATCGTATCCTCCCGGGCGGGCATCTGCCCCGCGCCCGGCAGGTTCCGCACACGGTAGCGCCCCGGATTTTTGAATGTGCCTTCCTCATAGAGCTGCGCGTCGGTGACTGCCTGGCCTGGCTTGAGCGTCATGGCCGTCACGCCCTGCGTAGTGTGCGTGGTTTTGACCGGCACCGCGCCGGTGTCCAGCAGCAGCATTTTGCCCGCAGACGATGTGAGCACAACTTCCCGATCTTCCGTCAGGTGAAACATCGCCACCAGTGATTCCTTGTCGCTGTAGGCATTTACCAGCTTACGGCGGCGGGTCTTGGTCTTGTAGGACGCCAGTTCCACCTTGGCTGCCTTGCCGTTTGCATAAATGAACAGCAGCCAGCCGTCATACTGTTTGGCGACGACCATCCGCCGCAGGGCCTCGCCCTCGTCAAACCCCAGCCTGGCGGGCAGATAATCACCCAACACGCTGGCTTTTCCGTCCTCAAACTCGGATACGGACGATTTATAGACCTGGCAACGGTCGGTGAAAAAGAGCAGCTCGCAGCCATTGGTGCTTTCCACCGTTTGCACCAGCGCGTCGCTTTCCTTGAGCTTCTGCTCGCCGGACATACGCAGCGACTGCGGCGTAATCTTCTTAAAATACCCCTCGCGCGTGAGGAACAGCGTGACCGGATACGCTGGAATTTCCTCCTCGTCCGGGGCCGTTTCCTCCTTCACATCGTAGAGAATGAGGCTGCGCCGCGGCCTGCCGTATTTTTTGACGATGGCGCGCAGTTCGTCCGCGATCAGTCGGAGCATCCGGGCGTCTTCCCCCAGCGTTGCCTCCAAGTCGGCAATTTCTCTTTCCAGTTGCTCGATCTCCTGTGTCTTTTCCAGAATATACGCACGGTTGAAATGCCGCAATTTGATCTCTGCGACGAATTCTGCCTGCACCTCGTCGATGCCAAAGCCGATCATCAGGTTGGGCACCACTTCGGATTCCTCGTCGGTTTCCCGCACAATGCGCACGGCCTTGTCAATGTCCAACAGAATCTTTTCGAGGCCGCGCAGCAGGTGCAGCCGGTCTTTGGCGCGCCCTAGGTCGAAACGCAGGCGGCGGCGCACACAGTCCATGCGAAACGCCGTCCAAGCCCGCAGCAGGCCGCGCACGCCCAGCACCTGCGGCCGTCCGCCTACCAGCACATTGAAATTGCAGCCGAACGTATCTTCCAGCGGCGTGAGACGGAACAGGCGGGACATCAGCTTGTCTCCGTCCGCACCGCGCTTGAGGTCGATGGTCAGTTTCAAACCGGAAAGGTCGGTTTCGTCGCGGATATCGGCGATCTCGCGCACTTTGCCTGTCTTGACCAGCTCCACGATGCGGTCCATGATCGCCTCCACCGTAGTGGTGGGCGGTATCTCGGTGATCTCGATGAAACGCCCGGCTTTGTCCAGTTGGTAGCGAGCACGCACCCGCAGGCTGCCTCGGCCGGTCTCGTAGACGGAGCGAAGCGTGTCCGCGTCGTAGAGCACCAGCCCGCCGCCCGGAAAATCGGGCGCTTTGAGCAGCGGCAGGAGGTCGGCCGCCGGGTCTTTCATCAGGCGTATGGTCGTTTCGCAAACCTCGGTCAGATTAAACGGACAGATAGAACTGGCCATGCCCACCGCGATGCCGATGTTCGAGTTGATGAGAATGGATGGGAAGGCTGCCGGCAACAGCACCGGCTCCTGCATGGTGCTGTCATAGTTATCCACAAAATCGACCGTTTTTTTGTCGATGTCACGGAACAGCTCATTGCAGATCGGGTCGAGTTTGACCTCCGTATAACGGGACGCGGCAAACGCCATATCGCGCGAATACGCCTTACCGAAGTTGCCTTTGGAATCCACATACGCGTGCAGCAGTGCCTCGTTCCCGCGCGAAAGGCGCACCATCGTTTCGTAGATGGCCATATCGCCATGCGGGTTGAGCCGCATGGTCTGCCCCACCACGTTGGCTGATTTGGTACGCGCCCCGGACAAAAGGCCCATTTTATACATCGTGTATAGTATTTTGCGGTGCGAAGGCTTGAACCCGTCGATCTCCGGGATGGCGCGGGAGATGATGACGCTCATGGCATAGGGCATATAGTTGGCGGTGAGGGTGTGCGTAATGGGTTCACTGAGCACTTTGCCCGCGCCTTCGATGCGCACCTTTGTGCTGCCTGCACGTTTCTTGGAATGTTCGTCTTTGGGTGGCATCCGGCCGCTCCCTCCTTGTGAATTGGTATTTCATGCGCTGGCATTCAGGACACAGCACCGTTTTGCCGGTGTTTACCTGCACAGGAATGCAAGCACAGCCCGCTTCAGACTATCCGGTCGTTTCTCTCGCCAAACCAACCTGAACATGCCCGCGGGCTGTGTCCGCCCGGCTAGGAAACGTCCGCGAGGTCAATGTATTCCTCGCCGTGCTCGGCGATATACTGCTTGCGCTCAGCCAGATTGTTACCAAGCAGCATATCGAAGACCTCCACCGTTTTCTCCACATCGTCCGGCAGCACGCGGATAAGGCGGCGGGTTTCTGGGTTCATGGTGGTTTCCCACATCATGTCCGGCTCGTTTTCGCCCAGCCCTTTGGACCGCTGCACTGTATATTTCTTTCCTTTGAGCTTGGCCAGGATGGTGGATTTCTCCGGCTCGGTATAGGCAAAATAGGTCATCGACTTCTCGTTGATCTCATAGAGCGGCGATTCGGCAATGTAGACATATCCCTCGCGGATGAGCGTGGGCACCAGACGGTAGAGCATGGTGAGGATGAGCGTGCGGATCTGATAGCCGTCCACATCCGCATCGGTGCAGATAACCACCTTGTTCCAACGCAGCTGCTCCAGCGAAAAGCCATGCATGTCCTTGTTGGCGCGGGTGTTTACCTCCACGCCGCAGCCCAGCACCTTGATGATGTCGGTGATGATGTCGTTTTTGAAGATCTTGGCGTAATCGGCTTTCAGGCAGTTGAGAATCTTGCCGCGCACCGGGATGATGGCCTGGAACGTCGCGTCTCGCCCCAGCTTGCAGGCGCCGAGCGCCGAGTCGCCCTCCACGATGTAGAGTTCCCGTTTGGAGACGTCGCGCGTGCGGCAATCCACGAACTTCTGCACGCGATTGGCGATATCCAGCGAGCCGGAGAGCTTCTTTTTGAGGTTCAGCCGCGTCTTTTCGGCGTTCTCGCGGCTGCGCTTGTTCACCAGCACCTGCTCGGCGATCTTGTTCGCGTCGTCCGGATTCTCAATGAAATAAACTTCCAGACTATGGCGCAGGAAATCCGTCATGGCCTCCTGAATGAACTTGTTGGTGATGGATTTTTTGGTCTGGTTCTCATATGAGGTAATCGTGGAGAACGAGGACGATACCAGCAGCAGACAGTCCTCAAGGTCCTGGAAACTGATGCGGCTCTCATTTTTCAGGTATTTGTTGCTCTGCTTGAGCAGCGCGTCGATCTGAGAGAGAAAAGCCGAACGCACCGCCTTTTCGGGCGCGCCGCCGTGCTCCAGATAGCTGGAATTGTGGTAATATTCGAGACGGTTTGCGCTGTTGTGGAAGCAGAACGCCACCGCGATCTTCACTTTGTATTCCGGCTTGTCCGCCCGGTCGCGCCCCTGCCGTTCGCAGGAAATGGACTGCACCGGTGTGAGCGCGTCCTCGCCCGCCAACTCGCGCACATAGTCCTCGATCCCGTTTTCATAATAGAATTCGCAGGTCTCAAAGCCGTCCGGGGTCTCGTCGCGCAAGAGGAACCGCAAGCCGGGGTTGACCACGGCCTGCCGCTTGAGCATATCCTGATAAAACGCGAGCGGCACGTCGATATCGGTGAATACGTCCAGATCGGGCAGCCAGCGCTGCACCGTACCGGTGGTTTTGTCCTTACTCTTTTTCTTTTGCAGGCCGCCGACGTTTTCGCCGCGCTCGAAGTGCAGCGTATACTCCATACCGTCGCGCCGGGAGATCACGTCCATATACCGGGACGCATACTGTGTGGCACAGGCGCCCAGCCCATTCAGACCCAGCGAATACTCATAGCTTTCACCCGCCTGCGTATTGTATTTGCCGCCGGCGTACAGCTCGCAATAGACCAGTTCCCAGTTGAAGCGTTTCTCGGCGGGGTTGTAATCCACCGGTACGCCGCGACCGAAATCCTCCACCTGCACCGAATGATCGGCAAACCGCGTGACGATGATGCGGTTGCCGTAGCCTTCGCGCGCCTCGTCGATGGAGTTGCTCAATATTTCAAAAATGGAATGCTCGCAGCCCTCCAGCCCATCCGAGCCGAAAATCACGCCCGGGCGTTTGCGCACACGTTCGGCGCCTTTCAAGGTGGAAATGCTGTCGTTTCCATAAGTTTGGCTTCGTGCCCTGGCCATGCCATTGCCTCCAGATTCAGAAATGTCCCGCAACAAAGCGTTCCCGTTTCGTGGCGTTTGATGCAGATGCAAGTATTACTGTACCGTACATTCCGCTGAATTGTCAAGCAATTTTATGCAGCGGAACGTGACCGCACGGCGCCACCCGCGAAAACGGGCCGTTTTCCAACAGCCAAATGCCGCTGGAAAACAGCCCGTTGCAGGGTCGTATAAAAAGGGGCGGCCCGTCAACCCATCGCGGGCTGCACGGTCGGGGACGGCGGAATCGGCGGCTCGGTGAAGAACCGCTCGAACTCCGCGCCGGACATTTTCTCATGCTTCATCAGGAAATCGGCCACCGCTTTGAGTTTGTCCATATGCGCTTCCAGGATTTCCTTGGTCTTTTCATAGGCCGAATCGACCAGGCTTTTGATCTCGCTGTCGATCTCAGCGGCCACGTTTTCGGAATAGTTGCGCGCCTGCGCGAAATCGCGGCCTAAAAACACCTCGTCGTGGCCGGAGCCAAATACGATCGGCCCCAGGCGCTCGCTCATGCCGTAATGCGTAACCATCTTACGGGCCACGTCGGTGGCGCGCTCGATGTCGTTGGAGGCTCCGGTGGAAATATCGTCAAGCACGACGCTCTCAGCCACCCGGCCGCCAAGCAACACGCAGATTTCCTCGAACATCTCGGTTTTGGACGTATAATATTTGTCTTCCACCGGCGGGGAAAGCGTAAAACCGCCCGCCATGCCGCGCGGAATGATGGAAATCTGCTGCACGGGGTTCTGCGTGGGCAAAAAGCGCGTAGCCACCGCGTGCCCGGCCTCATGCACCGAGGTGAGCCGCTTTTCTTTCTCGGTGATAACGCGCGAGCGTTTCTCGGGGCCGACCATAACCTTGATGGCAGCCTCCTCGATATCGGTCATCATAATGACATGGCGGCTCTTGCGCGCCGCAATCAGCGCCGCTTCGTTGAGCAGGTTTTCCAAGTCGGCACCGGTGAAGCCCACCGTCGTCTTGGATATCTCCTTGAGATCCACATCCGGGGCAAGAGGCTTGCCGCGCGCATGCACCTTCAAGATTTCCTCACGGCCCTTGATGTCGGGGACGCCCACGACCACCTGCCGGTCAAACCGGCCGGGGCGCAACAGCGCGGGGTCGAGGATATCGGGGCGGTTGGTGGCGGCGATAATGATGACGCCTTCGTTCGCACCGAAGCCGTCCATCTCCACAAGCAACTGGTTCAGGGTCTGCTCACGCTCATCGTGCCCGCCGCCGAGTCCGGCGCCGCGGTGACGGCCCACCGCGTCGATCTCATCGATGAAAATGATGCAGGGGGAACTCTTTTTTGCCTGGTCGAACAGGTCGCGCACGCGAGAAGCGCCCACGCCGACAAACATTTCCACGAAATCGGAACCCGAGATGGAGAAAAACGGCACGCCCGCCTCCCCAGCGACCGCTTTGGCAAGCAGGGTTTTACCGGTACCGGGAGGGCCCACCAGCAGCACGCCTTTGGGGATGCGCGCGCCCAGCTCATTGAACTTGTGCGGGTTTTTGAGGAACTCCACGATTTCGCGCAGCTCTTCTTTTTCCTCGTCGGCGCCGGCCACATCGTCAAATGTGGTCTTCTTTTTCTCGTCGGTGCCCTGCTTGACGCGCGCCTTACCGAAGGACATCACCTTGCCGCCCCCGGCACCGCCCGCCTGATTGAGCATAAACACCCAGAACACGATCATGATGATGGCCAGCACCAGCACGGGCAGATAGCCGAACCACCAAGGCGCCTGCCACGCCTGAATGTAATCGTAGGTGATACGGTTGTCCGGATTCTGCGTGTTGTACTGGTTCACCAGCGGCTGGATCTCATTTACAAACAGGTCGATATTGGGCACTGTGTACTTGATATGCTCGGTATGATTGACCGTGGCCACCAAATCACCGCTGCCGAGGTCGAGAGTAAAATCGTTGACTTTATTGTCCTCAAAATACCCCACGATGGTGGAATAAACGATCTTCTTGTCCTGCGGCTGATTCTGCTCGACAACGAAGAAAACCAATACCAGTACGGCAAACAGGATCAGATATACCCATGCGCCACGAAAATTTTTGCTCAATTCAAACTCACTCCCTGATGCCGGGCAAACACGCCCCGCAGGATAGGGGAACTCTGCATGTCACAGGTTCCTTTACGTTGTGCGTCCTGTAACAATGCGTCCGTCGGCTTGCCGCCGGGCTTGTGGTAGGACCTTTTCTATTATACACGGTAGGGCTGAAAAAAACCAGCTTGCGCGCGCGGTTATGCACCATATATTTCCGGACGCAGCAGGCCGACAAACGGCAGGTTGCGGTATTTCTCCGCATAATCCATGCCATAGCCGACCACAAAGCCGTCCGGCACGGTAAAACCGATGTATTTCGGCTCCACAGGCACCGCCCGCCCGGACGGCTTGTCGAACAGCGTGCAGATTTCCACGCTGGCCGCATGCTGGGCGCGCAGCTCGTCCTGCAGGAAGGCCAATGTGTGCCCGCTGTCCACGATATCTTCCACGATCAACACGTCGAACCCCTCCGGCGGCTGGTCGAGATCCTTGCGCACCTCAATGGCGCCATTGCTCGATACGCCGTCCCCGTAACTGGAAACCGACACAAAATCCACCGCAAGCGGCAGATCGACCGCGCGCGCAAGGTCCGCAACGAACAGGAACGCACCCTTCAGCGTGCCGACAAGCAGCAGATTCCTGTTCGCGTAATCCGCCCGGATCCGCGCGCCGAGCTCCGCCACCCGTGCGGCGATCTGCTCCTCTGTGAACAAAACCTGTTCAATATCCTCCGTCACCGGTTGCCCCTTTCCGCGTGTCCGCATCATATGCGAGAAACAGGACCCGGCGGGTGCCGGTATCCGGCGCGCAGCGCGCGTCCGGCCCGAAGCCGCCCACCCAGATGATCCCGGTTTCATCCGCCGCCACCGGCACATACGGCCGCAAAGACGGCGGAACCGCTTGCTCATTGAACAGTTTTTTTAAAGACTTTCCTACGCCGCGCCCAGCCGGATGATAGAAATCCCCCGCCCGCCGGGTACGGATGACCGCTTTACCGATTATTTTATCACAATCCAGAACGCTTTTGAAATAGCGTGCACAAAAACTTTCAAATTTTTTTACATTTGCATGCTCGACCGGCGTGACTTTCAGGCGAACCGGGCCGTTTTCCAGTACGCCGGGCGCAAGCGGCCGGCAAAACGGCGCGGGCGGTTCCTCTTTTCCTGGGGAAAACGAAAGCACTCCGCGCACGATCTCGGCAAACCAGCCGCCCCGCAGCTGCGTGCGCCCCGCGCCCGTGCGCAGCAACTGTTCCATGGCTCGCACATGCACGGCTTCGGGCCGCAGGCCGGTCGTCTGCGCGGCTGCGGCCGCCAGCGCCCGCGCGCACAACGGCGACGCGCGCAGCACCTCCGCCGCAAAACCGCCCGGCACCGCCGCAGCACGCAGAAGGGACGCGGTGAGGTCTTCCAGCACCGCCTCATCCCGCGCGAACAGGCGCATGTCGCGGGCCAAGGTACGCTCCAGCGCGGGATTGAGCGCGCGCAGAGCGGGCACCACGTCCAGCCGGATACGGTTGCGCCCATAGGCACGGGAAAAATTGGTGCTGTCTGTCACATAATTGAGACCGTGCGCTGCGCAGTAAACCTCCACCTCCGCGCGCGTGGTCTCGATGAGTGGCCGCACGATGTTCCCGCGCACCGGCGGGATGCCGCGCAGACCCGCCAGACCGGTGCCCCGCGCAAGGTTGAGCAGCATGGTTTCCACGCTGTCGCTCAAAGTATGGGCAGTGGCGATCTTCGCGCCGAGCGCTTCCGCCTGCTCCGCAAAAAAAGCGTAGCGCAACCTGCGCCCGCAAAGTTCCTCCGATTCGCCGGTGCGGGCGGCCTCGGCGCGCACGTCGGTGCGGCGCACAAAGCAGGGCACGCCCCATTCCACACAGCGCGCACGGACAAACGCTTCGTCCCGATCCGCTTCTTCTCCGCGCAGCCCGTGGTTGAGGTGGGCGGCAAACACGCGCAGCCCCCATTCCTCACGCAGCGCGCAGAGCAGGTGCAGCAGCGCCGTGGAATCGGCGCCGCCCGAAAATGCCGCCAGCACAGCGTCGCCCGGTGCGAGCAGATGGTATGTTTTCATGGTATCACGCGCCTGCATGGACCCGCTCCATCGCTGTGAACTCGGTGTGCATGCCGTCCCAGTGCAAGGGGATATCCCCCACCGCGCCGTGACGGTTTTTGCCCACAATGCAGGTCGCCTGGTTGTGGTTTTCCTCGTTCTGTTCGTAATAATCCTCACGGTAGAGGAACATAACGATATCCGCGTCCTGCTCAATGGAGCCGGACTCTCGCAGGTCGGAGAGCTGCGGGCGGTGCCCGGTGCGCGACTCGGTGCCGCGCGAGAGCTGCGAAAGCGTGAGCACCGGCACGTCGAGATCGCGCGCCATAATCTTCAGGCTCCGGGTGATCTCGGAAACCTCCTGCACGCGGTTCTCGATGCGCCGCCCGGAGGACATCAGCTGAAGGTAGTCGATGACCACGAGGTCGAGCTCGTGCAGGCGGCGGCAGCGCGCCTTGATCTCCGGCACCGTGATACCGGAGGTATCGTCGAAATAAAGCGGACATTTGGAGAGCGTGTCCGCCCCCTCGGCCAGGCGCACCCATTCGTCCGCCGCCAGTTCACCGGTGCGCAGCTTGGTGTTCTCGATGCGCGCCTGCGCCGAAAGCATACGCGAGACATTCTGCTCCGCCGACATTTCCAACGAGAAAAACGCCACCTTGCCGCCCGCGCGCGCCACATTCTGCGCGATGTTGAGCGCAAACGCCGATTTGCCCATGGCCGGGCGGGCGGCAAGCAGGATGAGGTCGGACGGGTTGAGGCCGCCGATATAGCGGTCAAGCTCCGAAAAACCGGTGGACATGCCGAGAAAATCCTTTTTGTCCGACCCGCTGATCTTTTTCAGGCGGTCGTAGGTCTCGAGGATAACCTCCTTGACATGATGCAGGCCGGTACCCTGCTTATCCTGCCGGATATCGTAAATGCGCTGCTCGGCCATGTCCACCACGGCACGCACGTCATCGGTCTCCTGCACGGCGGCACCGATGATCTCCCGCGACACCTGAATGAGGCTGCGCAGGTAATATTTGTCCTCCACGATGCGGGCGTATGCCATGGCGTTGGCCGCCGACGGCACCATCTGCATCAGCGAGAGCAGATAGGCCTTACCGCCCGCCTCGTCGTACACGCCCTCGGCCTTGAGTGCGTCGAGCAGGGTGACGAAGTCGATGGTCTGGCTGGCGGAAAACATCCGCACCATCACGGTATAGACGGCGCGGTGCTGCGCCAGATAAAAATAGGATGCCTTGAGGACATCCAAAAGCTGCGTCAGAACGCCGGGGTCGAGCAGCACGGCACCCAGCACCGACTGTTCCGCCTCCAAACTGTACGGGAGCGGCACGTTCCCCAGCAGCTCATTTGTTTCTTCGGCGGCCATGCCGTTTTCCCTCCCGGTTTCGTTTGGTTGTCTCTGCGCGAAAAGACTCAGCCCGGTTCGCCCACCTGGACGGACAGCTTCGCGCTGATTCCCGGGTGCAGGCGGATCTCGAACGGATAAGTGCCGTAGGACTTAATCTCGCCTTCGAGAACGATCTTTCGTTTGTCCACACCCACCGAGAACTGTGTCTTGACGGCGGCGGCAATCTCTTTGGCTGTTACCGCGCCGAACAGACGCCCGTTCTCACCGGCTTTGGCCGTCAGGCGCACCACCACGCCGTCCAGCTTTTGGGCCGCCGCTTCCGCCTCGGCCTTTTCCACCGCGGCTTTATGCTCTTTGGCGGCTTCGCGGCCCTTGAGGTCGTTAATGGCCTGTGCGCTGGCCTCGGCGGCCAACCCGCGCGGCAACAGAAAATTGCGGGCGTATCCGTCGGACACGTCCACCATCTGCCCGGCTTTGCCGCTGCCTTTGACATCCGCTTTCAAAATCACTTTCACGTGCAGACCCTCCGTTTCGGCGCGGCAGCGCGAAACGCCGCCGCATCGTTCGCCTTCTCGCCGGCAGATGCCGGTCGGTGGCTATCATTATAACATTCCGCGCGCAGGCGGGCAATCCCACCTGAAATTCCGCTCTTATTTGTTGCTTTCAAAATACCGGTCGAGCGCCTGGAACAGACGGTCCCGCGCCTCGGCGGGCGTGGTATCCGGTATCTGAGCGCCGGCCATGGTCAGGTGCCCGCCGCCGCCCAGCGTTTCCATCACCAGTTGCACGTTCACCGCGCCCATGCTGCGGGCGGACATCGACGTGCCGCCGCCGTCGGCATAGAGCACAAACGATGCCTGCACCCCGCGGATGGTGAGCAGATCGTCCGCCGCCTGCGGTGCGATGAGCTTGATGTCCGGATCGGGGCCACCGGTGTAGACGGCAACGGCGCAACCCTTGTAGACCTGCGCGGAGCTCACCAGCGCGGTGCGCTTCTTGTAATCATCCATGCTGCCCGCAAACACCTGCTTGACGCGGGCGGTGTCCGCCCCCTTGCGGCGAAGATAGCCCGCCGCCTCAAAGGTGCGCACGCCGGTGCGAACGGAAAAATTGCGGGTGTCCAGCGTCATGCCGGCGAGCAACGCGCTGGCCTCCACCGAGGTGACGGCGCTGTCCGCGATGTACTGCATCAGCTCCGCCACCATTTCGCTGGAGGAAGACGCATAGGTCTCATGATAGAAGATGACGGCGTTGTCAATGAAATCAACCATTTTCCGGTGGTGGTCGATGACCACCACCGTGCGCGCCACGCGGTACAGATCGGGCGATTCCACGAAGCCCTTGCGGTGGGTATCCACCACAATGAGCAGTGTGCGGCGCATGACGAGCATCAGGCATTCCTCGGGCGGGATGAACGCGTCGGCATACCCCTCCTCCTGCCGGAGCTGCTGGACAAAATCCGCGGCCAGGCAGGTCTTGAGGTTGACCACGATGCGCGCGTCGCGTCCGCGCGAGATGCAGGCCTTACGCAGGGCCACCGCAGCGCCCAGGGAATCGAGATCGGCATTGCGGTGCCCCATGATGAGCACGTTGTCGCTGCCGTCGATGAGTTCCCCGAGCGCCGAGGCGATGATGCGCGTTTTGACCTTGGTGCGCTTTTCCACTGCTTTGGACACGCCGCCGTAAAACTCAAAGCCGTTCTGCGTTTTCACGGCCGCCTGATCCCCGCCGCGGCCGAGCGACATATCCAGCGCCTGGCGGGCCATTTCCTCCGCCTGCGCGAAGGTCTTGGCCCCGCGCCCCACGCCGATGGAAAGGGTGGCGGGCATGTGCTCCGACGTGACGATCTTGCGCACAGCGTCGAGGATATCGAAGCGCGACTCCACGATCTTGCGCAGGTGCCGTTCCTCGAAGATGAACAGGTATTTGTCCCGGTCGGCGTGGCGCAGAAAGCCGGTGGTGCCGGAGACCCAGCGCACCAGCTCCCGCTCGATCTGGCTGACGATGCCGACCTTTTCGCCCTCGCGGGCGTTCTGCATCAGTTCGTCGTAATTGTCGATCATAATCATGGCCACGACCGGGCGGCTCTCGCGGAATTCGTCGGCGATGTTCTTGAGCTCGGTGTTTTCCACCCAATAGAGCGTGTAGAACCCACGGTCGGCCGGGTGGCCGTAAACGGTGAAGCGCCGTCTTCTGACCACCACGTCCACCGCCGTGCCGGGTTTTTCAAACGATGCCGGATTCAGGTTCTTCACGATGCACTTGAGGTCGGCGCCGAACTGGTCCACGCCCCCGAGGACCTGCTTACGGAACGGATCGTTGTAGAGCACGATCTCGCCGTTCTCCCCCACCACCACCAGCGGCAGCGGAAACAGTTGCAGCGCCTGCCGGTCGCGCGCGTCCAGCCCGGCGGCCGTTTTGCCGACCAGGGAACGCATGTCGTGCCGCACACCGCGCAAGCCCAGATAGACCGCAGCAATGACCACCACCGAGGCGCAGAGTTCCCCCAGCGCCACCTTGTAATCCCAGAACAGGCTGATGAGCGAGATCGCGGGCGGTACCGCAATGGCCAGCACGATGGCCGGCGTGAGCTGCCAGATGCGTTTTTTTCGTTTCATAACCGTCTTCCCCACCAGACAAAGGGCCCGCCTATGCCGCAGGCGGGCCAATCCGTCAGACTTCCATAATCACGGGCAGGATCATCGGGCTGCGCTTGGTGCGCTCATACAGCAGTTTGGAGAGCGCGTCCTTCACGCGGGACTTGATGGTGCCCCATTCGGTCACATGAGCATCGGCGCAGTCCATCAGCACGTCGCGCGCGGTCAGGCGGGTCTGCTCCATCAGCGATTCCGATTCGCGCACATACACAAATCCGCGGGAAACGATATCCGGCCCGGCGACAAGCGCACCGCTCGCGCCATCAATGGTGGCCACCACCACGATGAGGCCGTCCTGTGCAAGATGCTTGCGGTCGCGCAGCACGATGGAGCCGACATCGCCGACGCCGGTGCCGTCTACCAGCACCCGCCCGGCGGGCACGGTGCCCACGAATTTGAAATTGCCTTTATCGAATTCCATCACCTTGCCGATGTCGGTAATGATGATGTTTTTATCCGGAATGCCGATGCTGCGCGCCAGCGACGCGTTTTTCATCAAGTGCTTGTATTCGCCGTGCACCGGGATGAAATAGGTTGGCTTGCAGAGCGACATGATGATCTTGAGTTCTTCCTGCCTGGCGTGACCGGAAACATGCACTTCCTCATAGACCACTTCGGCGCCCAGCCGCATCAGCTCGTTGACCACGCGGTCCACCGTCTTCTCGTTGCCGGGAATGGGGTTGGCCGAGATGATGACGAAATCGTCCGGCCCCACCACCACCTTGCGGTGGTCGGAATAGGCCATGCGATAAAGCGCCGACATGGCCTCGCCCTGGCTGCCGGTGGTGACGATGACCATCTTTTCCTTGGGGAAACGGTCGATCTCGTCAATGTCCACCACCAGGCCCTCGGGCACGCGCAGGTAACCGAGCTCCGCGGCGATGCCGCAGACGTTGACCATGCTCCGGCCCGAAACCGCGACATGCCGCCCGTATTTCTGGGCATAGTCCACGATCTGCTGCACGCGGTGCACGTTGGACGCAAAGGTGGCGATGATAAGCCGCTTGCCCTCCGCCTTGGCAAAAAGCGTATTGAGCGCTTCGCCCACCTTCCGCTCACTGAGGGTATAGCCCGGACGCTCGGCATTGGTGGAGTCCATCAGCAGGCCGGTCACACCCTCCTTGCCCAACTCGCCGAAACGCGCCAAGTCGATCATCTCGCCGTGGATGGGCGTGCAGTCGATCTTGAAGTCGCCCGTCTGCACAAACAGGCCGCCCGGCGTGTTGATGGCCAGCGCCACCGAACCGGCGATGGAATGGTTGACGTTGATGAACTCGACCGTCATGCAGCCGAGCTTGACCGTGTCGCCCGGCTTGACGACATGCAGCTTCACTTTGCCCGTAAGGCCGTGTTCCTTCAGCTTGCCCTCCACCAGCGCAAGAGTGAGTTCGGTGCCGTAAAGCGGCATGTTCACCTGCTTGAGCACATACGGCAGCGCGCCGATATGGTCCTCGTGCCCGTGTGTAAGCACCACGCCGCGGATACGGTCCTTATTTTTGACCAGCCAGGTCACATCGGGGATGACCAGATCGACGCCGAGCATGTCGCTGTCTGGAAACGCAAGGCCGCAGTCCACGATAACGATATCGTCTCCGCACTCGTAGGCGGTGATGTTCTTACCGATCTCATTGAGCCCGCCCAGCGAAACGATGCGCAGCGGAAGCCCCGGCTTGACCGTGGGTTTGCGCCGGCCGCGATGGTAGGGACGGGGGTTCTGGCGCCGCGGGGCGGATGCCTTCGCCGCCGCGGCGGATGGTTGACCCGGGCGCTCCGGGGTTGCCGGCGTTGCCGGATTGTTTGTAGTCACAGACGATTACCTCCATGTATGAAAAAATAAAAATATCAAAGATCACGCGGCTCTTCGTGACGATAGCCGCATGCCAAAGGCAAAAATCAGACGCCCGCGCAGGGAAAGCTCTCCCCCTGCCGCGCTCGCCATATGGTTGCATGGAGGGCAAAAATGCACGCACATTTTGGTCCTCTATACAACTATACCCCGCCCCGGGTCGCTGCCGTCAAAAACGGCCGGAAACAGCCGGAAACAGCCGGAAAAGTCCTACCGGCAGCCGAAAAGGCGAACAAACCGCAAACCAAACAAGGCCAGACCTTGTTTGTAAAATCCCGAATCTTGTTCATTTCGACTAAAATGCCGCCGCGCTACGCTGCAAATACGCGGAACACGGCAAGTATTCCTGCGCTTTACGTGGGCGACATTTTCTCCCGAAAATCCGTTGGCTTTAAATTTAGAAACAAGACCTGATGAAACAGCTCAAAAACAAGGCATCCCACAGGGATGCCCCGGATAGTCAGATGAACGAACGGAAAAAACGGAAACGCCTGCCGACCGCACACGAGCGCTCGCTTTTTACACCGCTCTGCCGCCCCATGGCGGATAGTAAAACTCAAACCGGACACAACTGCACATTCAGTATATCCGCATTCTCAGCGTTTGTCAAGCGGGTCGCCGCCCCGGAGTTCCTTCTGCAGATCGATGCACAGTTCGTCGGCGGTCTCCATATCCGCCGCTTCGGCGAGAATGCGCAGGCCCTTCCCGCGCTTGAGCGGGCTGAGCAGCACCTGGCCGCGCCGCCTGGAAAGCAGCACGCCCTCGCCCTCACCCAGGAGTGCGTCGCCTGCAAACGCGCGCAGCACCTCACCGGGATTGCCCGTCAGCGGCACCGAGCGCACCGCCACGGCAAACCCGGGCAGTGCGGCGGCCGCATCGTGCAGGCGCAGACCGCCCGTTTTCAGCCAGGAGAGGATGCGCACGCCATTCTGCAGGCCGTCCCGCACCCACTGCTGGCGTGCAGCCAGCGCGCGCGCCTCCCGGTCCGCGTCGTCGGCCGGGCAGGAAAGGTAACGCAGCACCCGCCGTCCATACTGCCCGGCCAGCGTGTCCAGCACGCGCGGCGCTTCGTAGGGCAACGCCACATCCTCGCCCGCTTCGAACGCGATGCGGCAGCCCAGCGCAAGCGTGTGCAGCGGGGAAAGATAGCGTTCCTCTTCATCGAAAAACGAAGCCGCCCGGCCGGACGCGGTGAGGTGCAGCCGCAGGCCGCCGGACCGGCTCGGTCCGCCCGGCGCGCAGGACAGTTCCTCCAGCACCCCCGCCAGCCGCTGCCTGGCCTGCCGGTTGGCGCAACGCACGATGGCGTACATGCCGGCCAGCCCCCGCGGCGCCAGGCCGGCAAGTGCACGCGCATAAAACGCGCCCATGCCCGCAAGCTGTTCCGGCGCGCCGTATTCCCCCGGCAGGCAGCGCGCGATCTCTCCGGTGGAGAGATGCGCCTCGATGCTGCGCTCCCACTTGCGGCAGAGCGGCAGGCCCGCACCGTCAAACAGGCGGAGCACCGCCCGCGCGCCCGCCGCACGCGTGAAAATGCCGAGATCGGCGGCGCAGAATACCGCGGAAAACAGGAACTGCGCTTCAAACGCGCTGCCAAAATCCAGCACGCGGGCGCCCGCCGAGAGCGCGCCCGCCGAAAGCGCCTGCTTGAGCGCACGGCCGACGTTGCTGCCGTCGTCCCCCACGGCAATCAGGCCGCGCGCGGTAGCCTCCCCTGCCGCCGCACCCAGTTTTGCGCAAAACTCCGGCGTGAGGTCCACCCCCACTTCACCGGAAACACCGTCGTCATCGAACACACCGCGCCGGGCCGCACCGGATTTGATGTTCCGCGCGGCGCGGGCGCCGTCCTCCACCCGTTTGCCGGGCCAGATGCGTACGCCGGGCGCGACCACGGCGTCGCGCCCGATCACCGCTTTCGCGCCCGCCACCGCGCCCTCAAACATGGCCGCCCGCGCGCCGAGCGACGCGCCCGCACAGACCAGCGCACCGCGCAACTCGCACCGCGCGCCCACATAGGCGTCCGGCAGCAGCACCGACTGCCTCACCTTGGCGCGCGCGCCGACGGCGCAGCCGTCATCCACCACCGCAAACGGCCCGATCACGGCGTCTTCCCCGATGGTGACGTTCTCACCCAGATACACCGGCGCGTGCAGCGTATACCGCCCCGCCGGGAGCGAGCCTTTGACATACACGCCGTTTTCCGCCTGCCCCGGCAGGCGCGCGTCCACTTTGCCGTCGAGCAGGTCGAACTGGCTCTGCACATAGGCGCCGATGTCTCCTATATCGCACCAGTAGCCGCTTGTGTCAAACCCGTAAAGAGGCATGTCCGCACGCAGCATGGCGGGAAACAGATCCTTGCCGAAGTCATAGGGCCCGCCCTGCGGGATGCGCGCCAGCGCTTGCGGTGAAAGGATATAGATGCCGGTGTTCACCGCATCGGTGACCGACTGCGACCATCCGGGTTTTTCCACAAAACCGCGCACCCGGCCTTCCGGCGCCGTCACCACCAGGCCGTACTCGCGCGGATCGGCCACACGGGAGAGCAACAGCGTGGCCGCAGCTCCTTTCTCCCGGTGGAAACGCGCGGCGGCGCGCAGATCGAAATCGCAGAGCGCGTCCCCGCTGATAACCAGCACGTCTCCGTCCGCGTTTTCCAGCGCGTTCCGCACGCTGCCCGCCGTGCCCAGCGGCTCGTCCTCTTCCACAAAACGCAGCGCCACCCCGGCGCAGCGCCCGTCCGGCCAGGCGGCACGGATGGTCTCGGGCAGATAGCGCAGCGTCACCGCCGCACGGGTGATCCCGTTCTGCGCAAGCAGTTCCAATATATAAGCAAGCGCGGGCCTGCCGCACAGGCGCGCCATCGGTTTTGGACAATCGCAAGTAAGCGGACGCAGACGCGTCCCCTCGCCGCCGGCCATAATCACGGCTTCCATTCCAGCAACCTTCCCCTCATTTTTTTCGGTGCATGCGGGTCTGCATGCAAGTCCGCCGTTTTGCGGTACAGACTATAGTATTGCACCGAAAATACGTTTTTATCGCGCCGGGCCGTTCGGACACAAACCCGTCATATCGACAGAACAATCAGCGCGAACTGCATAAACGCCAGCCCCGCGAAAATTCCACCGACCGCAAAACCGGTATGCCCGGCGGCCCGCGCCGACGGGATGAGCCCCGCGAACGACAGGTAAAGCATAATGCCCGCCACCCACGCAAACAGCACGCCGAACAGCAGCGGGCTTAAAAACGGACGCAGCACCGTGAACGCCAGCAGCGCGCCCACCGGTTCTGAAAGGCCGGACAGCGCCGAAAAGGTAAACGCCTTGACACGGCTGCCGGTACCGTAATACAGCGGCGCCGACACCGCGATGCCCTCGGGGATGTTGTGCAGCGCGATGGAAACCGCCACCGGAAGCCCGATGCGCAGCCCGGCGTAGCCCGCCATAAAGGTAGCCATGCCTTCGGGCAAATTGTGCAGCGTCACCGCCACGGCGGTGACGGCGCCCACACGCGCCAGAGCCGCCGCCGTACCGCCCGTCACGGGTGTTTTCCGTTCGCGGTGAGGCAGCGCACGGTCAATGGCGGCCGCACACGCCAGCCCCGCACAGAGGAACACCAGCGTCAGCCCGTCGGCGGTCTGCGCCTGCATCTCCTGCAAAAGATGGGCCCTGGCCTGCGGCAGCAGGTCGGCCACCGACACCAGAATCATCACCCCGGCGGCAAACCCCAGCGAAAACGACAGGAACCGCCGGTTTTCCCGTTTGGAAAACAGCGCGATCAGGCTGCCCAGCGCCGTGGCCAGCCCCGCGCCCGTGGAAAGCAGAAACGCCTGCCAGAAACCCTGCATGCCGTCCCTCCGTTCTGCCCTACAGGCCACATGAATCCAATCAAACTCGATACAGAATATAGGAATTGGCATTGTATCCCACCCACACATTTGCTACAATAGGAAAAAACGAGCGGAACCGTCCGGTGGAGGATGCAATGGAACAAACGCACAAGCATGTGGAGATCTTTTCGGACGGGGCCTGCCGCGGCAACCCCGGCCCGGGCGGCTATGGCGTCATTTTGCGCTTTGGCGGCCATGAAAAGGAACTCTCTGAAGGTTTTGCCGAAACCACCAACAACCGTATGGAGCTTTCCGGCGCCATCGCGGGGCTCTCCTGCCTGAAGGAGCCGTGCGACGTCACGCTCTACAGCGATTCACAGTATGTGGTCAACGGCGTCGAAAAGGGCTGGGCCAAAAAATGGCGCGCCAACGGTTGGCGCAAAAGCGACAAATCCCCCGCGCTCAACGCGGACCTATGGGAAAAGCTGCTGGAGCTGCTGGAGCTGCACAACGTGCGCATCGTGTGGGTGAAAGGCCATGCCGGGCACCCTGAAAACGAGCGCTGCGACGCGCTGGCCGTAGAGGCGGCGCTCCGGTTCCAGCAGGGACCGGCCAAAGGCGGCGCATAACCCGCCGGGCCGCGGTTTTTTCCCTAAAGAACCGCCGATTGAACGGAAAATGCGTGGCTGGACGAAACGATTTCTCGTTCGACAAGAACAAATGCACGCGAATCCTTGCTGTATGCGGAGCATTTGGAACGCAGTCCGGACGGAAAAGCGACCGCCCGGGCATGCGCTCGGAAGCAATCAGCGGTTCCTTGAACAAACCGATGTTTTACACCGCGCCGCGCCGGAAGCGCGGCGGATTGGAGTGATCTGCCATGTCCAAATTCGTATATGCCGACAACGCCGCCACCACTGCCGTTTCCCAAGACGTGCTGCATGCCATGCTGCCCTATTTCGCGGAGCGATATGGCAACCCGTCGAGCATCTACTCGGTGGGGCGCTCGGCGCGCGAGGGCGTGGACAAAGCCCGCAGACAGACGGCGGACGCGCTCGGCGCCAAGCCCGAAGAGATCGTCTTCACGTCCGGCGGTTCGGAATCGGACAACCAGGCCATCCGCGGTGCGGCTGCCAAGTGTGCCGCCAAGGGGCGACACCTCATCACCACCGCCATCGAGCACCACGCCGTGCTGCACACCATGCGCGCGCTGGAAAAAGAAGGCTTCACCATCACCTATCTGCGGCCGGAGCCGGACGGCACCGTGTTGCCCGAGACACTGGAAGCGGCTATCCGGCCCGACACCACGCTGGTGAGCATCATGTATGCCAACAACGAGATCGGTACAATCCAGCCTATTCCCGCCTTTGTGCAAATATGCAGGGCGCGCGGCATCCTTTTTCACACCGACGCGGTGCAGGCCGTGGGGCATGTGCCCATCGACGCGGAACAGGAGGGCATTGACCTGCTCTCGCTTTCGGCGCATAAATTTCACGGCCCCAAAGGCGTCGGCGCACTTTATATCCGCAAGGGCGTGCGGCTGCCCAGCCTCATCGAGGGCGGCACGCAGGAGCGCGGGCGGCGCGCGGGCACCGAGAACACCCCCGGCATCGTGGGGTTGGGCGAGGCTCTTTTCCGTGCCGCCGCCGGGATGGAAGAGCGGATGGAACGGGTGGCCCGCCTGCGCGACCGCCTGTGCGACGGCCTGCTCGCCATCCCGCACACCCGCCTCAACGGCAGCCGCGCGCACCGGCTGGCCGGCAACCTCAACATCTCCATCGACGGCATCCAGGCCGAAGGGCTTTTGCTGCTGCTTGACCAGAACGGCATTTGCGCGTCGGCCGGCTCGGCCTGCGCCACCGGCGCGGTGCAGCCGTCGCATGTGCTCACCGCCATCGGGCTGCCGGAGGAAGCGGCCCACGCCGCGCTGCGCCTCACGCTCGACGACGTCAACACCGACGAGGACGTCGATTATATCATCGAAACCATCACGCGGCTGGTGCAGCATCTGCGCAGCCTTTCGCCGGCCTGGGGCCCGGCGCAGACGACACATTGACAGGGGGACGGCCAGATGGCTTTATTTCTGAAAACCTGCGCGTTGGAAACCATGCAGCGTGAATTCATCGACATCACCCGAACGGTGGAATTGTTTGTGCAGGAAACCGGCGTGCGGGAAGGGCTGTGCCTGGTTTTCTGTCCGCACACCACGGCGGGCGTCACCATCAACGAGAACGCCGACCCCGATGTGCTGCACGACCTGAATTATACCTTTGAGCGCGCGTTCCCCAAGCTGCCCGCCTATCTGCACATGGAGGGCAACTCGGATGCGCACATGAAGTCCACCCTCACCGGCGCGTCCGAGACCGTCATCATCCACGGCGGGCGGCTGCTGCTCGGCCGCTGGCAGGGGCTGTATTTCTGCGAATACGACGGGCCGCGCACCCGCAAGTTCCTTATCAAGGTACTGGAAGGATAGTTCCCGTTTCCCCGCAAAGCACAGCAAAGCCGCCCCTTATGGCCGAAAACCATAAGGGGCGGCTTTTACCGAAAACGGGCGGTGTGTCCGTTTTGTATTTATTTTTTCGCGGCGGCGCCGGGCATTTCCCAGGCGTCATGCGCCGTATGGAGCAGCTCATGTGCGCGATGCGAGAGCGGTTTGTCCAGATAGTCACGGTACACCTGCACGATGGACGGGTTTTCATGTGAAAACCGCAGCGCGCTGATATTATCCAGCCCGTAGAGGGTCTCCGCGCGGACGCCCGCCCGCTCCTCGCCCTCGGCGATGGGCTGCCCCCCGCCGCCTGAGCAGCCGCCGGGGCAGGCCATGATCTCCACGAAATCGTACTGCACATCGCCTTTGCGCAAGGCTTCCACCAGCCGACGGGCGTTGCCCAGACCACTGGCCACCGCTACACGCACCGTGGTGCCCGCGATGTCGATGGCCGCTTCCTTCCAGCCGTCCATTCCCCGCACGTTTCCAAACGCGTCGGGCTCCGGATTTTTTCCGGTGACCAGATAGTAGGCCGAGCGCAGGGCCGCTTCCATCACGCCGCCCGTGGCGCCGAAAATCACGCCCGCGCCGCTGCCCACGCCAAGCGGCTGGTCGAACTCCTCCTCCGGCAGCTCCCCCGGGTGGATATCCTCCGCGCGGATCATGCGGTCGATCTCCCGCGTCGTGAGCACGATGTCCACATCCGGCCCCGCTCCCGCTGTGTCCATGGTGGGCAAGGCGGCTTCCTGTTTTTTAGCCAGGCACGGCATGACGGAAATGGAGCAGATGCGTTCCGGCTCCACATCCAACAGCTTGGCATAATAGCTTTTCGTGATGGCGCCGAACATCTGCTGCGGTGATTTCGCAGTGGAAAGCTGGCGCACCATGTCCGGATACTGCGATTTCAGAAAGCGCACCCAACCGGGACAGCAGGAAGTGAACATGGGGAACGTTTCGTTTTCCCGGTTCCGGAGCTTTGCGAGGAACTCACTTCCCTCCTCCATGATGGTGAGATCGGCGCTGAACGTAGTGTCGAAGATATAACGGAACCCGATCTTGCGCAGCGCGGCCACCAGCCGTTTGGCGGTCGCCTGCTCCCGCGGCAGACCAAGTGATTCGCCCCACGCGGCGCGCACGGCGGGCGCGATCTGCACCACGGTGATCGTATCCGGATCGGCCAGCGCGGCAAACGCCTTGTCGGTGTCGTCCCGCTCGCGCAGCGCGCCCACCGGGCAGTGCGTGATGCACTGGCCGCAGAGCGTACAGTCCGATTCCTCCATTTTGCGGTTCTGCGACACGTCCACCGTGGTGCGCGAGCCGGTGTTGGCAATGTCCCAGATGTTCATATCCTGGATCTTGTCACAAACCTGCACGCAACGCATGCACTTGATGCACTTGGAAAAATCGCGGATGAGCGGAAACGACTTGTTCCATTCAGAGACCGGCATTTCCCGCCGGTAGGGCAGATCGAGAATACCGAGGTCGTTGGAAAGCGACTGAAGGTTGCAGTTGCCGCTGCGCGCGCAACTGGCGCAATAACAGTCGTGCTGCGAGAGGATGAGCTCCACATTGGTGCGCCGTGCCTCGCGCACGCGCGGGCTGTTGGTGGAAATGACCATGCCTTCCGCCACCTTGTTGCCGCAGGCCGTCACCAACTTCTCAATGCCCTCAATCTCCACCAGGCAAACCCGGCAGGCGCCGATCTCATTGAGGCCCTTCAGGTAGCAGAGCGTGGGGATATGAATGCCCGCCGAAGCCGCCGCTTCCAGAATGGTGGTGTCTTCGCCCGCCTGCACGGGGGTGCCGTTGATCGTCACGTTTACCATCTTTCAGACCTCCCGCCTTTGAATATTCCATAACCGAAATGGTCGCAGCGCAGGCAGCGCGACGATTCCTGCGCCGCCTCTTGGGCGGTCATGCCGCATTCCGCCAGGTCGAAATCCTGCTTGCGCTCCGCCGCCTCGCGCTCGGTAAGGTTGACCCGTCCGCACGGCAGGCGGTCGTCCAGGCAGGCGGGCGGAATCTCGACATCCGAAACGATCTCGTGGTTGAAGCCCAGATAATTGTCGATGTTGGCGGCGGCCACCTTGCCGGCCGCAATGGCCCGCACCACGGTGGACGGCCCGCTCACACAGTCGCCTCCTGCAAACAGCCCGGCCGTACCCTCCACTGTGGCGATCTGCCCCGCGGCGTTGGCCCGGATGGTCCCCCGCTGGATCGGGATGCCGAACTGCTCAAACGGGCGGTAGTCAATGCGCTGCCCCACGGCCACCACGATGAGGTCACAGGGGATGCGTTTTTCGCCCGTTTCGGCATTGAACGGGCGAGGACGCCCGCCCGCATCCGTCTTGCCGATGATCTGCGGCCGGACCCACAGCGCGGCCGCCCGGCCGTCCACATCAACCTCGATGCGCAGGGGCACTTGCAGCTCCATAACCTCGCAGCCTTCCCCGATGGCGCTCTCCACTTCTTCAGGGAGCGCGGTCATATCCGCCTTGCGGCGGCGGTAGACGAGGCCGACCGTTTCGGCACCCAGCCGCATAGAGGAACGCGCCGCGTCCATCGCCACGTTGCCGCCGCCGATCACCAGCACCCGCTTGCCGCGGACATCCGGATACTGCCCGTTGCCGATGCCGCGGAGCATCTCCACGGCGGAAATCACGCCCGGGCTGTCTTCCCCCTCGATCTCGAGCGGGCGGTTTTCATGCGCGCCGATGGCGATATACACCGCGTCGTAGTCCTTCGTCAACTCTTGGATGGAAAGCGCTCCTCCCACATCCACGCCGGCCTTCACCGTGATGCCCGTGGAGAGGATGGCGTCGATATCCTCCTGCAGACGCTCTCTCGGCAGGCGGTAGCTTGGGATGCCGTAGCGCAGCATGCCGCCGAGCAGGGGCTGCTTTTCGAACAGGGTCACCTTGTGCCCCATGAGAGAAAGATAATACGCCGCGCTCAGGCCGCTGGGCCCGGCCCCCACCACGGCCACGCGCTTGCCGGTAGCAGGCGCGCAGGCGGGCGCGGGCACGGTGCCGGCATGGTCCACGGCAAAACGTTTGAGTCCGCGGATGTTCACGGAATCGTCGATCATGTTCCGGCGGCACCGTGCCTCACACGGGTGCTCGCAGACAAACCCGCAGGCCGTGGGGAACGGATTGTCCTTGCGGATGAGGCGCACGGCGTCGGCATGGCGGCCGGCCTTTACCAGCGCCACATAGCCGGGGATATCCACCCCCGCCGGGCAGAGCGCCACGCAGGGGACCGGCTGGTTGAGACCGCAGGTGCATCGGCCGTGCGTAATGTGCTCGATATAATCGTCCCGGAAGCCGTGCACGCCTTTGAGCACCATATTGGCGGCCTCCCAGCCGATGGCACAGTCGGCGGAGGCGGCGATCACGCGCGCGGTGCGCTCGATCAGCTCCAGGGTCTGCATATCGGCCCGGTGGTCCAGCACGTCTTCCAGCAGGTTCTCCAGTTGTGCCAGCCCAATGCGGCAGGGGACGCATTTCCCGCAGGTCTGCGCCCGGCAGAATTTTAAAAACGACGCGGCCATGTCCACCGGGCAAAGCCCGGGAGGACTGGCAACGATCCGGCGCTCCAGATCGCGATACAGGTTCTCCACGACCATTTGCGCCCGGTCCGGCGTCAATATTTCCAATCGGCTCATTTCCGAAACCTCCCGGCACCTCTCGTTGTTTAGGCGATTGTGTTTAAAAAAATCAACAATTTTCCCGTTTGTTATATATAATATCATATTTTTTTTGCATCCACAATCTTTAAACCACAATTTCATGTTACCGGGAAGATGTTCCAAATGTGCACAGCACCCGCCGAGAAAAAGCCCCCGGTAATCTTCGCGGAGCACTCAACCGTATTCCGGGAAGAAACGCCGCCTGTGCCGGTCCGCTCACACGCAATGACATGCGAAACTTTCCCCGACAGCCCGTACTGAGCGGCGAAGGCGTCACGGATCTTACCGGTCTTTCGTACGCGCAGTATGTTTTGGCGCTGGATCTTTCCGAAAACAAAATCACGAAACTGAAACCGCTGATCGGCCTCAAGCGTCTGCAATTTCTCAACCCGGACAAAACCCGCGCGATTTCGCCGCACCCCGTCACACAACACCCGGCGCAGCTCGGATATCTGTCGTTCCGCAACAACTGCGTGCGGGTCCACCCGATGTGCCGCGAGGCGACTTCCATTTCTGTGCGCTCCGGTTTTCCGGCGCCGTTACGGCCCCTCTTGTGTACGAAAAGCACGACTGCTGCAAGCCTGCCTGATTTGCATCCGCCTTTTCCGGCCGTCCTTATGCCGCACCACAGCAAAACGCAGGTCAGCCGAAAGGCTGCCTGCGTTTTGTGTTGCCTGTGTGTCAGCGGTTCTCTGTCCGCGTGAGCATGGACACAATGACCTGCGCGCAATCTTGAATCAAAACCTCCGGGTCGATGCCCGGGGTCTGCCCAAAAGCCAGCTCGTCCTGAATCCGGTCCACCATATGGCATACAAGGAAAATCTGCTCGTGCGGGTGCCGGAAGGCATACCCCTGCCGGTTAATTTCCTCGGTAACCGTATCCATCAGAGCGTTTTGCATATCGGTATAATACCGGCCGACGTCCTCATCCCGGTATTGCAGCGATTTGATTTCATCATGGAACCGGCGCGTCAAATTTGTATGAAATTTGGCCAGGATATGCAGTATGTTTTCCATGGTCTGCGGGGTATCGCCTGTTTCGGACAATTTGGAAATTTCTTCTGATATATCATGCAGGATCGCATGACCGGAACGTTCTATACAGGCCAACAGGATGTCTTTCTTGTCCTGAAAATACGCATAGATCGTACCGGTGGAAAGGCCGGCTTCCGCGGCGATCTCACTGGCGTAGGTCTCAAAATATCCTTTTCGATTGAAGATGCAGTACGCGGCTTCAATGATTCGTTCTTTCTTTTCGATTGACCGCTTTTGCTGCGGAACCCGTACGGTCTTTTTGGCCATCGGTCGCACCCCTTCTTTTCAGGCGGGTTGAACTTTACTCTATATTGTAGCCGAATTCCCCCTCCGTGTCAACATGAAAATATTTTCATGTTTATATTGACTTTTACCACCTTGCGGTCGTAATATAAACATGAAAGATTTTTCATCTATATGCAAGGAGGCGATCCGATTGAAGAACACCCAAACCGGCGGCCGGCGGCGCATGGCGGGCTTTATCGCGCTGTGTCTGGCAATGTTTGTGGTGGCGCTGGACAGCACCGTCACCAATATTGCACTGCCGGATATCATGAACGCATTTCGGTCCAACCTGAACGATGCGAGCTGGATCAGCACCATTTATGTGCTGGGACTTGGCGTTTTGATCATCACATCCGCCAAGATCGCGGACCAGTTCGGGAGAAAGAAGCTGATGCTGATCGGGTTTGCGCTGTTCGGCCTGAGTTCAGCCCTGTGCGGCTTGTCGCAGTCCCTGCTGTTTTTGATTGCCATGCGGGCCGTGCAGAGCATCGGGGGGGCCATCATTTTGCCGCTTGTACTGCCGATGGGCCTTGCGCTGTTCGGCAAGGCCAAAATGCGCAGCATCTCCAGCGTGATCGGCGTGACCACCGCGATTGCCGCTGCGGGCGGGCCTGCTTTAGGCGGGCTTATCATTCAGTTTTCCAGTTGGCGGGTCATCTTCTATTTAAATGTGCCGCTCATTGTGATCGCGCTGATCCTGACGGCGACCTGCATCGACGAATCCTATGATGAAACCGCCTCCAGAAGCATTGATTTTGCAGGCATGCTTCTATTGTCCGCCGCCCTGTTTCTCTTGACGTTTGCCCTGCTGAAAGGGCAGGATTATGGCTGGCACTCCGCGTTGATCGTGTCCATGTTCGTGGGCTCCGCCGTGATGCTGACGCTGTTTCTATTGGTGGAGAGCCGGTCCCGAGCCCCCATGATGGAACTGGGCCTGTTTAAGGAACGCGCTTTCACGGCCTCCAATGTCTGTTACATGCTCGGCGGATTTGCCGTCGTCTGCCCGACTTTGATTCTGAATTACTTTTTGCAGAACATTTTGAACGACACGGCGCTGAACGCCGCGCTCATTACCATGTGGGTCTCGGCGACGGTCATCCTTTTCATGCCGCTGGGCAACCTGCTGGCCGCGAAGCTTGGAAGTGCGAAAGGCATCAATGTCCTTGGCCTGCTGCTGCTTGGCGCCGGTTCCCTCCTTCTTTCGGGCATCACGGTCCACACGTCCAGAGCGACGATGATTTTTGATATGGTGGTTTGCGGTTTTGGGCTGGGTTTTTGCTGCCAATCCATCATTACAGCGGTAAAATTCCTGCCGGTGGAAAAAAGCGGCATGGCTTCCGGCATCATCAACGCCCTCCGGCAGATCGGCACCTGCATCGGCATTGCCGTTTTGGTCAGCCTTTTAAACACCAACGTCACCACCGCGAAAACCTCTATGAAAGCGGCCGCCATCGCGGACATCCGGCGTTCCGGCATCGCAAAGCCGGTTCAATCGGTGGGCATCGCCGATATCACCGCCATTTTCGACAACAAGGATAAGACCAAACAGAACGCATTACAAAACAAGCTCACCAATGACATAAAACATGCGATGGCTTCCCTTTCCGCCGTGCCAAAGCCCTCAAACGGCACGCTGGGGACATTCTACGACGCCGCCAATACGTTGCGTGACGGAACTGCACAGGCGGCGGATGGGCAACAGGCATTACATACCGGCATCGACTCGTTATCTTCCGGGCTGAGCGGCCTGCAGGACGGCAGCCATTCCCTTTCCGCCGGGCTGGGCAGCTTGCAGACCGGCGGCAACTCGCTTTCCGCCGGGCTGGGCAGCTTGCAGACCGGCAGCAGCTCACTTTCCGCCGGACTGGGCACACTGGACCAGGGGCTGTCGCAAACGCTCTCCGGTGCGCAAACGCTGGATGCCGCAAGCAGCCAGGGCGTGCCCGCGCTGTCCTCGGGTATCGGGCAGATCAACAACGGCGCACAGCAGCTTCTGTCCCAGTTTTCGTCGGGCGGCACAGGCGATCCGACCCTTTACGATGGCGTAACCGGGGTATCCAACGGCTCCGCCAGTCTTTCGTCCAATCTGAACAATTATGTCTCGGCAGTAGATAATACCTATTATTTGATGATAACCAGCAACCCGGAAGCGACACAGCTCCTGCAAACCTATCAAAATCAGCTTGCGCAGGCGGAAGCCGCCTACTCCGCCGCGACCGGAGATGCCAAAACAGCCTATGGCCAACAGGCGCAGGCCCTGACCGGCCTCGTCACGCTCTATACGGTGGGCACAGACCCCACCGTTACGAATGAAGCGCAATTTGCCGCAAAACTGGTCGCCCTTGCACAGCAAAGCCAGACAGATCAGAATGTTGTGGCGAGTGGGGATCAGATCACCACCGGCACCGGCCAGCTTTCCGGCGCCGCACAGAAAGTCGCCGCACAATTTCAGGACGGCGGTACGTTCAAAAGCGGCATGCAGCAGATTGCAAACGGAACCGCCCAGCTCAACCAGAACGCCGAAAAACTGACCGCTTTGCAACAGGGCCTCGACCGGCTAACCAACGGGCTGCTCCAACTGAAAACCGGTTCCAGCCAACTTTTGAGCGGTTCACAAGCTCTACAGAATGGTATTGCTTCCGCAGCAAGCGGCTCCAGGGCGCTGCAAAGCGGCCTTGCCTCCGCAAATGCTGGAGGCAGTCAACTGCAGCAGGGCCTTGATTCCGCGGCCAGCGGCAGCGTTCAGTTGCGGTCCGGCTCGAGCCAATTGGTAGACGCCAGCGCAAAAATCCAGGACGGCACGGCACAGCTTGCCAAAGGCGTGGGGCTTGCCGGCCAGGCCAACGCTGTACAAACCGTTCTGAACAAAGTCAATCAATACAAAGACGACCAGACGGCGGACGCTTTTGACCGTGTTTTCCTGATTGCGGCAATTATCCTGTTTGCCACCTGTTTCATCGGTCTGTTCACAGACCGGGAAGAACATCCCGTTTCACAAGAAAAACCCCGTGCAGATTAAAGATCTCTATCCCACCAAAATAGCAATACAAACCGTTCGGGTACGCTGTTTGCGGCAAACCCGAGCGGTTTCTTTTCTCCTGAAAACCGAATCTGCGCCGCTCTTTTTCAAACCAATGGCGAAGAGATACGGCAGCAGAATATTTCCCCGCGCGCCGCCGGTGACCGCACGCTTTTATGGTGCGCCCGTAACCATTCACCAGTCCGCAGCCCGTGCGGCCGGATGCGCCCGAAGCAACGACCGCAGCTGTTTCAAAAGAGACCGCATGTAAAAGTTCACACAGATTTTACAATACCGGGATAGCATGAGCCGGTTGTCCCTGTATAATCAGTTTGACGTATGCAAGCATGAAAAAGGATGGAACAACAAGTGAGAAAAAAACAAGCATATGAAATCAAACCCGTTGGAACGTTTCACATCCGATTTTCGCATGACATTTTGGTGAGAATTTTCGCGCTGCTGGCCCTGTTTTCGCTGACGGCCATCCTGATGATCTACGCCGCCGCCGGTCTGCACACCGGTCTGGCCGGGAGGCAGGGCGCCAGTGATTATGTCAAGGCACGGGTGGAAGCAGTGCTGTCAAGCGACACCTCGCCCGACAACGCCTATCCCGAACGCAGGACCGGGGAGCAGCAGCTGCGCATCCGCATTCTGGAAGGCAGCTACAGCGGCCGGCAAATGGAGATCACCAATTATGTGAACGTGCTGCATGACATTGAGGCGCGTCAGGGCATGACCATCGTAGTGCAACTGACCCACCAGAGCGACGGCAGTCTCTCCGCCTCGGTCTACAATTACGACCGCTCCGGCGTGCTCATCCTATTCGGCGTTTGTGTTCTGGCCCTGCTCTGCATCGCGGGCGGGCTGAAAGGGGTGCAGTCCCTGTTTGGCATCCTGTTTACCGTGCTGTGCGTGGTCTTTATTCTGCTTCCATTTGTGCTCAAGGGCGCCCCCCCGATCGGTATAGCGCTCCTCGTGGTGGTTCTGGCCACCGCCGTCCATTTCATTCTGCTGGACGGTATCGGGCGGAAAACGGTGCCCGCCCTCATTTCAACTGTGGCCGGCGCGCTCTTTTCAGCCGGTGCGGCAAGCCTGGTCGGAGCCATCGCCTCGCTCAATGGATTTCATATGCAGGAGGCCGAGGCGCTGCTCTTGCAGTCTGCTCACGGGCAGATTCCCATCCACGGGCTGCTGGTTGCGGGCATCCTTATCTCGGCGCACGGTGCGGTGATGGACGTGGCCATCACCATTGCGTCGGCGGTGGACGAATTCCGCCGGGAAAGCCCGATGCACAGTGACACCGACCGTTTTCGGTTCGGCATGCGCGTTGGCCGCGATGCCATGGGCACCATGGTCAATACGCTGGTGCTGGCGTATGTCGGGTCGTCGCTCAACACGCTTTTGCTGCTGTATTCCTACGGTATCTCGTTCGCGCAGCTCATCAACACCGATCTGATCGGGGTCGAACTGCTGGAAGGCCTGGCCGGCAGTCTGGGAATCATTCTCACGGTGCCGCTGGTTGCGTTTCTGTCCGCCTTTTTGGCGGGACGGCTTCATACCGCACCAACTACGCTGCCGAAAAAGCCGGAGCCTGTGAAGCAGCCGCAGTAGCCGCGCCATTCCAACTGAATACAGAGAAGGAAAAAGCCCGTGGGATTTTCTCCCACGGGCTTTTTGAATGAAATGCTTTAAAAAAGCAAATCAGCGGCGTTTGTTCTTTTTGCGAAGAAGTACGAGGAGCGCCGCGCCGGAAATACCAAACATCACGAACGCGCCGGTCAGCGGATAACGCATGTCGCCGGTAAACGGGTTGCTGGCCGACACGGCGGAGGAAGCCGCGGAAGACGCCGCAGAACTGCCGGACGCGGCGGACGAGGCGGAAATCGAAGCGGCAGCCGACGCAGAAGACTTCGAGGAACCGGAGGAAGAACTGCCGGAATCGGTGGGATTGACCGCCACCACCGCCGCTTTCAGCACGGCGGAATCGGCAACCAGCGCCTGTTGCTGTACCGTCAGCGCGTTGTATGCTTTCAGCGCCGTATTGACCGTTGTCTGATCCACCCATGTGGGAGAATACGGAAGGTTGAGGATGCTCGTCATCACAGCAACCGCAGCAGCCTGATCGCTGCTCTGGGCGCTCATATCGTTGGTCACGGCGGTCATGCCGATGGTGTTGTTGACATAGGCCTCCGCATAGTTCCCGTTCTGGTACACATAGATGGTATGCGAACCGGATGTCAGGTTCGACACGGTCAGCACACCGTTGGAATCGGTCGTGCCGTAGGCCGCGGACGTGTTATCAATGCTGTAAACCACCTGCCGATTCGCCACGGCGCCGTTGGAGTCGGTCAGCGTGACGGACGCGCTGTAGTCCGGATAGACATAGCTGGTGGCCAGCCGGATGCGTCCCTGGCTCATGGGATACGCGAATGTGCCGCCGCCCGCTTTCGTGAGCGCGGTGATATAGTTGCCGGTGATGACATCCAGCGCGTCGCCTTCACCGATGTTCTTGATGCCGGAAAGCATGGTATAACCGTCGCCGCCCGCGTCTTCATAATCGTTGGTGGCAAGCACGATCTTGGTGGTGGTATCGTTGCGGTCGAGTACCTGTTTGTCGCTGCCGTCCGGATTGAGCAGCACAATCTGCTTCACGCGGCTGCCGGTCACGGCCGGCGTCGCGGCGGTATTAGAGGGCGTATCAGAAGGATCGTATGTGAAACGCATGCCGGAAACCTGCGGGAAACGACCGTCCGCACCGGTGATTTTTCCGGTGGTGGCATCCTGCCCCGCAATCTTGGACACGCCGTTTTCAATGATCTGATAAAGGACATCCGGCGTGACTTCTTTCATCGAGAGAATGTTGCCAAACGGCAGGATGGTGCTCACCTGCCCCTGCGTGATGTCGCCCTGCGGGATGGAATCGCGCACACCGCCGCCGTTTTCCAGCGCCACGATGGGCAGCCCGGCTTCCTCCGTGCCCGCCACATGGGACTTGGCGGCATCAGCCATGGCATCGGCCACCAGGTCGCCCATATTGCTTTCACCCAGACGGGCAATGGAGGTGTTGTTCACTACGCCGCCCCAGAGCGCCGTGGACGTGTGGCCCACCACTTGGTTGAACAGCGGCGCCTGCGCGCTGCTCAACTGAGTGGCCAGAGCCTGCACGGCAGTGTCGGGGGTATAGTCTTTTTGGGCCTGCGCGGCACTGATGAGAGTCTCTTTCGGCGTCACCGTGCCGTTTGAATCCACGGTGATGTCCAGCCGGCCCACGTTGGCGCCGTAGCAGCCCGTCTGCACGATCAGCGTGCCGTTGACCACATTGTTTTCCACCGTGTGGCTGTGCCCGTCGATCAGCACGTTCAGACCGGTCAGTTGGCTGGCGATCTGGTCGCTGTTGGGGGAACTCATGGGATCATTGCCGATGTGCATGACACCCACGATCACCTGCGCGCCCTCGCCTTTGAGCGTGTTGATCTCCTGCTGGGAAACAGCGACCGGATCTTTGAACGTTACGCTTCCGGCAGTACCGATCAGATAGGAGGGATTGGTTTTGTAAGCGGTTTCCGGTGTCTCGATGCCGAAAAAGCCGACCTTGACGCCGTTGACGGTCTTGATGAGATCGCAGCCGTTGTTGCCGCTCAGTCCTTGGCCGTTCACACCCTGGAGAATGGGCTGGCTGCCATAATAGGTATTGGCGGAGAGCGTGGGATAGTTGGAGTTGCGCACGTTGTCAAACATCACGTCCAGGCCATAGTCAAACTCGTGATTACCCAGCACGCCCAGGTCATATTTCATCGCGTTGGTCAGCTTGATGACATCTGCGCCCTTGCTGATGTTCGCAAACGGCACGCCCTGCGAGGCGTCGCCCGCGTCCACCAGCAGGGAACCCGGCACGCTTTCGCGGATCCCGGCCGTATAATCGGCACCGATGGTGGTCAGCACTTTGGAACTGTTGTAGGCATCAATGAGATGACCGTGCATGTCGTTGGTGTGAAAGATGGTGATGGTGTCGGTGGACGGTGTCACCGCCAAAGCGGGCACGGATGTCCCCAGGACCAGCCCCGCCGCGCAGGCAAGACCCAGCAGGCCGGCCCAGCATGTCCGGATAAACTTTTTCATTTTTCCTCCCGGTTGTCAAAAAATGTTTTTGCTTTTACCGGAAGCGTTTCTTTATACAAGGAAACGGCTGTCCCATTTCAGCAACGCATCCGTTCCGGAAAAGCAATTTCGACCATGCTTTAAGTATGTAACTTTTTCGCGGAAGGAAAAATTACATCTTTATATAGCCTTTGTAAAATTTATGTAATATTTTGTGTGCCTTTTTCCGGGACACCTACCGAAAAAGGGACGTCCTCTTTTGAACCGGCCCTGTTCCATGGGCTTTTCGATTACAATGGCCATGATATGCCCATTCCAGGAATCTCCCGATGCTCCGTTTTTCACCATCTATTGCTGATTTTTATGGGAAAGCGTATAATCATGTAAAAGCCGGCATCCGTCTTGCCTATGCACCAATATGTTCCGGGCCGGCGTTGGCACCGGCATGCCTGCAATCAACCGCCTCGAAAGGCCGCCGGGCGCGCATTGCTTGTAGAATCGGCAAGTGTTTGGGCATACCGGCAATATGGAAGCTGCTTTCTGCAAAAACACATTTGTTCAAGGGCTTTTTATATCGTTTGCATTTCAAGAAAATCCAAGATTGATCGCGTGGTAAAACGCGCCGGGAGGAACGCTTGTCATGATGGATTACACATTAAAAAACGAGTACGTAGACCTGAAACTGAGCGCGTATGGCGGACAGTTGACTTCCATAAAGGCAAATGCCATAGAATATCTTTGGCAGGGCGACGCAGCCTATTGGAGCGGCCAGGCGCCGATTCTTTTCCCGATTGTAGGAAGCCTGCGCAATAAAGAGGCAACCGTCGGGAAAAATAAGACCTGCCATATGGAACGCCATGGCGTGGCGCGCAAGCAGAACTTTGACATGATTGCATGTACCGGTGAATCCATTTCTTTTTCCTTTGATTCCAACGAATCCACGTTGTCACAGTTTCCCTACCGCTTTCATCTGATCGAGAAGTATGTCCTTCACCAAAACAGCATTGAGGTGCAATACATCGTTCAGAATACCGGTGACGGCGTGCTCCCGTTTCAAATCGGCGGTCATCCCGGATTTAATTGTCCTTTGCTCCAGGGCGAACGTTTTGAGGATTATCAAATCGAATTTGAATACCCGGAGACCGCCGACTGTCCCCAGATCGTGCCAGATACCGGCCTTGTGGATGTAGAAAACCGCAGGCGTGTTTTGACGGACTCCAAAACTCTTCCATTAAAGCACAGCCTGTTTTACAAGGATGCCTTGATTTTTGACCGACTGAAATCGAGGAACGTGAAATTACGGAATCCGCACACCGGCCATTATGTGGCACTTTCTTTTCATGATTTTAACAATCTGCTTATTTGGTCCAGTTCAAATGACGGACCGTTTGTTGCACTGGAGCCATGGAGCGGATTGGCAACTTGCAGCGACGAAAGCGATGTTTTTGAAGAAAAACGCGGGATCTATTTATTAGAGCCCCGGCAAATGAAATCTTTTTCCCATACAATCACCGTCGGATAAGACGCGCGAATGGTTTCGGATGGAAACAGAGCGGATACAGTCCAACTGAAAAACAGACGGCATCGCGCTTGTTGCCTCTGCATCCCATACGGACGATCCGCATCACGGGCCGCCTGACGCAGGCCCTTTCACTCCGCATGCGGCGAATAACTCAGCGCATATTCCAAGGCCGCGTCCGGTGATTTTGTTAGACGAACATATCCGATCGCCACGGCACAAACCCGCACGGAAGGGCACCCCTTCCGTGCGGGTTTGTGCGTCCGCCCATTACAGAATGGACCCTTTACCGCGGCGTCGGTTCTGCATAGAAGTATCTCGCTTTCTCATCGACCGCGAAATGATCGGTAAAATTTTCATTCCACCGTTGTGCTGCGCGTTTGAGCGGGATTCCCCGCTTGACCATCGCGGCGTAAAATCCACCGCCTGCGATATCACCCACAAGCAGCGCGCCACGTAAAATGCCGTTTTCGGTCACGAATTTCTTGTAAACGGCGCCCGAAGTCAACGTTTCGATTGCGGAATCGGTATCTTCCGGAGGATTCACCTCTCCGATCGACAGCGCCGGCAGACCGCAGAAATTCAGGGCGTTGATTTTTGAAAACGTATCTTGATACACGCTGTCCTTCCCGGCCATGTTTTCAGCGGCGACGATGCCTTGCTTCACGGCGAGCGGCCAGATGCCCGAGATGCCGGTGACATCGCCCGCGGCATAAACGTCCGGAGTGCTCGTGCGCATATGGTCGTCAACTTCTATGGCGCTGCTTGTGCGCGGTATGTTTCCCGATTTCTGCGAGGAAAAGGCAAGATTGGGCCGCGCGCCGGAAGCCACCACGACAAAATCACAGGGAACCGTCTCTCCGTTTGCAAGCACCAGAGAACAGACTTGACCGGCGCCATTTTGCTGCGCGCTCGTAACGGCGGTTCCAGTGTGGAATGCTGCCCCTTCCTGCTCGAACAGTGTCTGGTAAAGCCTGGCCGCGGGTGCATCCAAGTAAAGCGGCAGGACACGGTCAGCAAGCTCCACAACATGAACCTTTACGCCACGCTGCAGAAGCGCCTGCGCCGCATCCATGCCAACCAGACCCGCACCGATCACGACGGCTGTCCGGTCACCCGTGCCGCATACCTCCGCAATGCCTTCCGCATCCCGAAAGGCGCGCAGAGTGTACACGTTGCCTGCCTGCGCAAGCCCCGGGACAGGCGGCAGGACGGCACGCGCGCCGGTTGCGATCAGCAGCCTGTCGTAGCGGAGCCGCTCACCGTTGTGCAGACGCATGACCTTCTGGTCAAAGTCGATGGAGGGGCAGGCGCTCTTATTGATAAAACGGATGTTGTTTTCTCCAAAGAAGTAGGAGGGAACAAAGCTGAGATCGTCCAGCGCACGGGCTCCGGCAATGTAATGATGGAGCAAACAGCGCGAGACCGGGCTGACGTCTTCGGCCACGACCGTGATTCTGCCCTTCTGATCCAGTATGCGCAGCCGCTCTGCGGCCTTCAGTCCCGCGGCACCCGCGCCAAGTATTACATAATGCATCACACATTCACCTCGATCACCAGCAGTGCCCCTTTCGGGCAGCTTTCCACACAGCGGGGAATTTCGCGCCGGTTGCACAAGTCGCACTTCACGATCACGCTATGCGTGCTCTGGTCGGGCCTCAATACCCCAAACGGGCAGGCCAGCACGCACATAAAGCAGGCGGCGCAGCAATCTGCGTCATACGTAACCCGGCCGGAAAGCGGATTTTTGGCCATCGCTCCGCTGATGCAGGCCTGAGCGCACGCAGGCTCGTCACACTGGCGGCAGAAAATCGGCGTAAAGTGCCCATTGGCATCCGGAAGGATGCTGATGCGGCTTTCGCTTTGCTCTTCGGCGGAATCCATCCCTTCCATAGTCTGGCCGCCGGTCTGGTCATACTCCGCCGCGCAGGCGGCCGTGCATTTCATGCAACCGTCGCAAAGTTCTCGCCTGATCTGTATTCTTCTCATACAGGCCCCCCTCCCCTGTGGAAAGCGCCGCCCTGTTCACAAAAAAAGAGCTTGCCCGTCATGCGGGACAAACTCCTTCGTTTGCAGCGGCTAAAACTGTGTGATTCTTGTTTTTTCATTATAGATTAAATGTCGTCCATAGTCAACAATTAGGTTAAATATAACAACAATCTACAAATTGCCTTTTGGTTGCTCCACCGCGTGGTGGCAAACATCCCATGCCGCTCTATTCGGACGCCATGCGCAGGATCTGCGCGTTTGCAGTGAACAGGTCAATCGGGCTGTAACTGTAATAAAAATCAACATCATCCGAAATGACGGCCACCCCACTGCGTTTGCAGAAATCGAGCAGATAGTAATCGAAAAAATCACAGCGATGAGAAGAATACCCGTCCGCAAAGGCCTCCACCATCCCGGGGCTGATCGTTGCGGGTTCGATCGCAATGCCGGGGATGGAGGAAAGCTGTTTCAGAATCAGCGTGATCTCATGCTGCACCATGCTGCGCTGTGCGGGCAGTTGCCGGAATTTCTTTACGGACAGGTTGGTTCCTTTGAGATTGTTGTAAATGTCGCACTCGTTTTTTTCGATGAAATGGAGCATTTCGTTGATGTTGAGCGTCGTAACGATCAGCCTGTTTCCGTGCGAAATGACATTCTTGATAAATTCCGGATAAGCGGTTTTCTGATAGGCCTTGGTGATTGCGCACCGGCTGTAAAAGGTCCACAAAAGGATATGGGTATCCATGGCAAATGCGACCGTTTGGTCCGGAAATACCGGCAGATTCGTAATGTCATAGATCGTATGCATTCCATCACCTTCAGTTGTCCGTAATGTTGGACTGGGTGATGTCGCTTATCTTGATGAGCGTTTCCTGTTGGGCGTAGATGGCGCTGGCGTTTTCAAAGGAGTGAAGGTATGTGTCCATCCCGAGATCCGAAATGTTCGTCAGCCGGATTTTTTCCGCACATTCGTCCGGAGAAAGCTTCATGACGAAATTTCCGATGCTTGCGTTGAAAAACATCGTGGCGAAAAGCGAGATGCCGGAAAAGTCGAGTTCGACTGTCTCGCCGTCCTTCAGAGAGGCCTCGATCGCCTTTCGCAGCTTCCTTCCGTCCGATTCGGTCAGAGCCATCGTTGCAATATCGCGGACCATTACTTTTTGCATAGCGTTTTCTCACCTCTCGTTCAGTCCACCAGATAGATATGCCGGTCGTCAGCATGAATGTTCATGCTGACGATTGTGCCTTTGATGGGGTTTTTTAATTGATAGAACTTTCTGGATTTCGAATCGATCCGGCAATACGCGCTTTCGGTGACAAAATCGATCCGCCCATGGTTGGCACGGGAGAAGCTTTCCAGCAGGCTCAGGCCGGCGCCGCGCGGGTAATCCACGATGCCGTTCAAAGTTGAGTGTGTCTTGTCAAAAGCCCATTCCAGCGCTTTCTCATTGCTGAGACGGGTGTGCAGATAGCGGTTCACGTTGGTGCAGACCCCAACGCCGGCGTCATACACCGAAAAAGAAAAATGGTTGGAGCTGTTGATAAAGCCGCAGCAGAACACGCCGATCTCGCTTTTTCCATGTTCAAACGCGTTGGAAAAGATCTCGGTGATTTTGGAAATAAACTGGTTTTTCAATGCGCTGCTCAGGTAGACGGGAGCACAGTTTAGAATCTTTTCAACCGTTGAATAAGTGTCTTCGATGCGCCGGAACCGGTTGAACGGAATAGAAGAGTTTTTCGAATCCAACTGCGTGCGATGTTTGGGGGAATAATAGCATCCGCAGATGCCCGCCTGCTTGAGGAACTGCGCAAGTTTTTGGTTGGCAATGTCGTAACGGATGACGACCTCTTTGCCGTACTTGTCACCAAGATAGATAGACGACGCGACGAGCACCGCAAACGCGGGGTGCATATATCGATATTCACTCATGTCGATCTCGATTCGGGAACAACCACCGGCCATGATGCATTGATGCAGCTGACCAAACATCTCATAGGAAGGTCTGCCCTGATACATGACCGTATTGAATTTGAATATGCGGCATCCGTCCACCCACTCACCTGCTTTCCGGTCCAGACAGTCTGGATATCACGTCACGTTACGTTTTATTATACTTCAACAAATCAAAACCGCAATAGATTCTGTATAAAAAGCGAAAAAAGGCTGACTTAAAATAAAACATCGCAAAACATCGGACCATACGCTATCTTTTCCTAAATAAAACGTTATAAATCAAAACGTAAAGGCTGCGGCATGGCACGCATGATTCCGGGCAACACACCGGGCAGATCACGCGGACATACCTTGCACCACAAGCCCAACCGGGCGGCCACCGGGAGCGGCGGGCATAAAAAACAGCCGATGTCAAAGGCATCCGCCATTCGGACCGGATTACCGTGTTTTCGACTGTTCATCTGCCGGATACCGGATGCTTTCGTTGTGCTCATCAAGCTGCTCACGAAAATCCAGATAGCGGACCAGCTCCAGCTTGGAGTTATCAGACAAGTTTCGGAATTTCGTAATGATCCGCCACTCTTCAGACGAAAGCTGGCGGGGGTCGCCGAAATCCGTATGGTTCGGCATAAGGCTTTCCAATTGGATACCCAGCGTAGCACACATTTTAATAACGGTTTCAACGGCCATTCCATTGATGCCCGCCTTCAAGCCGCTCTTGATTGTGGAATATGGGATATCGGCCGCAAGGGCGAACTGACGTACGCTTTTGTATTTTCCTTTAATAAGCGCCAAAACAAATTCCGTTGTATCCATGTCGATCTTCATTTCTATCGTTTTTGATAATGATAGCATAAATGCGGCGGTCCGTAAATGCAACGAATGGAAACGCGTGATAAACGGAATATCAAAAAGTGTTTGACAATAGACGAAATGTAGTCTATAATAACAGCACAGACGAAATAAATCCGTTTTCGTTACGTTTTGACACGATAAGTTCCGTGATGCATCGTTTTGCCAAACCGAATAACAAGAGGTCGATGGAGCCCTTTTTAAGCGCAACGCTTAAAAAGGGCTCCTTTCTTTTGGGAATCATCTGCGCTACGAAAAGAAGGTGGAAAAATGGAAATGGAAACTCAGAGCCGGATCGGGAAAGCCGTGAGAACAAAGACCCGCACACACGACGGGGCCGACCATCTGGACATCCCGGTTCTCCCGCTCCTGATTGTCTCACTGATTGTCCTGTTTCTTCTTTCCATCAATTTGGGCAGATTCGGTATCCCCATCGACCAATTCGCCGGTTTCGTTCTGGATAAAACGTTTGGCATGCATTTTTCTTATCCCGCAACGATTGAAACTGTGCTGATGAACATCCGCATCCCGCGCATCTTCGCCGCGATCTTAGTGGGCACCGCGCTCTCTGCATCGGGCGCATCCTATCAGGGTCTGTTCAAAAACCCAATGGTCTCGCCCGATATTTTGGGGGCGGCTGCCGGCGCGGGCTTCGGAGCGGCGCTTGCGATCCTCCTTTCTTTCAACACCGTGGGCATCCAGATTTCCGCATTTGCTTTCGGCCTGCTCGCGGTCATGCTTTCTTATCTGTTGAGCCGTGCCATCGGCAAAGGCAGCAATGTAATCCTGATTCTGGTGCTGACCGGCATCGTCATGGAATCCATGTTCGCCGCGCTGACATCGGCCATCAAATATGTCGCCGACCCGGACAGCAAGCTGCCGGAGATCACATTCTGGCTCATGGGCAGCCTGTCGCGCCTGCTCGGCATGGGGGATATTCTGAAGCTTCTGATTCCGGTCGGGATCGGCATTCTGCCGCTTTACCTTCTCCGCTGGAAAATCAATGTACTTTCCTTCGGAGAGGAAGAGGCCATCGCGATGGGTGTTAACACCAAAAGACTCCGGTTGGTCATCATCGCCTGCTCTACGCTGCTGACGGCCTGCGCGATCTCCGTCAGCGGGATGGTCGGGTGGGTCGGCCTTGTGGTGCCGCATATTTCCCGCATGCTGGTCGGGCCGAACTACAAAAAGCTGCTGCCGGTCTCCATGGTCACGGGCGGTATCTTTTTACTCGCCGTCGATGATGTGGCCCGCAGCGCAATTTCGATCGAGATTCCGCTCGGTATCTTGACGGCGTTGATCGGGGCTCCGTTTTTTGTCTTCTTGCTGCTGCGCGGCAAGAAAGGGTGGCTGTAAAACATCCTCACGCGCGGTTCGGCTCGCCTGGGCTTCTGTAAATCGATATACAACCATACAACAAAAGAAAGCAGGGGAAGCAAATGTTTCAAAAGGAAAGAGAATGTAAAATCACAGGGCCGTTCCGGCTCCTGCTGCTGGCTTTGTGCTTCGCGCTGCTGTTTACGTTATATGGATGTGCAAGCACAAACACAAAGATATCCGCCACTTCCTCGACTGATTCGAGCAGCACGACCAGAGTGGTCACCGATATGGCGGGCAGAAAGGTGACCATTCCCAAAAACGTCACTCGGGTCGTCTCGCTGAGCAACAACACCTCGGTCGACACCTACATACTGGCCCCGGATAAACTGCTGGGCTGGAGCTTTACGCCCAAGACCGACGCAAAGCCCTATATCGACGACAAATACTTCAACCTTCCGGTGCTTGCGACCGACACCTCCAATTCGGCAAATTTTGAGAACATCATCGCACTCAAGCCGGATGTGATTATCTGCTCCAATGAGGACGAGGTGTATCAGCCGGACGAACTGCAGTCCAAACTGGGCATTCCGGTCGTCTATGTGGATATTGAGCTAAAAAACACCGCGAAGGTTTACACTTTCCTAGGCGATGTGCTCGGTGTTCAGAGCCGCGCGAAAAAGCTTGCGGACAGCACGACAAAGGCGCTCGGCACGGTGGAAAAGGCAATGGCCAAAATTCCGGCCTCCAAAAAGCGCAAGGTTTATTACGCGGAAGGCGCCGATTGGCTTCAGACGGACATTTCGGGCAATGTGCACGCGCAGGTCATCGATGTGGCGGGCGGCATCAATGTGGCGAACATCTCGGAGGACAAAACCGGCTCGATGGCGAAGGTCTCGCTGGAGCAGGTGATTGCGTGGAATCCGGATGTCATCCTCGTGGGCGCGACCGCCGCAAAAGGCGGCTTCTATTCCAAAGTGTATTCAACGCCGGCATGGGCCGCCATCAACGCTGTGAAGAACAAACAGATCTATCAGATCCCCTCACTCCCCTTCAACTGGTTTGACCGCCCGCCGTCCGCCACGCGCATCCTCGGCGTGGAGTGGCTCGCAAACCTGCTCTATCCGGACACGGTGAAGCTGGACATGAAGAGCGAAACCAAAACGTATTACAATCTGTTCCTCCACAAAACGATCACCGACCAACAGGCAAGCGACATCCTGAACGTGGTTTCCTCCACGTCTTCCTCCAGCGCGTCTTCTGCAGCTTCTTCGACGGCGTCCAAATAACCGGCTGCCGGAAGGCCGCTTCCATTCGGTATTTATAACTTTATATAAATACAAATTTATTATTTGAAAGGGGCCATTTTAAATGACCAGAAAAATCGCATTCTACGGCAAAGGCGGCATCGGCAAATCCACCACGCAGCAAAACACGGCGTGCGCGCTCTCGCATTTCCACAACAAAAAGGTGTTCATCCACGGCTGTGACCCGAAAGCCGACTGCACGCGTCTGGCGCTCGGCGGCAAACCGCAGGATACCATCATGGATATGCTTCGTGAGCAAGGCGAAGATGCCATCACGGTTGAGAAAGTGGTCAAAACCGGTTTCGAAGGTATCCGCTGTGTGGAATCCGGCGGTCCGGAACCCGGCGTTGGCTGCGCGGGCCGTGGTGTTATCACCGCCATCTCCCTGATGGAAGATCTGGGCGCCTACACGGAAGATCTGGATTTCGTTCACTTCGACGTTCTGGGCGACGTTGTCTGCGGCGGTTTCGCAATGCCCATCCGCGACGGTAAGGCGCAGGAAGTCTACATCGTGGCTTCCGGCGAAATGATGGCGATCTACGCGGCCAACAACATCTCCCGCGGCCTGTTGAAATATGCGAACCAGAGCGGCGTGCGCCTGGGCGGCATCATCTGCAACAGCCGTAAAGTGGACAACGAGCACGAGCTGATGGATGAGTTCGTCACCGCTCTCGGCACCCAGATGATCCACTTTGTGCCCCGCGATAACATCGTGCAGAAAGCGGAATTCAACAAGAAATCCGTCGTGGAATACGACGACAACTGCAACCAGGCTCACGAATACGAGACTCTGGCGAAAAAAATCATCGAAAACGAAATGTTCGTTGTCCCTTCCCCTCTGGATATGGATTGTCTGGAGAAAATGGTTTCCAAATACGGCCTGATGGACTGACGCAGGCAGAACTCCGACACAGTATACAAGAGGAACCTTCGCCCGTTTATCCAAAATTGCGCAAAAAACGGGAACGGTTTCATCGTCTGCCGGATGCGGCCCAAATTCGAACCTTGAAATTTGAACATTAAGTTGGGAGGATTTTTATGAAAATGATTCGTGCGATTGTCCGTCCGGAAAAAGCCACGGACATTACCGATGGACTTTCCGAAGCCGGTTTCTATTCCATGACCAAATTCAACGTATTTGGCCGCGGCAAGCAGAAAGGCATCTCGGTCGGGCAGGTGCACTATGACGAGCTGCCTAAAACCATGATCATGGTTGTGGTGGACGACGATGCGGTAGACGACGTCATCAAGGCCATCAGTTACAAGGCATACACCGGCAATTTCGGAGACGGCAAAATTTTCGTGAACACCGTGGACAATGCCTATACGGTGAGAACCGGCAAAAAAGGCCTATAAGCTGAACGAAACGGAGGCAGACGTAATGAAGGAGATCATCGCGATCATCCGCCCCAACAAAATGGAAAAGACCAAAGAGGCGTTGGACCGTCTCGGCTTCCCCAGCTTCACAGCTTCAGCCGTGATGGGGCGCGGCCACCAAAGGGGCATTGCAGGTGAGGTTACGACGCCCATTGATACCAAAATGAAAGCTGCTGAAAAGGGCATCGGCATGAAGTTTATCCCCAAACGGATGATTTCGATTATTGTCGATGACAACAGCGTGGATGAGATACTAAAAACACTGATCGCCGTCAACCAAACCGCTCAAATCGGCGACGGCAAAATTTTTGTCTGCCCGCTTGAAGGTGCAGTCAGAGTCAGAACCAACGAAACAGGCACGGATGCGCTTATTTGATTTCTAAGCATGACAGATCTTTGCCGCTTCATTTATAACAAACAGATTACAGGCGGCCATCCCTGCCAAGGCACGGCTTCTTTATGCAATCCACCGCAAATTGAATAAAATGGAGGAAACCCTCATGCCGTTAAAGCTATTCGAATGCGATACCGTCATACCGGAACGCAAAAGGCATGTGTATGTCAAGAACGTGGGCGAAGACACGTCCATGTTCCTGCCCATGGCCAACATCGACACCATCCCGGGTTCCATCTCAGAACGCGGGTGCAGTTACTGCGGCGCGAAGCTGGTCATCGGCGGTGTGCTGAAAGACACGATCCAGCTGATCCACGGCCCGGTCGGCTGTGCATATAACACCTGGCACACCAAGCGCTATCCGAGCGACAACGACAATTACCAGTTGAAGTATGTCTGCTCCACCGACGTGAAAGAAAAGCATGTCATCTTCGGCGCGGAGAAACTGCTCAAGCAGAACATTCTGGAAGCCTTCAAGGCTTTTCCAAACTGCAAACGCATGATTATCTATACCACCTGCGCGACGGCGCTCATCGGCGACGACCCCAAGGCGGTGGCAAAAGATGTCATGAAAGAGCTCGGCGATGTCGATATCTTCTGCTCGCAGTGCGCCGGTTTTGCCGGTGTCAGCCAGTCCAAAGGCCACCATGTTTTCAACATCGACTGGATGAATGAAAAGGTCGGTACATACGAGCCGGAGATCACCAGCGACTACACGATCAACATGATCGGTGACTACAACATCCAAGGCGATTCCGTGGTACTCAGCGATTATTTTCACCGCATGGGCATCCAGGTCATCGCGCATTTCACGGGCAACGAAACCTATGACGGCCTGCGCAGCATGCACCGCGCGCAGCTGAATGTCGTCAACTGCGCGCGCAGCGCGGGTTATATCGCCAACGAGCTGAAGAAAAAGTATGGCATTCCGCGCCTGGACGTGGATACCTGGGGCTTCAACTACGTGGCCGAATCTTTGCGCAAGGTCGGCGCGTTCTTTGGTCTTGAGAACAGGGCGGAGCAGGTCATCGCCGAGGAATATGCAAAGTGGGAGCCCAAGCTCAACTGGTACAAGGAGCGGCTGAAAGGCAAAAAGCTTTGCATCTGGACGGGCGGCCCGCGCCTCTGGCACTGGACCAAGGCTCTGGAAGACGACCTTGGCATGGAGGTCGTCTCCATGTCCTCGAAATTCGGCCATCAGGAAGACTTCGAAAAGGTCATCGCCCGCGGCAACATCGGCACCATCTACATTGACGATGGAAACGAGTTGGAGTTCTTCGAGGTTCTCAAAGAGAAAAAAGTCGATGTGATCTTTACCGGCCCACGTGTAGGCGAGCTGGTCAAAAAACTTCATATTCCATATATCAACGGCCACGCCTATCACAACGGCCCATACATGGGCTTTGAGGGATGGGTAAACTGCGCGCGTGACATTTACAACGGCATTCATTCGCCGATCTGGGCACTTGCCGGAAAAGACATCAGAAAGGGTGCGTGAATATGTCGGAAAAAACCGAACAGCTCTTTCTGTATCTGCAGGAGCGCTGCCTGTTTCAGTTCCATTCCCGCTCGTGGGACAGAGAAGAAAACATCCATGTCACCTGCGAGGATCTGGTCAAACTGCTGACCGGTGAAAAAGTCCTCCGGGAAACTCCGGAAGACCGGTGCCACTATGCGGACGCCGTTTTGCTGGCTGAACAAGTCAAGGAGAAATTTCCCTGGATGCTCAAGCTCAGCGATGATGAGCGGCGTGACGTGATCCAGGGGGCATTTGAAAAACTCATGGACGTGACGGTAACCAATTCCCGCAACGCAGAATTGAACAACGAAAATTACTGATTCACAGGGAACAACAAAGAGGTGATATGAATGTCTTTAACCATAAAGGATAAAGAGCGCGCCGGCGTTATCAATCCCATGTATAACTGCCAGCCTTGCGGCGCGCAGTTTGCCGGGATCGGTATCAGGGACTGCATTCCGCTGGTTCATGGCGGCCAGGGATGCTGCACGTTTGTCCGGCTTCTGTTTGCGCAGCATTTCAAAGAAAACTTCGACATTGCTTCCTCCTCGCTGCACGAAAGCGCCGCGGTGCTTGGCGGCATGAAGAATGTTGAGGTGGGCATCGACACATTGGTCCAGCGCTACCCCGATCTGCGCATCGTCCCCATCATCACGACCTGCTCGACCGAAACCATCGGCGATGACGTGGACGGTGTTGCGCGTAAGGCCAGACGCATGCTCAAAGAGCAGTTTCCGAACCGTTCGGTCAAGCTGGTTCCGGTGCATACCCCCAGCTACAGCGGCAGCCACGTCAAAGGCTACGACACAGCGCTTCTCGCACTGACGAAGGAGCTTGCAAAAAAGACAGAATCAAACGGAAAGCTCAACATCATTACCGGCTGGCTGAACCCCGGCGATGTGACGGAAATCAAATACATCCTCAACGAGATGGGGGTCGAAGGCAACATCCTGATCGACACCGAAACCTTCGATGCGCCGACCATGCCCGACAAAGACGCGTTTGCCTATGGGAACACAACCATCGAAGATTTTGTCGAAACGCCGAACGCCGTCGGCACCATTGCCCTCTGCCCGTTTGAAGGGGGCAGCACCGCGCAGTTCCTTCAGGATGAGTTCGACGTACCGGCTGTCATTGGGCCCACGCCCATTGGCATTGAAAACACCGATAAACTGATTCAGAACATCAGCAAGCTGACCGGAAAGGAAATTCCGGAATCACTGGTTGTGGAACGCGGCAAGGCGCTGGACGCGATCGCCGATCTGGTGCACATGTTCTTTGCAGACAAAAAGGTTGCCATCTACGGCGACCCAGACCTTGTGATCGGCTTGGCGCAGTTCTGTCTGGAGGTTGAGCTGCAGCCGGTGCTTCTCCTGCTCGGCGACGACAACAAGACCTACTCGAAAGACCCCCGTTTCAAAGAGTTGGAAGAGAAGGCCAACTGCGATATCGAGGTTGTCTGCAACGCCGATATGTTTGAGCTTGAGGACCGCATTAAGAATAAGGGAGCGGATATCGACCTCATTCTGGGCCACTCGAAGGGCCGGTATATCGCCATTGACAACAACATTCCGATGGTTCGGGTCGGCTTCCCGACCTTCGACCGCGCGGGCCTTTGGAAATATCCGATCATTGGCTACAAGGGTGCTTCCATGCTCGCAGAAAGCATTGCAAACGCCATGTTCACCGACATGGAATATAAGCACAAGGACGAGTACCTGCTCAACGTCTGGTAAGCGCCGGCCTCTTCCGTCGGCTATAGCGGGCGGACTGTATCCTGCCAAATGGAACGGCAGGCGCCCGGTGCGGAAGTCGGATATCAATGGGGATATCCTGTCCATCCCTGAATACGGCGAAGGCCGCTCCCATACAGGCAAAACCGCTTTGCGATGGAACAGCCGTTCTTTTGGTCATCGCCCGCTCTCTTCCACGCCTTGTTTAAAAGCAGACGATCCATCGGTTTGAAAAGTACGGACAAGGCCTAATGAATATGGGAAAAGCGCTGGTAGCCCATGCTATCGGCGCTTTTTCCCAACGTGAGCAAGCCGATTGGGGCTTTGCATGCGGGCCCTTGGCGCTTCAAACGCTTTGTTTGCGGGCAAATGGCACTGCTTCCCGAGAATACACCCTGTCGCAACGGAATTCCCCAAAACGGCCGGATGTTTCAGTGAAAACGTGAAGATATCGAACGAAATTTGACAGTCACCATCAAAATATTGCAAACCTCCCAAATATGTGATAAGGTGTTTTACAACAAAACGGCACAAAAAGCAACAAATTGATTCATATCTTGACGGAATCTGCCGGGCAGAATCAAACGTAACGCATCATTACGAGATTTATCCGGCATGCAGCTCCAGGTATCCAAAACCGCCGTACGGTTCCGCCGATAACGCGTGATACGCCGAAAGCCGGGGGACGGCCCGTTTCAGAGTGACAAGCGACAGAACGCCTATGGAGGGATGCTTATGAATTCGTATTCACACCTCACAAACGCGATGCTACAACGTGGGGTTCAACTCAAAGACATTGCTTCTGTACTTCAAGCGAGCGATACGACGGTATATAAAAAGATCCACGCGGAGACCTCCTTTACGTTTGAAGAGGCCAAAAAAATACAGTCGGAACTCTTCCCGGATCTTTCGCTCACGTATCTGTTTGAAATCCAAGAAAAAATCTCTCCATATTAAAAAGCGCCAAGATCAATATCTTGCCTTCGTGCCATCGTTTCGTATGATACATCAAGGATGGAGGAGTGAGCTGAAATGTCCGGCATCACCAAGGACCAGATCGTTTTTCATGGCAAGCTCAGCGAACTGTACCTGCTTGCCAAAGAAGGTAAAATTCCAACACACCTTCAGGGCAGCCATACGCGTCCCTGCAAATTCTGGACGGCGACCAAAGTCCTCAGCGGCATCCGGAATGCCGTAATCATCACCCACGGGCCGAGCGGCTGCGCATACGGCGTCAAGCAGGCCTATAAACTGACGAACTGCCGCAACAGCGGTTCGTATTACGAGCCTGTCGTCAGCACCGACGCGGATCTGAACACCGTCATCTACGGCGGCGAGCGAAACCTGCGCGAAGCCATTCTGGAGGTCGACCGGAAATACCGCCCGGAGATCATCATCGTGGCGACGAGCTGCGCCACCGGCATCATTGGCGACAATGTGGATGCGGTCGTCGGCAAGCTGAAAGGCGAGATTGGTGCTGAAATCATGCCGATTCACTGTGAGGGCTTCGCGGGCGACTACCGTACCGGGTTCGACCTGGTTTTTGAGCAGATCGTCGATTTCATGGAGCCCCCCACGCCGGAAAAGCGGGAAACCTTAAAGCACAGTGTCAACATTGTCGGCGCGAAAATGGGGCCGGAACGGACCGAAGTCGATACCGACGTAAAAGAACTGGTGCGACTCATCCACGGGATGGGCGCCGACGTGCACGCGGTCATCGCGGGCAACTGCACGCTCGCGCAGCTCAAGGCCGCGCCGAGCGCCGCCGTCAACTGTGCGCTCTGCCTCGACCTGGGCTACCCGATCGGCAAAGCCATGCGCGATAAGCACGGCACGCCGCTCAATTCGACCATCCTGCCATACGGCATCGCCGCCACTGAAAAATGGCTGATGGGCGCCGCCAAACATCTCGGTATGGAGGAACAGGCACAGGCGTTCATGCAGGCGGAATATGACGCGGTAAAAGAGGAATATGAGGCGGCGAAGCAATATCTGGAAGGGAAACTGGCCATTGTCGAAGGGCACGATGCGATCAAATCCCTGTCCATCGCACACATGCTGGAAAAAGATTTTGGCATGCGCCCGGTCATCTACAATTTTCATCCCTGGAGCGCGCAGGCGCGTGAAACGAGCATCGATTACCTGCTTGAAACGGGCGTAGACCCGGAAATCCTCATCACCAAAGGAACGCTCGCCTTTGGCAAATACGAATCCATGCAGCAAACAGAGGAAGAACTCATGGCTTTCCTCGGCAGCACGAATCCGGCCGAAACGGTCTATTTCGGTTCGTCGCTGAGCTTTCCGCACATCCCGCTGGTGGATCTGAACGCCATTCTCAACCGTCCGCGCTTTGGCTACCGCGGTGCGCTCAAGGTCGCGGAATGCATCACCACATCGCTCGCATACGCATTCCGGCCGCGCAGCAGCCTGACAAAACAGATTGTATTTCCCAAAAACGCGGGGCTGGCTTCCGGGGCGTCGCTCACGTCCAAGCTTTCCAACGAGTTGCCGGACTGCACGATCTACGCGGAACACAGAAGGGGGCGAGGCCAATGTATGATGAACTGACTTTCGAAGACTGCTCCCACAGCAAGGACCCGCTGATGAGCTGCGCATTGGAGGGCGTTGCCAGCATCATTGCGGGCATCGGCAACGTCAGCGTGGTCATTCATTCCCCACAGGGGTGCGCGGCGACCGTAGCGGCGGCGTATGATACCCACGAGATTGATTTTACCCACCGGAAAACCGCCTGCACACATCTGTTTGAAACCGACATCGTGATGGGTGCGACCGACAAGCTGGCACAGATGATCAAGGAGGCGGACCAAAAGTTTGCGACCAAGGTCATCTTCGTCGTAGGCACCTGCGCGGCCGACATCATCGGCGAAGACATCGAGGGGCTCTGTGCCTCCATTCAGCATGAGGTCGACGGCATACTGATCCCCGTCGTCGCCGGCGGATTCCGCGGCAACAAATACGACGGAATGGATATCGGGCTTGCCGCCTTTACCCGCTTCATCCAGAAGAAGGGCGAGACCATCCCCAAAAGCGTCAACCTCATCTGCCCGCAGGCAAGCCTGAACCCGACCTGGGGCGCCGACCTGAAATGGATGACGGAATGCCTCAAACGCATGGGGGTCCGTGTCCAGTCCGTCATCTCGCACGATACCACCATGCGCGAAATCGAGGGGGCGGGTCGCGCGTCCGCCACCATTCTGCTCAGCCATGACGCCGGATATAAATTTGCCAAAAAGCTGGAGGCGGATTTTGGAATCCCGCTGATCTTATCCGACATTCCTCTCCCCATCGGCATCACGAATACCAAACGCTTTCTTCGCGCTCTTGCCGACACCTTCGACGCGCATGAGGAAGCGGAAAACATGATCGAAGCCGGTGAGAAATACGTCATCGACATCCTGCGCCGCCGTGCGCTGATGATTATCCCGCGATATCGCAACTGCAGAGTGGCCATCTCCACGGACGCAACCTTCGGCATCGGCCTGACCCGCATGCTGTTCGAGGAGTTGGAGATGATCCCCACCCTGATCCTGCTGCGCAGCGGCAGGGAGGAAGCCAAACGGCTCTTGGAAAGCGAACTGGAAAGCATGGGGCTCAAGGCGAAAGTCGCTTTCGCGGCGGACGGCTACCAGACCAAACGCGCGCTGCAGGAGGCAAATGTCAGCGCCGTCATCGGTTCCTCCTGGGAGTCCTATCTGGCAAAAGAGGTGGGCATCCAGGTGGGGTTCGATCTGTTTTTGCCGACGAACCGCGACGTTTACTTAGACAAAGCGTATTTCGGTTTTACCGGCATGCTCAACATGATGGAGATCATGGGGAACGACTGGGAACGCGCATTTCGTTCCGACAACATCCTGTGGGAACAATACGACAATATCTAAGGCGGTGAAAGAAGTGATTCAAAACTCTGCGGCGGCAAACCTGGAAAAAACAATGAACCATCCCTGTTATAACTGCGGGGCTTCCCAAAACGCACGCATCCATCTGCCGGTGGCGCCCAAATGCAACATCCAGTGCAATTACTGTGTCCGGCAATTCGATTGCGTCAACGAATCGCGGCCGGGCGTCGTAAGCGCCGTGCTGACACCCGGGGAGGCCGTATCCCGGTATTTTGAGGCAAAAAAGACCATACCGAATCTGACGGTTGCCGGCATCGCCGGCCCCGGTGACGCGCTTGCCAACTTTAAAGAAGTCCGCGAGACACTGCGGCAGATTCGGCAGCGCGACCCGGATGTAACCTTCTGCCTGTCCACCAACGGGCTGATGCTCCCGTTCTACGCGAACGATCTGCTCGCCCTTGGCGTGAGCCATGTGACGGTAACGATGAACACGGTGGACGCCGCCGCGGGCGCGAATATCTACGACCACATCAACTACCTCGGCAAGACCTATACGGGTGCGGACGGTGCGGCCATCCTGCTGCAAAACCAGCTTTCCGGCATCCGTTACCTCGCCGAGAAAGGCGTTGTCCTCAAGGTCAACATCGTGCTGCTCAAGGGCATCAACGAGCATCAGATCGAAGATATCGTCCGCACGGCAAAGGACTGCGGCTGCAGAATCACCAATATCATGCAGCTCATCCCGGTCAGCGGCAGCAAATTCGCGCACATGGAGCCGGCCGGCAATGCGGATCTGAACCGGATCCGCAAGCAAAGCGCGGACATCCTGCCCCAGATGTACCACTGTAAGCAGTGCCGCGCGGACGCAGTGGGCGCCCTGGAAAACGATCTTTCCCGCCAATTCGGCGGGAAAAGCGACGACGATAAGGCGGCCGGCGTCAAAGGCCGCTACCGTTTCGCGGTATGCTCCGTGGATGGCACACGGGTCGATCAGCACTTCGGACACGCGGAGCGATTCCTGATCTACGATTATCGGGACGGCGCGGTTCGCTTTGTGGAGGCAAGACCGGTCGAGAAGTACTGCGCCGGCCCCGACCAGGCCGACGAAGAGGATCAAATTGCCAAAGCGGTCAAAACCATCGACGAATGCGATTGCGTCGTCTGCATGCGCATCGGGAACCATCCATCCCATGTGCTCCGCGACAAAGGGCTGGAGATTTTCACGACCTACAATCAAATTGAGGGTGCCCTGAAGGAAGCGGCTGAAACGCTGGCATCAAGGGAGGCAGTCGGCGTGCCCGCGGCTTGCGGCTGAATGTCCGGCGACGGTCCGGTATGATGCAATCGATAAGGAGGGAACGAACAGGATGATCGCGGTCGATTTCTCAGACAGCACGGTCGAATGTGCAGTGCAGCGGCAACTGCCTTCCTCCGAAATTGAGAAGATGTGCGAAACGCTTGGCCGATATGCCGTTTCATGCTTCGACATCCGCCTCGATGCCTACCGGCGGTATCTGTCCACGGGCAACACACCGGGCACCGGGCGGATGCGATGCATGGTAGGCACCGCCGTGGAAGATGCCGTGCAGGCGGCTGATTTCCGGCAGGTTACAGTCTGCGTGCATCAGGCCGACCCAAACGGGTTGAAAGGCCTTGCCGCTGTCGTGCGCGCCGTCAAACCCGGAGATGTATATCTCTGCCTGGAGGACGCCTGGAGAATGCAGCCGGGCGAATGGGAACCCATTTTTACGTTTACGGAGCGGTATGGCATAAAGGGCATTGTCTATTGTTCGGAAGGGGCCGAGGATCTCTTCGGCCTTTTCGAGCGACTGCGCGCCCTCGTTCAAAACGCGCCCTGTCCGGTCGAATTCAAAGCCTCAAATGCTTTCCGCATGGCCACCGCGCAGACCCTTGCGGCGCTCCGGGCAGGCGTCGGCCGGGTTGGGGTGTCTGCGGCCGGAGCCGGATGCCGCGCCCCGCTGGAAGAGGTGCTGATGGCAGCCGGGCATCTGTGGAACGTGAACATTCCCTCTTGCCGGACACTGGCAGAAGATTTCCGCGCGGTCCTTTCCATGCTGGACATCCGCGTGCCGGCGCGGAAGGCCCTGATCGGGCCAAACATCTTTGCCCATGAATCCGGCATCCATGTGGACGGCATCGTCAAAAACCCTTCGCTTTATGAGGTGATTCGGCCGGAGGATGTGGGGCTGACGCGTCGGCTCGTCATCGGCAAGCACTCGGGGAACGCCTCCGTACGCATCAAACTGTTACAGCATGGCATCCGGCTTTCGCGGCAGGACGCCGCGGCGCTGCTCGACAAGGTCAGGATACTGGCGCATCGGCAGAAGCGGCCGTTGACCGACAACCAACTGCTCGGGCTTTATGAAAAATACACCGTGAAAGGGAGCCTGGAGCATGTCGGCTGCAAAAACTTTTGAGCTTGTGGACACAACACTTCGCGACGGGGAACAACAGGCGGGTCTGGTCTTTTCGATGCGAGAGAAGCTTACGCTCGCAAAAGCGCTGGATCGCGCGGGCATTCGCTGCATCGAGGCCGGTATCCCCGCGATGGGCTCATTTGAGCAACAGACCATGCGGGAGTTGATAAAACTCCGCCTGAATGCCAGGCTGATCGCCTGGAACCGGGCCAATCGCAGCGACATTCTCGCCTCGGTCGCGTGCGGCTTTTCGTGGATCCATATCTCCCTTCCGGTCTCCGACCTGCAGATCCGGGACAAGCTTGCCAAAAACAGGGAGTGGGTGCTCCGGGCGCTTTCACAGACCATTGCATTTGCCCGGGCACAGGGCTGCCGCGTGACGGTCGGCGCGGAAGACGCCTCACGGGCGGACCTCGGCTTCTTTTTGAAATTTGCAGAGGTTGCCGCACAAAGCGGCGCGGAGCGCATCCGCTTTGCGGATACGGTCGGCTGCCTTGAACCGTTTTCCGCGTACGAAAAGCTGAAACAGGCCGGGGAACGGTGCCCGCTCCCCATCGAATTTCATGGGCACAACGACTTTGGGCTTGCGTTGGCCAATACCCTGGCGGCCAAAGAAGCCGGCATCCCCTATGCCAGCTGCACGATCTCGGGCATCGGGGAGCGGGCGGGCAACGCCTGCCTGCAGGATGTGGCCGCCATGCTGAACCGGAATGACCCAGGCTGCTGCGCGGTCGACACGGCTGAGCTTGCACGGGCCGAAGCCATCATTCCGCCGCCCCGCAACGATCTTTCCGGTTTGAAAATATCATAAAAACAAAGGAGTGTTACGTGATGCAAATCGCAGTGATAGAAAACAACGAAGGAAAAACCCATTCCATTTTCGAGCCGGGTTTTCTTGCGGTCTACGAGCATGAGAACAAAGAGTGGAAGGAACTGAGCCGGAAAGAAAACCCCGTTCCAGATGCACAGGGTATCGCGGCCGTTCGGCAATCCCTGTCGGATGTGGTGGAAAGTCTGCCCCATGTCCGCATCCTCATTGCGAGCGATCTTTCAGGCGTTGCCTTCAGCATTTTTGAAAGCGCAGGCTTTGAAATCTTTTTGGTGAAGTCCGACGCCGCTTCCGCTCTCGCATCGGTGCGGAAAACCATTTTGGAGGATCAGAAAGAAAGCGAGTCCGCCAACAATGTGGACATCTCACAGTTCTTTGAGCACGGGACCAACAAGGGCGATTTCGTCGTGAACCTGCAACAGGCACAGATGGCCTACCCGCAGCTATCTTCCAAAAAAATCCTGCTCGATCATGTCAAGCGGGGCGAATTCAATCGGCTCGATGTCATCGTATCCCATACGCCCAAGTGGTTCGACCGGGAGCTTCCTCTGATGGGGTTCCAATACGAGACCGTCAACATCCTGCCCGATAAAAAAACTCTGCGGGTCAGCCACGCCCCTCTAATGTAAGGCGGTGCTTGCGTTGGAAACGGCCATTACCAAATACGGCGCGTTCGAGGACATCGGCCTCTCGGATTATTTTGAGAACGGAGCGCTCAGGCGCTGCATCGTCAGGCAGGAATACAGAGTGACTCTGCCCTGCGGCACCTTCATTCCGCAATATCTGGACGACGGCAACCGGAAGAAACTGCTCAAGTCCATGACGTTTTACGCAGGCGGCGCGCTGTCCTCGTTGATCCTGCAACAGACAGAGCAGGTGCAAACCAGTCTCGGCAGCCTGCCCGCGGAGATGGTCACCTTTTATGAAAGCGGCGCGGTCAAGCGCATCTTTCCCACCTTCGGCAGCATTTCAGCTTACTGGACGGAGTCGGATGAGCAGGCTCTTTCACCCACTCTGGATTTCGATCTGCCGGTCTGCGCGTTTTCGGGCAAGGTCATCAACATCGCCTTCTATGAGACGGGAGAGCCCAAGAGCCTGACGCTGTGGCCGGGAGATTCCGTCTTTGTCAAGACGCCCCTGGGTACCATGCAGACGCGCATCGGTTTCTGCCTGTATCCGGATGGTTCTGTCCGATCCGTGGAGCCGCCCGTCCCCGCTGAAATCAATACGCCCATCGGCCGGATTCCGGCGTTCGACCCGGATGCGATCGCACTCGACGGCGAGGCCAATTCGCTTGTGTTTGCCCCAAACGGCGCGATCGAGTCCCTCCTGACCTGTACGGCAAAAGTCGTTGCGGCCGACCGGCATAACAAACAAACCGTCCACGCGCCCGCTTTTCAAAGCAGTTTCTATTTTGACGACAGGCAGGCGGTCGCGCCGATGAAGGTCCGGTTTTCCGACGGTATAGTTTCGTTCGGGAGACGAAAAGGCCCGGCGGCTGCCGTATATGACATAGACGGGAGCGCCTTCCGAATCGAACCGGTCAGCATTGCCCACTGCGCGAACATCTGCGACGCATGCGAGTGACCCGAACAGACGAAACGCGCCGGCGCCACCTGGCAGGAAAACGATCGGCCGTTCCGCGAAAGCATACGGGCAAACACCTGCCGGAGCGATTACCCGAACCAATCAAACTGCCATGGGACGTGCAGCTAATTATGCGGAGCTCTCTTTCTGCTATCAATCGTAAATCGCTTTTTAACAACAGGCAAAACGGCTGATGCAAAACGCCCAGCCGGCCTGTATCCACAAGATTCCACCCAAAGCCCTCTCTGGTTTCGGCCCGTTTTATGCCTTGCATATACTGAAAGGAATGGTTGCCATGATCAAGACAAACAAAACATCCGTTACGAAAAGCAGAGCGATTGCGCTCATGCTGGCGGCGCTGCTTGCACTCTGTGCCACAGAATGCCGAACGGCGACCACTTCCTCCACGGCTTCGTCGGAAGCTTCGCAGTCGGCAACGCAGGTGATAACCGATTTGGCGGGCAGAAAAAACACATTGCCCAAAAACATCACCAGAATATCCATTGTCCACCCCATTCCATGTCAAATGGTTTGGAGGCTTGCGCCAAATAAACTTGCAAGCGTGGACAAGCAATTTGACGACCGACTCGAATTTATGAACGCCGCGGAGCAGAAAAGAATCAAAGCGCTTCCTGTCACAGGCGAGTTTCACAGTGGCTTGAGCGCGGAACAGATCATTTCCGTGAACCCACAGGTTGTTGTTTCATTGACCAAAGATACGGATATCGACACCGAGCAAAAAAGCTTTAACATTCCCGTCGTGGCCGCTTCCAAAGACACCCTTCCGGATATTGCAAAATCATGGCGCTTCATCGGCAAACTTGTGGGAAATGAAAAAGAAGGCAACGCACTGGGCGACTATTGGGACAGCACCGTCAAAATGGTCACGGCCCAAACCTCCAAGATCAAAAAAAACAATAAGTTAAAGGTCTATTACGCACAATCGACGGTGACGAATACGGTTGGAACCAAGACCATCATGGCGTCCGTGATTGATCTCGCCGGCGGCATCAGTTTTATGGAAGAAAACACACAGAAAGATTCAGACGCGACCAATGAATCCATCCCGGTCTCCATGGAAGATATCTGTAAATGGGACCCGGATGTAATCATCACGGCAACCGAGAGCGGCAAGGAGCAAATTCTGGCAAGCAGTATGTGGAAAAACATGTCGGCTGTCAAAAACAACCGCGTATACGCTTCAACAAAATATGAGATGCTTGACCGCACGCAGTCTCTGATGGGCCTGTTATGGACGGCAAAAACACTTTATCCATCACAAATAACATATGATTTGAATAAAGAAGTCCGAACATTTTATTCAAAGGTCTACCTTGACAACAATGTGACCGACGATGAGATCACAAAGCCAAACAGCTGAAAAGCCGCATAACGAAAACGGGCCGTTCAACAGGAGGGCCCGTTGAAATGGGGCGGGAAGAAACCGCAACGTTCCGGGAAACGTCCAAGCTCAAACAAACTTTAGGTTGTGAGAATATCGCAAGCTCCGTTTTTCTTTCTTTGGGGGATTCAACCTCCTCTCCGACCTACAGCGCCTTTCAAACAAAACAAACGGGCTGCTTTATGTTCAAGCAGCCCGTTTGTTTTGTTTGAAAACGCGAATTCGCCGCCGGGGCATCGAGCGACGGGTTAAATACATGGACGTTCTTCTCGTTGAGGTGGTCGAGCGCGACGCGCAGCGCTTCCTCAAGCTGAAAATCGGCAGAACGCATGTTCGAGATCGTATGACCGAAAGCGATAGAGAATTTTAAGGTGCCCGCTTGTTCTGACCATGATTATCCCGCCGCCTCCAATCTTCCCGGTCGAAATTTTCGGGCAGAACGGCCTGATATGGTACGGGTTTCTAATAGTACCCGCAGCGGGTAGTATTCTCCAATTTACATAATCATTACCAAATCTATACTTGTCCAGGGTGGTTTGGATGGCCGAAAAACTTTAATCTAGAAGATAAGGCCTGACAAGGCCGTACTTTTGGCAACAGAGAGAGGATGGAACAAAAAGGAGAAAAGCAATGAAGAAAAAGCACCAGAGAAACCGAGTCGTTTCGCTTTTTATGGCGTTCGCATTGATATGCGCGACTTGCATGACTTTGCCCGAAAAGGCGCTGGCGGTTTCCAACCCGCTTGCGCAGTGGGTATTTACGGCCAACCCGACGGACACGTCGGTTACGCCGGCAAACGCGTCATTTGCGGCGACGGGCAGCGGCTCCGACGGAGCGAAGATGACCATTGTGGCCGGGAACGCCTGGGGGACATCGGGCAAAACGTTCATCGGCACGAACGGGTGGGATAACGGCTCGGGTACGAAATACTGGGAATTTGACGTTCCCGCGGGCGCCAGCGCTACCGGGATGACTTTTTCGGCCCAGATCCAGGTTTCCAAGACGGCGCCGAAATACTGGAAAGTGCAAGCCTCGGCAAACGGGCTCGATTATTCGGATGTCACCAACGGCAAATTCCAGTCCGTGAGCAGCATGGCCGATATCCAGTTTGCCGACGCCGGCACCACGGCGCTGCCGCTGCCCGATTACACCAAAAGCGTGCGGGTGACGCCGTTTGACAACACACCGTTCGACAACACGAATTATTCCACCGTGCAGGCGGGCGGCGTCAGCTACATCAATAACATTGTTATCACGGGCAGTCTGGGGGCGCAGGCCCCGACCAGCAAGATCTCGCCGGTCACGGCGCAGACCAGCGTTACGCCCGGGGAGAACAACTCGGTGCCTTCCGGCACGACGGTGACGCTTGCCTGCGCCACCGCCGGCGCGCAGATCTATTACACCATAAACGGCGGGGCTGTTCAGGTCTATGCGCAGCCGATCAAGCTGACGGAAAACACCAGCATCAGCGCCTATGCCGTGGCAGGCGGTGAGAAGAGCGATCCATACAGCTTTTCTTATACGGTTTCCAGCGCGTCGGCCACTGCTATTTCTGCCGTGCGCGGCATGGCGAACGGCGCGGCGGCCACCGTGTCGGGCGTGGTCACGCGCGTGGTGAACAGCAGCACCATGTATGTGCAGGACTCCACGGGCGGCATCTGCGTGTTCGGCGGCAGCTTCACGGCCGCGGATTATCCGGGCGGTACACCGGTGACCGTGAGCGGCACGGTGAATAACTATCAGGGTGTGATGGAGCTGACCAATTCCTCCAGCACCGCCAAGGACCTCACCGTCACCAAAACAGGCGGATCGCTTGCGCCGATCACGCCCGCCGTGGTCGCCCTTTCGGATTTCAGCAGCAATCCTTCCAAATATGAAGGCCAGCTGATCCAGATTCAGAGCGCGACGCTGAAGGTGAGCGGATCGAGCTATTCTCTCACCAGCGGGAGCACGAGCGTCCCGCTTTACAGCAAAAACGGATCAAAAGTTTCCGCCGCGGACGGCAGCACGGTGAACGCCGCCGGTATCGCGACGATCTACAAGAGTGCGGCCGAACTTCTGTTTGCGGACGCGGCCGACCTCACCGCTGCCGGCGGCAGTACGACCGGTACCGCCATTTCCGCCGCGCGCGGCATGGCGAACGGCGCGGCGGCAACCGTGTCGGGCGTGGTCACGCGCGTGGTGAACAGCAGCACCATGTATGTGCAGGACTCCACGGGCGGCATCTGCGTGTTCGGCGGCAGCTTCACGGCCGCGGATTATCCGAGCGGTACGCCGGTGACCGTGAGCGGCACGGTGAATAACTATCAGGGTGTGATGGAGCTGACCAATTCCTCCAGCACAGCCAAGGACCTCACCGTCACCAAAACAGGCGGATCGCTTGCGCCCATTACACCCGCCGTGGTCGCCCTTTCGGATTTCAGCAGCAATCCCTCCAAATATGAAGGACAGCTGATCCAGATCCAGAACGCGACGTTAAAGGTGAGCGGCTCGAGCTATTCTCTCACCAGCGGGAGCACGAGCGTCCCGCTTTACAGCAAAAACGGATCAAAAGTTTCCGCCGCGGACGGCAGCACGGTGAACGCCGCCGGTATCGCGACGGTCTACAAGAGTGCGGCCGAACTTCTGTTCGCGGACGCGGCCGACCTCACCGCTGCCGGCGGCTCCGGCGGCAATTCAGGCAACACCTCCGGCCAGGTCGCGGCGGTGGAAGCCACGCCGGGCAGCGGTGCGGTGGTAAACGTGGGCGATTCGATCACCCTGAGCACGACCACGGACGGTGCCTCCATTAAATACAAGCTCAACGGCGCGTCCGCTTACAGCGATTACACCGGGCCGATCAAGATTACGGAGCTGCCGCTGACCATCTCGGCCTACGCCGTCAAAACCGGCATAAAAGACAGCATCAAGACCACTATCACGTATGACGCGCCCTACAGCGGCACCTACAACCTCTATTTTGGGCAGCTGCATTCCCACACCACGCTTTCCGACGGGCAGGGCACCGTGGAACAGGCATTCGCGCACGCCTCACAGGTGGAGAATCTTGACTTTCTGGCCGTGACGGATCACTCCAATTATTTCGAAAGCGCGACCGACGCCACCAACCACGTCAACACCATCCTCGACAGCAGCAACAACGCGAAGTGGAACGAGGGACATCAATCGGCGGCGGACATCACCAGCCAGCAGATCGACAAAGGGAACGTCTCCGACCCCTCTGCCCGCTTTTTGGGCCTCTATGGGTATGAGATGACTTGGAGCGACGGTTCCGGTCACATCAACACCTTTAATACCCCAGGCTTTGAGGATCGACAGAATCCCTATTACGACAACAATGCGCAGTCCGCCAGCGACCCGAGCGGACTGCAGAAATATTACGACACACTCACCACGGTTCCGCAGTCCGCCTCGCAGTTTAATCACCCGGGTACGACCTTCGGCGATTTCTATGATTTCGCGGACTACAGCCCGGCGTATGACAGCCTGATGGACATGGTGGAAGTAGGCAACGGTGAAGGCCCTATCCGCGGTGCGGGATACTTCCCATCCTACGAATACTACACCCGCGCGCTGGACAAGGGCTGGCATGTGGCCCCCACCAACAACCAGGACAACCACAGGGGCAACTGGGGCGACGCGAACACGGCCAGAAGCGTCATCTTGGCAAAGGATCTTTCCACATCCAGCCTGTATGATGCCATGCACCAGCGCCGGATGTATGCCACGGAAGACAACGACCTGAGCATCCAGTACACCTTGAACGGGCAGGTTATGGGCAGCGTCCTTTCCGTCAAATCGGGCGCCCCTATTACCCTCAAGGCGGACCTTTCCGACCCCACCGACAAAAGCATCGGCATGGTGCAGGTTATTTCCAATGGCGGCCGCGTGGTAGCCAGCAAAACGCTGGATACCAACAAGGGATCGGTCGAATTTGACCTTTCCAATGATTACTCCTATTACTACCTGCGCGTCACCGAGCCGGACGCCGACATCGCCGTAACGGCTCCGGTGTGGACAAACGATGTGGATAAAGCCGGCATCGCCTCCACCACATCGGACACCAGTCTCCCGGTGAAAGGCGAGGCGGTCACCATCACCACTTCGCTGTACAACAACGAGCAGGTTCCGATGCAGTTGGAATCGCTCCAGTACAGCATCGGCGGCCAGGTGATCCAAACGGTCCCGGGCAGCCAGCTGAACGGCGGGCAAAGCATCGCCTCGCTCGGCACCGCCCAGTATCAGTTCTCCTACACACCGGCCAACGCCGGAGACCAAACGGTGGACGTAACGCTCACGGCCAACGAAAACGGCGTAGAGAAAACCTATACCGGCACCCTACAGCTGAGTGTGGCCGACCCGAAAACGGTGACGCGCGTGCTCATCGACGGCACCCATTTTAACAGCTATGTGGACGGCTACTACGCAGGCAACATGAACAATTTCACGCAGATCGCCGCGAATGTGGGCGCACAGGTCAAGATTGCGACCGACGCCAGCCAGATCACGCCGGATGTGCTGAAAACCATCCAACTGCTTGTCATCACTTCGCCGGCCACACAGGGCGGCACCACGAAAGCCGGCACGGCTTACACGCCCCAAACGTTCAGCAGTGATTTCATCTCCATGGTGAAGGATTATGTGGCTGGCGGCGGCAGGGTTGTTGTCTGCGGCACGTCCGATTACGGCGACGGCGCCGGCGAATACAAAGCCTCCACACAGATCAACAATCTGCTCACAGGCATCGGGGCCACCGCACGGGTTCGCGCGGACGAGATGAAGGATGATGTGACCAACGGCGGGCAGAACTACCGGCTTTATCTCCAGAATTTCAGCAGCACGGCGTCTCTGCTGAACGGGGTGGTCACCGGCAGCAGCGGGCAGGAATACAGCGCGTACAGCGGCTGCTCAGTCAACCCCGGTGCGGGCGCCTCTCTGGTGACGGGTTTTGATACTACTTATGCGGACGTGTCGTCCCCATCCGCCTCCAATGTCGGCACCGTCACGGTTCAAAAGGGCAGCCACCCGGTCGCCCTTTCAGAGGAGACGGTTGGCAAGGGCGAGGTCGTTACCTCCGGCACCATTCTGCTGTCCGACTTTGAGATCAAGGCCACCAAAGACAACAACTGGGATCTGCCATATGCCAACTACAACATCATGTCTAATCTGCTGAAAGAGACGCAGGTCAGCATTCCCATTACCAACATCGCGGATATCCGACAGAACGGAAAAGACGGCGACGTTTATGCGGTGGAAGGCACTGTGACGGTGGGAACCGAACAGCCCAACGCCTTCACCGATACCCTGTATCTTCAGGACGGCACCGGCGGTATGGATGTTTACCCCATCGCAAACGGAAGCGGTATTAAGGTGGGAGAAAAGATCCGCGTCATCGGGCATGTTTCCAGCTACCAGGGTGACAAGGAACTGAAGATCGGCTCCGGTGTCGAAGGCTATGAAGTGCTGGATTCCAGCATCCATCCGCTGGCGCCTACCGCAATGAGCGCCAAAGACGCCATGGACTACGATCAGAACGGCGGCAAATTGGTCAGCGTGACCGGCACCGTTTCCAATGTGCAGCAGGATGGGGGCGCCATCCAAAGTTTCATCCTGAACGACGGCAGCAACGCGAACGGCGCCCGCATCTTTATTAATGGATACATCGACCCGAATGTCAGCCTGAGCAATGTTGTGCAGGAGGGAACCACCGTAACGGCAGTAGGTGTGGTGTACACCGACCCCAACGGCGTGAGCCTGCGCGTGCGTGACAAAAACGAGATCGTACCGGTTCAGACCGGCACGCCGGGCGGCGGCACATCAAGCAGTGCTTCCTCCGGCAACAGTTCTGCGGGCGGCGGCACATCGGGCAGTGCTTCCTCCGGCAACAGTTCTGCGGGCGGCGGCACATCGAACAGTGCTTCCTCCGGCAACAGTTCTGCGGGCGGCGGCACATCGGGCAGTGCTTCCTCCTCCGCGCCGTCCGGCACGGTAAGCAACCCCGACACCGGCACCGGTGCCTGGACGTTTGGCCTGTCCCTGTCCATCGTCGTGCTGGCGGCAGTCCTTGCCGCGGGCTGGCTGACGATGCGCAGGCGCACGCACTGACCGGCTTTTCCAAATATCAAGCAATAAAAAATAACGCAAAACTGCCTGCATTGGATTAATGCCGGCGGTTTTGTGTTTTGTGAACAGGTGTAAAAATGAAGAAAATCGACAGGCGCATTTCGCGGCAGATGGTGCACCGCCTCATCCTGATCACCGTGCTGCTGGCAGTGACCGTGGGCGCATACGTCGGCATCACCGCTAAAACGGTCAAACGCGGCACGAGCGCTTCGGCGTATGTATCCGCCGAGGTGGAATCCGTCATCAGTGACACGACCTCTCCGGACTCGAACTCGCAGGGGCGCCGGATCGGCAATCAACGGATCAGCATCAAAATCTTGCAGGGGAAACATAAAGATGAGCATATGCAGGTGGACAACTATCTGAGCGCACTGAACAACGTCTATGTGCAGAAAGGCACGCGGATCATCGTGCAAATCAGCACCCAGCAAAACGGCAGCTATTCCGCCTCGGTATACAATTATGATCGCTCCGGCGTGCTTCTCGGATGCGGTGTGGTTTTCATCTTGCTGTTGTGCATCATCGGGGGGCGCAAAGGATTTCAGGCCATGTTGGGCATCCTGTATACCGTGTTTTGTGTCATTTTCCTGTTGCTGCCCATGGTGTATCGGGGTGCCGATCCGGTTCTCTCGGCGCTGCTTATTGTGTTGCTGACTACGGTGATGGGGTTCGCGCTGCTGGACGGGGTGAACGCCAAAACGGTTTCCGCATCCATCGCCACCATCGCGGGCGCGCTCTTTTCCTGTGCCGCCGCCGCTATCAGCGGGGCGGTGGCGGGATTGAGCGGTTTCAACATGCAGGAGGCGGAAACCATTCTGCTCCAAGCCGACAACGGTGCTAAAATTATGATCGGGGGACTGCTGATGGCGGGCATCCTGATTTCCGCGCACGGCGCCGTGATGGATGTTGCGATCTCCATCGCATCCTCCATGGACGAGATCCACAAGACAAACCCGGACGTGAAGGCGAAGGAGCTGTTTCGCTCCGGCATAAACATTGGGCGCGACGCGATGGGGACCATGGTCAACACGCTGATTCTTGCGTTTGTGGGGTCTTCGCTGAATCTGCTGCTCATCATTTATGCATACGGCATTCCATTCGGGCAATTAATCAATACCGATCTGGTTGGCATACAGCTCATCCAGAGCATGGCGGGAAGCATCGGGATCATGCTGACGGTGCCGCTGACGGTGGCGCTGGCGGTGTTCTTCCAGTTTCACCCGGTTCGGCTGTTCAGTCGAGGAAAATCCCTGAACCCCTGAGCTGCCGGTATCTCCATTTCAAAAAGCCAGGCTTTTCACCTCGCACCCCATGTTGAGCGCCGCGGCGTAGAACAGGCAGTTCAACTTCATTTTAACCAAAGAAACCAGCCGTTTTGTTCGTCATATGCTGGATACACTACCGGCTTGTTCTCTGTCCTATACGTTTTTTATCTTCCCCCAGCTCAGCTGGGGGTTTTGTCTTACCTGTTCGGCTACAATCACGGAAGAACCGCCCCATTTGGAGCAGCCCTTTCATACAAATAAATAAGTTGTTCCTTGCCGCTTCACCGTCGGAGTATCGAGCGACGGGTTAAACGCATAAAAATTCTTCTCGTTGAGCTGGCCGAACGTGATGCGTAGCGCTTCTCCGAAATGCCGGGAATGCATGATCTCGCACTGACTGAGGAATTTGAGCAATTCACTTTGGAATGGTAAAAGATACCGTGCAGCCTTCATTGACTTTTGCATCAATTCCAATTTTTCCGCCATGCTTTTCTACAATATTTTTCACAGTTGCCAATCCAATCCCGTTCCCCTCAAATTGAATATCGGCATGTAACCGATTAAACATTTGAAACGGATCGGAAGCGTACTCCATGTCAAATCCAACCCCATTATCTTTAAAACAGAAGACGTACTCGTCTTTAGTATCCTTAAAAAAGACATGAATATATGTAAATTCAACTCCTGCTGAATATTTCACCGAATTTAATAAAATATTATAGATACAGCAGCGCAGAAGTATTTCATCTCCCATAACGTTGGGCAGCTTGACCATATTGATACGTATATCATGCGTATTGTAAATCATACGTAATTCTTCAATAATATCTTCCACCAGCTTATTCATGTTAACACGCGCCAGAGCCAATCTGCTGGATTTTATTTTTGAATACTTTAAAATCTCGCCGATCATGTTCAATGCTTTGTTGCAATACATTGATATTTTTAAAGAGGCATCATTTGCTTCTTCTGTAAAATGTGAACCGCTTTCATCGTTGAGGATGGTATTATAAAGACTGATTGCGCGAATTGGCGATTTGAATTCATGTGCAATGATATAACACATGTTCTCCATTTCATTATAGGCGTTGCGCATTTCTTGTGTTCTTTCCAAAACCTTGATTTCAAGTTCATCGTTCATGCGCCTTGTCTGCTCTTCAAACAAAATGTCATCCGTAATGTCTTTGGCGAACACCGCGATATTATACTTTTTCGCACTAAGACCGATGCGGTGAAGGTGTACTTGGTAATAGTGCTCTGACACGGCGTCGTAATACTCCACGATATAATGTCCCGATTTTTCAGTCTCATCAAAATAATCGTTCCATAGAATGGCATCCTCGTCACTAAACAATTCAAAAAATTTTCGTTCATTAAACACATCTGATTGGGCATCAAAAAAAGATTTTGCAACTGAATTGCAGGTGACAATTTCTCCATTCTGACCATTGACGCACCAAATCATATCGTCACTTGATTCAAAAACCGCCTGTTGCGTTTCCGCCATTTCCCGGCTTTTCTGTTCCTGCCTGTTGTGATATTCCAGATAGTGCATCAAAAAGTCACCGAGCAATAGAATAACCGCCGCTTTCAAGAGGGCAAACTGCATGTTTCCTATATTGCTCTGATACGCGTTGACGGTAAACGAAATAGACATCATCCCGTTAATCATACCGTTTGATGAAAAAGCAGCCAAAAACGCCGTCAGAAAAACGGTTATGACCATTACAAAGTAATTGTCCTTTTCATAACCGTTCGTTTTAATCTTCAAAAATCTTTTTACAAACGGAAGAGACAGCACACTATTGGCCAGCAATATACAAATCGTCATTGTTTCTGCAAGAACGGTCGCGTTGGCATTGATTAGATTTTCCGGCAAATATGAAAATGTATAATTTTTGCACCAGAAGGGCGGATTATAGGAAACGAAAAACTGGACCAGCGTTTTGTTGCAAAGAAAATACACTAAAACAAGCAAAACTTGAAAGATATATAATGCAAAAAAAGGAATTTCCCCTTTTGCGATCTTATCACGGCACATTCCCAATCCCGCCGCCCATAACAAAATAAAAACCGCGGTAACAAAATTTCCCCATCCATTCGTGGGTACGACAATAAACGGGCTGAACATTGCCAGCCCGAGTGTGCAGCATGCGATGGCATAGCGCATTCCATAATATAAGGCAACGACAGCAGGCAGCAGCAATCCCGGCAAAAGATAGAGGTCATAAGCGGAATCAATGGTAATCGGAAAATTTGAAAGCCCAAAACACACCCAGCCAAGTATGATGGAAATTAGATACTTTTTCAAGTCCATGTGATTCATTCCGATTGATCCCTTCTTTTAGTTGTGTGATCCATCCGGGTAAAGGATCGTCGGCCACGGTTCAGGTTTAATTGCATTTTTTGACTGATATACAATTTGGAATTTTCCATTATGCGCGATTGCAAAACGCGAGTACAGCCAGGTGCAATGGTTCGTTTCATCTACTTTGATCTTGCCTTGCGGAGCATCAAACTCCAGACCTGAAAACGCTTTAATCAACGAGTTGGTGTCATAGGGGTTCTGCACTTTTTCTATTGCCTTTGCAAGCAGATAGCAGCTATCGTATGTTGCTTCTGCAGAAGAGGTAATGACGGAACCGTCCTGTGAATGCTCCTCATACTTTTTGACAAATTCTTGGCTGGCAGGCGTATCTAATGTCGAGAAGTAATTCATGGACGCATAATGTCCCTCGGCACAGTCCGCGCCCATCCCCTGAACGCTCATTTCATCTGTTGCAATCGCAGCTATCGGGCATTTTTCCGGATCTAAGCCAAGACGTTTATATTCTTTGTAAAAAGAAATCACAGAATCGCCCACCAGGTCGCAATAAATGAAATCGGGTCTTACTTTCTTGATTGTTTCAAGTATATCTGTAAAATCGGAGTAGCCGATTGAAACATACTTTTCACCAAGGACGGTACCGTTGTTCATTTCAATGATGCGCTTTGCCTGCTTATTGCAAATAACAGGGAATACATAATCATTCCCAATAAGGAAAACTTTTTTTCCGCATTTTTTCATCAGCCACGGAATGTATTCCACAGCCTGTTGATTCGGCATTGCTCCGGTATAAATCACATTTGGATCGGTTTCTTCGCCCTCCGTAAAGGTGGGATAAACCAGCAGCGAGTTATATTTTTTCAATACCGGCAAAGTGGCTTTTCGGCTTGCGGAAGTGCAGCACCCTACGGTTGCAACAACGTTTTCGTTTACAATCAAATCTTGTATCTTTGCGGCCGCAATGGTTGGATCTGAGCAGTAATCCTCTTGGATATACTCTATGCGCTTTCCATCAATGCCACCCGCCTTGTTTATTTCGTCAAACGCCAGATAGGCCGCATTGAGCATGGATCTTTCGACTACCGCGGTAGACCCGGTCGTCGATAAAAGAATGCCGATACGGATTGTATTGCCATCGTGTTCAAAAGATGCTTTCCCAACATTCGCTTGACCTTCATTGGAACATGCAGTCAGAACAAAAAGCAAAAAGCAACACACGATCATCCTTATTTTGATTGTTTTGAATGCCATCCCCTTACCCCGCTTTTCCACTTATCCTCGAATCACACGTCCGCATGCTCGATTTTTTTGCGGCGCATCCCGAATATCGCCGTAGATTGATGTTTTCCATATTGGGTATGGCCTTTATGGATGCACCATCCCGCGCATTTTTTTGTAATCGGAAGGCGTCAGTCCATAAATGTTTTTAAACAGGCGTCCCATGTATTTATAATCTTCATAATGCAGCTTTTCCGCAATTTCGCTCATATTCATGTTGGTTTCTTGAAGCTGCTTTTTGACAATCTGCATTTTCAGGCCCACCACATATTCGACATAGGATCTTCCCATATCCGTTTTAAAACTGTGACTTAAATATGCCTTGCTGACAAAACATTTTTCAGATATAACCGTTAAAGTCAACTTGTCAAAAGGATGCGCAAGGATGTAGTCCACCACCATTTCGGAAAGCGCGGACATACGAGATGGATGATACGTTTTGATTGTCGTATACAACTCCCGCAGAAATTCTTCAAAAACAGCAGCTGTTGTGTAGTTGTTGTCGCTTTGAATAATTTTGTTGCAAATAAAATCCACGTCGGAAACCAAAAGCGCCACCCATTCATTTTTTTCAATGACCGCCTGATAAATTTTTCTTTCCGTTTCTGCCAACAACACACCGTTTTTAATGAAATCATGCTTTACGGACTCATCGCACTTGCGCACCAGGTGAGAAACTGCGTTTTCAAAATTATCAGTGCCGTTCAATATGCAGTTTACTACTGCAATTCTTTCATAGGCTGTTTTGTCTTCGGGTTTTTTGGCCTTAGATAATTTTGTAATATAGTCCGCGGCGCGACTCAGTACATTTAAAAAAGATTGATTTTCCACCGGTTTTACGATATAATCAAACGCACCCAGCACGAGGCCTTTCCGGGCATATTCAAAATCCGCGTATTCACTTAAAAGGATCACGCACTTGCAGAGTCCTTCATTTTGAACCCGTTCCAGCAGTTCCAGACCGTTCAGCCGCGGCATTTTGATATCGGTTACTAATATGTCAACAGGGTTTTGGCGAAGCGCCATCAGCGCTTCCCATCCGTTATCAGCTTCTCCGGAAATTATAAAATCGAGTTGATTATTCCAATCCACCTGCTTCTTCAGTTGTTTCCTGAATATCTCATAATCATCGACCAGCATTACTTGGTTCATTCATACCATCCTCAACCCACAGAAAACCTATTTCATTTTACCATCTGTATGATTTTAGCATGCAATTTATTGTATTTTTACCCTTCAAAATGGAAAAATTGGAATACTTAAGTATCCAAAGCCAACGGCGCGTTTCAGAGGATTTATACAAAGCTGTACCAATCTCTCTGAAACACGCCGTTGTGATCTTATAATACCCTATTTACCGAAGAAAAGCAAAGATCCACATTCTGTTTATTTGCCGTCATTCGGATTGGATAATGTATCCTTAAAAAACTCAATATACTTATCCGGACGCCAATCGGTACCGTTGACAGCGGGATTGAATTGGTAAGGATATCTGCTTGCAAGAGACAGGTCAATCGTAGCCGTAAACATTTCGATTTCGGGGGCGTCTTTGTCTGTAAATTTACGGCCCGCATAATAATAATACGACCAGGTATGCTTCTGCCCGGGGCCGAGAATGGAACTTCCCCCCCAGAAATAGTTTTCAACGTCAAGGCCGCCAAGATTGGCGGAGGCAATATAGATTCCGTTCTGAACAATCGCCGCTTCCAGTGTGGCGGGACCGTAATAGGGGCCATGGCAGTGCGCAAGCGCAGTGCTGTTGACGATCAACCGGCAGCCCTTTGATACATAGTAGCGCATAAGTTCGGGGAAAGAGTAGTTGTCGTAGCAGATCGCAATGCCGACAGGTCCCCATGCCGTCTCCAGAATATACGGTCTGTCGCCGCGGGTCGCCCAGTTTGGCTCGGGCGGCGGCAGGTGGATCTTGTGGTAGGAGCCGGCAAGGCCATCGGGGGAAAACACTGCAAGCCCGTTGTAAACCGTCTCAGGATCGTTGTCGTCCCTTATCGGCATTCCCATTACGGCATAAATTCCAAGCCGCTTTGTAAGCTCGGCGACCTTTTCCGTGCTGGGCCCCGGAACGGCCTCAGCAAGCCTGACCTGCATTTTTTCTTTTCGGGGCTTATCCCCCTCGTCATCATAACCTGTAAGGGCCATCTCAGGCAGCACAACGATGTCGCTGCCTTTTTTGGCAGCACACTCGATGTACTCCATGATGCGCTTCAGGTTTGCTTTCTTGTCACCCCATGCTGGATGAAAGGTCACGACAGATACGGTGCAAATGTCTTTCATAAAAAACTCCCTTTCTTTGCGCACGGCGCGCAGCTTGGCAGCGATCCGCGCCGTAGGCTGATTCTACCTATTTTTATATCAACAGCGAAGGGGCTGTCGATCAAAGCAGGCCCAATTTATGCTTTGCGGCGGTGCAGATCAGATCGGCGCACGCCTCGTGGGACGCGATGGAGCTGTCTACCATCAGATTGCGGTATGTCGTGGAATAATACGAAACACCCGTGCGGAATTTATAAAACTCACATCTGGCTTTATCCACACTTTTTATGTAGGATTTTGCTTTTTCCGTGCTGAGATGCAGTTCTTTCTCACAAAAAGCCACACGGCAGTCATACGGAGCATATATGAAAACATTGAGCATGTTTGGATGGCGGCACTCGTGCAGAATATAATCGGAACATCTGCCAACGATCACGCAGTCGTCGCCGGATGCAAGATCAAGGATGACGCTTTTTTCCATCTCATATAATTTATCCTGCATCAACGCCGTTCCATGCCCGAGCGGATACATCATTTTTGCGAAAATGGAGGTATTTTTTTCTTCAAGCGTAGACAATTCTTCAATATTGCCGTGCAGTTCCTTTACCGTGAGTTCAATAATATCACGGTCATAATATTGAAAACCCATTCGCTCCGCAATTATTTTTGCAATTGGACGCCCCATGCTGCCGAATTCACGGGTAACCGTTATGACATTGCCCATAAAACGCCTCCTATCGAACAATATGCCGGAATGCCGCATTCATCACACCGCCAGGTATTTTTTGATCGTCTCCTCTTCCAAATGCGCCATTTCACCCTCGGAGACCACCTTGCCTTTCTGGATAATCACATAATGGTCGGCTATTTTCCTGGCAAACTTCAGGTTCTGTTCCACAATCACAAGGGTGATACTCATTTCCTCTCTGACCCGATCGAGTATTTTGGCGATCTCGGCTACAATATTCGGCTGAATGCCTTCCGTCGGTTCGTCGAGAAGCAGAATTTTGGGGTTCGACATCAGCGCCCGCCCAATAGCGAGCTGTTGCTGCTGGCCGCCGGACAGAACCCCTCCTTTTCTTTTCAGATGTACCTCCAGCGCAGGAAAAAAGCGGAGCACTTTTTTCTTTTGCTCCTCCAGATCTTTGGTGTGCGCATAGCCACCAAGTTCCAGGTTTTCTTCCACCGTGAGATCGGGGATGATTTCTCTTCCCTGGGGCACATACGCGATTCCCTGTTGCGCACGCCAGTGGGGGGATTGCCTTGAAATTTCCTTGTCGTCCAGCCGGATTCGCCCTTTTTCCAAAGGGAGCAGGCCGATGACAGACTTCAGCAGGGTGGTTTTTCCCACACCGTTGCGGCCTAAAATGGCCAGCTTCTCCCGGTCGCCTATTTTCATGCTGATACCGTTGATTACTTTGCTTTTTCCATAGTTTACGTTGATATCGTCGATAACAAGCATTAAAACCCTTCCCCGCTTTCATCCTGCAAGTAGACCCTGATAACCTCGCGGTTTTCCTTCACTTCCTGGAAAGAGCCCTCTGCCAGAACCCGGCCCTGATGCAAAACGGTCACTTTGTCCGCAATCTGCTCCACAAAATCCATATCGTGTTCAATAACAATCAGCGTGTGTTCTCCTGCAAGGCCTTTTACCATTTCGCCGGTTTTATAGGTTTCCGTGTCTGTCATGCCGGCCGCGGGTTCGTCCAAAATAATCAGATTGGGCGACTGTGCAATGACCATCCCGATTTCAAGCCATTGTCGTTGGCCGTGAGACAGTTCCACGGCCATCCTGTCTTTCTGGTCGTAAAGCTGGACCAGATCCAGCACATTTTTCATTTGCGCCTTGACCTTATCCGTCCGGCGATAGGAAAAGGCTTTCCATATACTCGTATAGCCCGTAAGGGCGATCTCGATGTTTTCATAGACCGTCATATTGTCAAATACATTGGGCCCCTGAAATTTCCGCCCGATTCTGTATTTCGAAGCGATGACGCTCGGCTCTTTTCCGGCAATGTTTTCCCCTTCATATAAAATGCGTCCGGCCGTTGGCTTGGTTTTCCCTGTAATCAGGTCCATCAAGGTGCTTTTGCCTGCGCCGTTCGGGCCGATAATAACATGGATTTTTCCTTTTTCAACCTGGAGGTTCACCTTGCTGACAGCATGGAATCCCGAAAATGATACACTCAGGTCCTGAATATCCAACAATACAGTATTCATGTTACGCCCCATCCTCGGCCGAAGCGGTCTCCTGCCCGGCCATCATTTTATCTGTTCTGCGGCGTTGCTGCAGACTGATGATTTTCCCAACGATCCCGTTTGGCATAAAGAAAATGATCAGGATAAGGACAATGCCCAATATAAGCTGCCAGAAGGATGAAAACTGATCCGACAGTAAACTCTGCGCCCAGTTGATAAATAAAGTTCCGACCACCGCGCCCGTGAGATTTCCGCGGCCTCCGACTGCGATCCACACCACGACAAGTGTAGAAGCGGCGATTCCAATATCCTGAACGGTAATGGAACCGGTCGCCGGAGCATACAGCACACCGGAAAGTCCGGCAATCGCGCCCGCAATGGTCATAATCAATATTTTGTAATGGGAAGCGGTATAGCCGAAAAAGCCAAGGCGCTGTTCGTTTTCCCGGATGGATACCGCGATCTTTCCGACCCGGTTTCTGGTAAGCCACATGCAGAAAAGAAACACAAGGGCCGCCACGACAAGGATGACATAGTAGTATTCGATTTTATCCAGCGGCTGCCCGTGGTTCATTGCAAACCGTTTGATGCTCTGCAACCCGTTAAAGCCGTTCGTATACTTTTGTTCGGTAATAATGAATTGGCTGAACATCTGTGCAAGGGCCAGCGTTATAATGGTAAAGAACACACCCTTGATCTTGCTTGAGAAGACGAAAAATCCCAGAATGGCCGATATCAGTGCCGCCAGCCCAATGCCGATCAGCGCCGCGACGATTGGATTTTTGAGCGGAAGATAAAACCATGGCAGTACCGTAATCTTTTCCCTTGTCATAAATGCGGGAAGCCCAAACTGTATCTGGTAGCAAAGCCCGATCATATACCCGCCGATTCCGAAGAAAACCGCGTGCCCGAGGCTGAGCAAACCGCCGTAGCCCCATAACAGATCCAGCGACAAGGCAAATATGGCCAGGCACAGGTATCTGCCCATCATTTCCACCCGGAACTCTTCGGCAAACAGCGGAAACACGGCCAAAAAGACGAGGAGTCCGATGTCGATCATCCGATGGATCTGTACGCTGCGTATTTTGTTGTAAATTCCACCCATCATATCATCTGCCTTCTTTATAGAATAGGCCCTCGGGCTTGAACCGGACCAGCACAATAATGGCGAAAGAAACCATAATCATGGCCCATGTATCGTTGGAGAAGCCTGCAAGCAGTGTCCTGCTTTCACCGATGATCCCCGATGCGACCGCCGTACCGACCATGGACTGGGCTCCTCCGACCACAGCCGTCAGGAAGGTGTTCGTCAGATAAGTGGCGCCCATGTCGTAGGAAACCCCTGTCGTAGGCGCCAAAACACATCCCGCGATTCCCGCCAGGCCTGCTCCGTACGCAAAGGTAAGCGTATCGATTTTAGCAGTGTCGATGCCCAGGCATTCGGTCATCTGCCTGTTTTGTGTAATCGCTCTGATTTTCCGCCCTGTTTTGGTGCAGGCGAAGAAATAAATGGTGCATACGAGCAGGCCGAGAGCGATCAGCACAAGGAATATGTTGTAAAACGGGATGGTGACCGAGCCAAGCGTGAATTTGCCGGGAAGCGGCATTTTCACATTTACGGCCAACGGCCAGACCATGCGGGCAATTTCCGTCAGGATGATCGAAATTGCGAACGTTGCCAGTATCGTTTCCGTCGGCTTCGCATACAGCCTTTTTATAATTACGATTTCGATAAGCATACCGAATAAAGCGGTTACAATAAACGATATGACGATTGCCAGACAAAACGGAAGGCTGAAGATCCCGGTCACAATATACGCGCAAAAGCCGCCGATCATAATCATCTGGCCATGCGCCATATTGATGACTTTCATTAACCCAAAAATGATAACCAATCCCAGGGTTGCAATCAGCAAAACCGCCGACTGGTTTAAACCGTTGCTCATCTGAGAAATAAGGAACGCCAATTCTATCACTCCCTGTTGATACGCAAGGCTTCTTGATCTGTTTTTCAGAAAAGAGAGGCGCTCGTTCCGTGCGTTAAGGCGCCATTGTAAGAGGATATAAATCCAGTTACCACCCCTTTGTGACAACTGAATTTATATGGGCAACTATCGGTTTACTGCGGATAACATTTCGGATCGTTCCAGTCCGGCATAAAGTTGGAATTTTTATACTGAGGATACAGGATTCCCGGCCATGGTTCCGGTCTGGTCGCTTTATCGGTGGAGTAAACGACGTCAAATTTTCCGTCGTGAATCTTTGCAAACCTCGAATAGACCCATGTGCTGTGGTTGTACTCGTCCACTTTGATCTGACCTTGCGGCGCATCAAACGTAAGCCCGCCGAATGCTTTGATGAGTGCGGTGGTATCCGTGGGGTCCTTGACTTTTTTCAGCGCTTCTGCCAGCAGGTAGCAGCTGGAATAAGCGGATTCAGTCAAAACGGTTACAACCGTACCGTCTTTGAACTGGCTGTTATACTTATCAACAAATTTTTTAGATGCATCCGTGTCAAGGCTCGAGAAGTACGGCATGGACGCATAGTGACCTTCCGCATAATTTGCGCCGATGGCCGACAGATTGCTTTCATCGATCGCAATGGAGCAAATGGGTGTTTTGCTGGCATCCAGTCCATATTGCTTGAAATCTTTAAAGAACGCGTTGTTGGAATCACCGACAACCGCCGAGTAGACAAAATCCGCACCGGAACTCTTGATCTTGCTGCACACGGTCGAAAAATCTGTTCCGCCAAGGGGCACATATTCTTCGCCGACGACCTGTCCGCCGTACATGTTGATCAAAGCGCGCGCCTGCTTGTTGCAGGTTTTGGGGAAAACATAGTCCGATCCCACCAGGAAGACCTTTTTACCGAGTTTGTTAATCAGGTAAGGGATGAAATTTGTGGCCTGCTGATTGGGCATGCAGCCGACATAGATGACGTTGGGATGCACTTCTTCACCCTCTGTAAAGGTCGGGTAAATCAAAAGGGAATTGTCATCTTTCAGTGTCGGAAGCGTTGCCTGCCGGCTTGCCGAAGTGCAGCATCCGACCGTGGCGACGACGTGGTCTTTCTCAATAAGTTCTTTGATCTTTTCCGTGCAGGTCGCCGGGTCGGAAGCGTAATCTTCATGGATATACTCGATTTTCTTCCCATTAACTCCGCCGGCCTTGTTGATTTCATCAAAAGCCATTTTGCATGCATCTGTCATTGTTTTTTCCATTACGGCGGTCGATCCGGTATCGGAAAACAGCACGCCGACTTTGATCGTATTGCTGCTTTGCCCTTTGGAGCAACCGGCAAATGGTATCGCCATCGCTGCGGTAAGGGCCAAAGCCGTAAGCCTCAAAAATTTGTTTTTCATTCTTTACATCTTCTCCCATCACATTCTTATCCAGTCCGTATTGTTTTTACTTTATAAAACACCTCCATTCACTCCATACTTTTTGAGGCAACAAATTAACTGCGGCCGCGTTAATTCATAAAAAGTGCACAGCTCTTTATAAGAACTGTGCACCCTTGCACTTCTTTCTTGTCGCGATCGATCTCTTTAGTGTGTATTTATCATACCTTTATTTCTCTTGACAGTAAATCGAATATTTTTACCCATAAGCGGATTATTTTTATCATGATTTCTTTCGTCCATATCGGGCGTATTTCGTAATTGCCCCAAATATTTATACCCGCCGTATGTTGACGGGATTTCACTCTATGATTACAAGCTATTCGCAAGCACTGATGCACGTGGCATCACCAAGTCCAACCATTTACAAATGAATCGAAATATGATTCATAAAAGCTTGGCTTCGGTGTAACCGTCAAATCAACGGGCACGCCCCCCAAGGCATGAGGTTTTCAACATCCGCGCCATTGGGCGCTTCGGTGAAAATCTTTGTGAGGTACTCAAAAGGCACAAGACCATTCTCCCTGGCAGAGACGATCAAGCTGTAATAGATTGCGCTGGCTTTTGCACCGTTTGGCGTGTTGGAAAACAGCCAGTTCTTCCGTCCCATTACAAAAGGTCGAATGGCGTTTTCCGCGCGATTGTTACTGATTTCCAGCCGTCCGTCCAACAGATACCGCACAAGATACATGCGCTGTGACTGTGCATAATGGATTGCTTTACCCATCAGGGTTTTAGGCAGTTCCCGGAGCGATCCGACCCAGGCGTAGAACGCCTCAACCACCGGTTTACTTTGCTGTTCGCGTTCCTTCAAACGATCTTCCGGGGTCAGCAAAGTGAACTGTTTCTCCAAATGAAACAGCCTGTCACAGTAAGCAATCCCCTTTGCGGCGTCAGACGATTTCCGTTTATCCTTCGGCAGTGTTTGCAGCGCTTCGTCAAATTTCCGACGCAGATGCGCCCAACAGCCCACCACGGTGATTCGGTCAGGCAGCTTGTGGTATCCGTCATAACCATCTGCATGGAGAAAACCTGAAAAATCCTCTAAGAAGTCTTTCGGACGGATATGCTTTCGATCCCGCTGGTAGTCATACAGCACAATCTGGCGCTTAGCCTCGCCGCTTGTACGATAAAGCCACATGTAACTTTTACTCTGGGCGGGCTTGCCGTCCTCATGCAGCACCTGAAGGGTGGTTTCGTCTGCGTGAAGGACTTGATGATTGCATAGCTGTCGCTTCATTTCCTGATAAATTGGCTCCAGCCAATCTTCACAGGCTCTGATGAGCCAGTTGGACATGGTTTGACGTGAGAGCAGAATGCCGCTTTGCGCCCACTCCTGCTCTTGCCGATAAAGCGGGCTGCCCATCACAAATTTTTGCACGGCGATATGGGCGACGGATTCGGGTGATGCGAACCCTCCCTTGATGACGGGTTTTGGCATCTCCGCCTTGACAATCGGCACACGATCAGAGGACTCCTCGCAGTGGCGGCAGGCATAGACGTGCCGTACATGGCGTACAATCACGGCTTTTGCCGGGATGATTTTCAGTTCCTCACGGATGTCTTCCCCCATTTTGTGCAGAGGACAACCGCAGTCCGGACAGATACGCGCCTCGATCGGCAGCTCGTGTTCAATGGTCTCAACAGGTAAATCTTCCGGCAACTTGTCGGTGGTCAGGCGCGTCTTTCTGCGGTAATGCGCCTTGACCTCGGTGGTTTCCGGCTCTGGCACGGTCAAATCGGCGGTTTGCTCTGCTTCGTTAAACAGACATAATTGTTCGTTGTCCGTCTGTTCACTGGACGCGCCGAATTGCTTACGTTTGGCCAGGCGGAATTGCTCCATCAGCCACTGAATCTGCTGTTTTAGCTCGGCAATCTGCTCCGCCTGTTTGAGAAAATTCTCGTAAACAGAAAGCGGTATTTCAATTGTTTTTTCTTGTTTTTCCATTCTCTAATTATACCGGAAAAACCGCATAGAATCAAGAAAAAACGGCATTTTCGTATCCCGATGTGTTACGAAATATTGTGTTCAAGAACTTCGCTGCGGCGAAGCTTTTTCTCCAGCCTTGCGCCATCGATCAGACAAGACAGTTCCTCACTGTTCAGCGTCATTGTGGTTTCCTCGTCTGACGACGGCCAGCGGAAATGTCCGCGTTCCAGCCGTTTGAAATACAGCCAAAAGCCATCGCCGTCCCACTCCAGTATTTTCAGGCGGTCACGGCTTCGGTTGCAGAACACGAACAGCGCGTCGACAAAAGGGTCGAGAGAAAAACTGTGCTGCACAAGCGTCATTAGCCCGTTGATCGATTTCCTCATATCCGTGCACCCACAGCAAAGATACACAGGTTTTTCTCCGAACTGCATCACAGCGATCTCAGGATGCGGCAGACTCTCGCCAGCAATTCCAGGTCGGTTTGGGCATTTGCAAGGATATGGCAGCCGGCGATTTCAATGTCTAGGGTGCCTTCGCCGGCAGTAACAGATTTTGCTTCCGTAAGCTGCGTCCAGCCGTCCGGCACAAGCCCGGTTCCGCGCTTTTGTTTCTCCATAAGCTCCATGCAGGCAGCTTCCCGTACTTTTTTCTGCCTGTAGTAATAGGTGGCCTTGCTGATGTTTTTTCTTCGCAAAATGCGTCCACGCTCTGCCCGCCAGCTATTCGCTCCTTTACCGCCTCGCCCCACTCTGATAGCCGGAACTCCCTCGCGATTTTTTGCGTATCCATTTTATTCACTCCAATTTGGTCCAAAACACTCCATTACATGTTTTGAACCCTTTTGAAGTTCATTGTACCTTCCCCGACACCATGCTTACAAGGTGCGCGCGGTCTTGACGGTTACGCTTCGGTTATAGATTAAACCATTTGGCACATTGAAAAAGAAGGTTTCGGTAATAAGAAAAACATATCAGTTGAAGGAGTTTTTCACAAAATGACAAAGAAAGAAATGTTTGAAAAATTGATTGAAAATTGGAACAGCGAAAAGGCACAGGAATGGCTTAATTGGAATATAGATTTCTTGATTTGAAAAAAGGAAGGCTATTATTCTAAGGCACGGATGACAAAAAATCAATGGATGTTCATAATAATGGGGGGTATACAGCCCAGGGTATTGAAATAACAACGAAATGGAATCATTGCGCAAAGCAATCCGGTATGTATGTGGACATTGGAAATCCCCATTTTCCTTCTTCTTTAAAGGCCAAATTGGCAGAGACAGTCACAATGGTATCACCGGAAGGCAGAGACTTTCTTCTCCATTCTCAAAGCGAATGCATCTATCGTAAAAAATCTGAAAGCGATGAAAGAAGCTCGTCGGCGTATTGCTGCATATGTTTTATGCTTCAATTATGAACGCATCCAGCTAAAATCAAAAACCACCAGTTCAACTGGTGGTTTTTGATTCCTCATGATAATTCAAGCGTGTCTATGTACCGAATTATTTGATACTCACTCTAGTTTTCCCCTACGCCTTTCTGCAAGCTCATTTTACACTGCCAGCGTTTCAACCAAAGAGAGAGTCCTATACAATAGGGCAAAGTGGATATTATATTTGCTATCATAATTGCCACATAACCATGCGTCAATTGGACAAACAAAAACGCCAGCGGAATATTGGCGAAAGCCCCAACCGTTAATAAAATTGCTTGCAGTTTTAATTCGCTTAGCCCGTTTAATAACGCAGACAGTATATTACCCCACATCATTAATGCTCCACAGATTGCAAACGTCACCGCAATTCCATAATTAACTGCTATTGTTTGTTCTTGCAACCATAAGTTAAATATAATTTGCAAAAACGCCAACAGGAAAATTTCCGCACCGACAGCAGCCAGCAGCGCTTTTCGCATGGTAGAAATCAACCGGTTTAACCACGTATAATTGTTTTCGACTTTTGCTTTTGTTACGGCTGACCAAAGCGGAGTAGTCGTCAAAGCAAAAACCGTGCCAATTAATGCAAATATTTTATAATAGATTTGATATTCCACAACGGCTTTGTTGTTTACAAATAACGCTATTAAATAACTGTTGGTATTGTTCGATATCAAAGCCATCAGCTGCAACCACAAAAATGCACCGCCCAATTTCAATATGGACACCGCATAGCGAAACTCAAACAATTTAATGGAAGGACGGGATTGGCGCAACTTTGTAGAAAACACAAAAATCGTCGTAATCAGCAATGGCGCATTCACTGCAAATAAGTACACAATCGCCAGGTGAACAACGTTGTTCTTCATCCCAATTTCATTGCAAAATATAACATATATCAACATAATCGCGTTTGTCGCAAAATTCAGCAGGCCGGGGACAAATGCTTTCTGCAGCGCATATAAGATAGAGTTAATGATCTGCAAATTGAACTGCAATATTATACTTGTCAAGAGAACTGATAAAGTTGTGTTTAGAACACTTTTGGACAAATCACGCGTAGAAATATTGAATACAAAATTCCAATCTACAAACGAAGATAAGAAAAACATCACAACCAGTAATAGACACGAAATGCCGGAAAGAAAGATATAAGAAGAAGATATATATTTCCTGATTTGTTCCTGATTGTTTTCGGCCAGAGCCTCCGTAAGTTTGTTTCGCAGTCCGTTTCCAATACCAAAATCAAAATTAAGTATCCAAGCCAAAACAGACAATACTGTAAACCATATGCCCAATATTGACTTGTTCGAAAAATATCGGAGGTACATTGGTGTGGTAAAAAACGCCAGCAACAAAGACATTCCTTTTACAACAAACGAAGCCATGATGTTTTCAGCAACATTTTTCGTATCGCCGGTCCAAGACTTAAATTTTAGCATCTTCAATTTTTCAAATCACCCACTTATCGGCAATTGCCAATATAATAAATAGAGCGCGAAGCATCCCGACCCTCAACAAGCCGCATTTTATTTTCCCAATTCCACTGCGTTTCAAACTCATATTTTTATAGGCAGATGCGACCGCCTGATGAATGATAGGATCGTGAATAATCATACGAAGCGTGCGGATCTTCGAATTTAAAGAATATGGACAATCTTTTTTCAATAAATTATATACCACTCCAACTAATATGTGGAAATATATCTGATAGCACATTTCATTATAGAATTCACACTTTAACATATTGGCTGTATAATATTGATATATTTTTACCGAAAAAATTCTAGCACCCTCAATGAGCCTGGCATTGAAACGACGAGTCGATGAATTTGGATTTATGTTAATTTGGTATATTGCCAAATTAATGCATTCAATTTGATCACAAAGACCCGCTGCTTCAATATAGAACAGGAGATCTTCTCCTAACGTAAGCTCTTCCGAAAATCTTAGCTGATTATGCTTTACAAAATCTGTCCGAAATAGCTTCCCGTATACGCCATGCACAGAATCCACCATGCCACGATGTTCCGGTTTGACTATCGGATCACTTTTGTATTTTTCTCTATTCAAAGCGTATATCTGAATTTGTTTGGAATCAATGGATAAAATCTCGCAGGTATCGTCGTTCTCTTGCCCGGCATAGATCTGACAGCCCTGGATAATCGGAAACTCTTCATTACACAACCGAAGAAGTTTGCTGAAATTATCTGGAAGTATTGTATCATCTGCATCCACAAATATAAGCCATTTCCCGCTGGAGCAATTCATACCGGCATTCCTGGCAGCAGAAACTCCTTTGTTTATCTGATGTATCACTTTTATGCGTTTGTCATTTGATTCAAGATCCCTACAAATGGATAACGTATGATCGTCTGAGCCATCGTCTACAATGATTATCTCAATCTCCTCTTTCAAATCCTTTATAGAATTAATACAGTTTCTAATGTTTAATTCTTCATTGTATGCTGCAACAATGATACTCACCATAGTAGTTTCTCCTTAATTCAAATTGATGCTATGCCCCGATTTGACATCCATTCTTCATTTAGGCAGGCTTTCTACGATTACTTGGAAATTATTCTTTCACCCAGTTTTCACTTAAAAAGACCGCGATACGAAGACCCTATCACATCAACAAAACAGAATGCTTTCTCCTGTGTTTACCGCATACAGCTTTTTGATTTTACCAGAGTCGTTATCAGTCAATATATTTCTCTTTGGTTGCCGAAAACCTAAATAGAAATACTGTATAAACGGGAAGCCACCACAATACCTCCGTGCAATTCAAAATAACAAAAACAACAATTAAGCCCGCCCATTCAAGTGCAGTTGGGTGAAAAAAAGCTTTAAGTCCACCGTAAAGTCGCCATAGATAATATAGACCAAAAGGAATACCGCAGGTAAATAAAAGTGAGCTCAACCCAACGCTAATATCTGTTGTCATTCCTAGTTCCCCAAGCCTCGTTATCCTTGCATTGGTAAAGGAGTATCCAATAAATGGATGGTCAAACACTACATTGAAACCATTTAGAAAATCATATTTTCTGGTCATTCCAGAAATATTTGTATTCACAAGCTTGTCGCTAATATTATTGCTTAATACAATATAAAACAATACCCCCACTGTCATTATTACGACCACAAACTTTATCCAATTTTTACCTCTAAGGCTTCTATCTTCCAAGAATAGTTTTTCAAATCTTTTATGGAATATAAAAAGAACAACAATAGTAAGAATATATCCTGTCGTAGAACCAGTCGTAATCATCGTTGCAAGCAGGACGAACATCTTGAATTTAACGTGTTTGTGTTTTCCTGGAGTAAAAAGCATAAATAACACTGCCATTATAATAAAACCCTGGAATGCGCCTGGTTCCCAAAAGGGGCCTGAATTTCGCGCAAATACATGTATGCCCCATCCCCATGTATAGAACGGCGATATATTGTAGATAGAATTATTGAATTCCGTTTTAGTAATAAATGCCCACGCTAATTCCGGATTAAGCACCGCAATCGAAAAGCACACCAGACTAACCAGCGATATGACAATCAGCACATTCACATATTTAATTAGATAGCTTTCTTTCGTTAACAAAGCAGTACAAAAGAAAGAAATAATAAACGGCAAATATGTAACCACAAAAGTGTGTATAAACGAACTGCTTAATTGATCATTATAGGCCAAGAACTGCATAGTCATTTCTACGAAGATTACAAACAACACTATTAAATTATCCAATTTGATTTTTGTTTTGTGATGGATACTGAAGATTAAAGATATCACACATATGCCAGACAAAGCCAAATAGGTTAATCTAACATAAATCAAGCCAAAATAGACAGTTTTGGAACTTAATATCATTAATATTACTATTAAATAATTGCGAATATAGATCCATTTAGATTCCATCATTGTACCGTATGCGCTCCTTGATAACATGCTTAATCCAAGACAAATATATCCATAAATAGCGCTTGCCTACCCATAAAGGCCATTTCACCCCATGAAACTTCATACAGTAATGAAGCTCTGACTTTATAGGCAAACCGATTGGCTTGTTTGCATATTCTAATCGTTTTTTTAAACTTAACGTTTCATCTCTCCAAGTGTTATTTATAGAATTCCTTTGACATATCCCTATATATTTATGCGCAACGTAAATTTTATTTCCCGATAAAATAATTCTATTTGAGTAATCATTATCCGCTTTGGCATGTTCGTAGTAATCATCTATAGACCCGATATTTTTAATCATTTGATCTGGAATCAAAAAGCAATTCCAATTTGACATGTTGCATTCTCTACAGGGCTTTTCCGGCAGTACCGGGACGTAGCGCTCATGGATGAGCTGTTTGTTCCATATTTGTCCCCCATATGTCCAATTTCCTCCGAAAGAATCTTCTGTAGACCCTACAATTGCAACAAGCGGTGCTTTGCTTTCCACTTCGTAATACGATTCCAACATGGTCCTTATCATATCTGGATAAAAATCAACATCATCGTTCACCATCAAATAAAAATCATGTTTTGTTTCCAACGCCTTTGAAAGTGACTTGAACATGCCTTTTGCCCAGAACAGAGATCCATCTCCATAAGTTAAATGCACTTTAGGATATTGGACCCGTATTTGCTCGGAAGATCCATCCGTTGATCCGTCATCGCAAAAATAGCACTCTAATTGAATTGTCCCGTTTTCAACATACGTTTGATGAAGCAAAGATTTTAAGCAACTGAGCGTCTTGTTCTTTCGATTATGAAAGGTTAAAATTACAGCCATATCCATATCTATTAATCCTTTATAATTTTCGCTTTTCATTGCTAGAAACTGGCCTTATTAAAGTCCATTTTCTAGCAATTTCCCCATAATCCTATTCCAAGAAAATCGCTTTTTTGCGATTTCTGCCAGATCTTCTAGTTTTTCTCGCTTCATTCTACACCAAATATCAAAGATTTCCTGAATATTCAAAGCATCTTCTCCATCTGTAACGTGAATAGTATAATCTTTTTCTTCCAATGGTGATAATCCGCTTGTCACAACAGGTACTCCCCTGCAATAGTATTCAATAATTTTAAGAGTTGTATCTATATTCGCATTCCGCCTGTGCAAGGCTAGGCATCCCAACCCTACGTCAAATTGATCATACATACAGTTGAGTTCATCTGTGGACTTGATCCCGTAAAATTTCACACGTTTCAGTCCAAGGTGACGAGTCAATTTTCTCAAGTCATTTATTGTGCTACTTTCACCCACCACATGAAATTCCACTGGTATTCCATTTATCTGCTCTTCACATTTTGCCAATCCTAACAATACTCTATCATATCCATGGTACGGATACAGCGTCCCGACTGCAACCATCCTAAATGTTCCATCCCATTGGGTTTGATAGTTCTTTGATGTGATATTTTCGGTCTGAACCCCATTTGTTATTTCTACCATTTTATGAAACATATGTACATTAGTATTGCTTTTTATTACGACGATCCGTTCGCACAAATAATTGATAAATGGGAAAAAAAGGCAATCTAGCGAAATTTTCATGGCCGCCCTATATTTTTTTTTCGATGCTCGAAACTGCTCCGCAAAATAAGGGTACGTCGGGATCTCATAATAGATTTTTGCTCCTTTTTTTCTCGCCTTTCTCATAAGCTGAATCAGACCAAAACCGGGCACCATTAATCGTATATATACAAGATTGATTTCTTTATGATCTATCAGCGTCTTTGCACAGTTCAACAACGATTGATCAACTTCTACGCTTTCACCTGTCCCGGTATCAAGCAATATAGAAGCATCTTGTAATCTTGTGAGCAATGTGCAGCGGCCAATAACATTTCCTATCGCAGTAGCTTCCGCGCAAATTTTTTGGTAAATCCCTTCATTTTTGTTTAGCTCTAAGTTCGCTATAAGCAGAGCTTCCATCACATTCACTTCCTTATATCGTCACACATAATAATCCTTGTATACCAAATAAGACTTCTTCCAAATCTTAAACTTTTTATAAGACGAAATTTTCCCAACACTAGCGTTTTCCAAATGAACGACCTGTAAATCAGGATCATACAACATCCTGTCGCCTGACAAAGCCAATTGATGCGCCAGCATGACTTCTTCTCCCCATAAAAACAGCGAATCATCCAGCAACCCACAATGTTTAAAAAAAGCCGGACGAAGCAACATAAGAGCTCCTGTACAAAGAAATATCTCCGTGGCAACTGGCAGATGTTTCATTCTTGCTTTAGTGCGATTCTTTCTAATAAAATTGTAGAATAAATCCAAAAGAATGGACACCAGATAGCAAGAATAATAGACTCGATAACCCAATCGTCTACTTTTACTTGGTACATGAACAAACTGAGGATTTTGATGGATTCCGTTTATTGTCAGTAGATCTGGTACAATTACCGTTTGCTTATCCTGATATTTCTTCTCTGCCAGCACATCCAAAAAATTCCCATCAAACAGCAAGTCATTGTTTCCCACAATCACATAATCATAAGAAAATCGATTAATTTCTTTCATGCCATAATTCAGTCCACCAAAATAGCCGAAATTTTTTTCAGCCCGTAGCAATTTGACGGTCGTCATATCGCGTACGGCTTGTTTCAAGGTTGCAAAATCCTCTTCCTTTGAATGATTATCTATCAATACTATATCTACCTGGTGCTTGTCTATGTTTCTTAGTGATCTTACATTGGCCACATAGTTTATAGTTATATGGCAATTATTATAGTTAACCGCAATAAAAACCAATCTCATATGATTCTCCACAGTTCATTTTTCTATACGCTTTCTATAACCAAATGCTACAGTCGGCGGATTATCGATCCGCCTAACCTTCTTTCGTATTGCACTTTTTTAGTGTATAGTTTTGTCTTATCACCCGAGCTGGATTGCCAACAATTACGGAATCTGCTTGAAAAGTTCCGCTAACCACTGCGCCCGCGCCAACCACACAGCCGTCTCCAAGAACCGTCCCTTTCAAAATTATAGTGTTGCAGCCAATAAAACAATTCTTTCCGATATGTATTTCCCGGGTTGGAATCCATTCGTTATCCTTAGGGCCAATTTCGTCAAACATGAGTCGGTTTCGCATTTTCCAATCAATTGGATGAAAATCATTGTCTAGTATCTTACAGTTTCCCCCGATGCAGGTGTTCTCGCCAATATAGATGCCTTTTCTGGCATAAATGGTTGCACCGGAAATACCAACGTGATCTCCAATCACAATTTCTGCACCTGTTGTTCTGGTACAGATAATCGTACGGCTGTAAAGTCCGATAAGATTTGACAAAAAATTCGATTTGATCGTTACATCATCTCCAATTATAATATGGGCTCCATGGTGGTTGTATACAAAAGGCGCTCCTTTGAGCAGAAGATCTCGACCATAGTGGATGTGCATCAACTTCAGAAAAAGCTTGCAATAATTGCTGTTCATCGGCCCCCCCTCCTGCTGTGGGGTATCAGTTCTGCCATCCGGCTACCGTGGCTTGCGCCACAGGCAAGAATTTCCTCACCATATTTTTGGATAGAGATATCCTTAGTAAGTTTTCCAACGAGGTACGCGCGTCCGCGTAGTCCCATATTCCTCACTTCTTCGCTCCCTGCGTGCTCAATGAACCACCGGATATGCTGCTCAAACAGCACATAATCATCGGGATCACTGACAAGGCCACAAGTAGTTTCTTCCAGAATCAGGCGTGCTTCAGATCCGGATTCCAATACCGCCAAAACCGGTTTGCCAGCTGCCATGATACCGTATAATTTCGACGGAACTGACACACCTTTGATACCTTTCGCGCTGACGCACCAGTGCACATCTGCCGCATTCAGGCTGTAATTCAGATCGGCCTTGCTCTGATAAGGAATAAACAATACATTCTCCATGCGATTTTCCTTCTGATAGCGCACCAGTTTTTCCTTCATACTGCCGGCTCCAATAAAGGCAAAAATCACATCTCTCCCATCAAGCGTTTTGACGCCTTTAGGAAAAGCATTAAGCACTTTGATCAGGTTTTCCAGATCATAATATAATCCCAAGTTACCCGAATACATCAATATGAAATGATTAATCAATCCATATTTTTGTTTAAAAGCGACAATGCGAGGCTCATTCTGTCCCAGTGGATAAATTTCATTTTCGTCAATCCAGTTGTTGATGAACGCATAAGTTGGCATCTGCTTGCCTAAAAAGCGTTTCCTCAAAGTCTCCACCATATCTCGCCCCACCACAATGACCTTGTCGGCTCTTTTGCAACTGAATTTATCCGCCATCAGCATCATCTTTAAAATTGCTTGATTTTTACTGTATCCTGTCGCAATTGTCTGTTCTGGATTGAAATCCTGAATGTTGTAAATGTATTTTGCATGCTTCACCCATTTTCCCCAAACGCCAAGCAATCCGCCGAGAATGGGGGGCTGTGATATAGAATAGACGTAATCGACACTACCCACCCTTGTTGTTGCTCGCATTGCGCGAAAAAAGTATGCGCTTATATTCTTAATTCGGCTGAGTTTGTTCGTCTTATCAAAACCAGGAACACGAATGCGCATGACATCTACGCCATTGATATTTTCGAAATAAAAGGATTTTTTAACATAATCTACACCTACTACTCCGCCGTAGGAAGGTACAACACAAATCACGGTAATAGAAAACTGCCCCAACAGTCCTTCTGCCAGTTCTCTGAGAATCTGGCCGGTTGAGGCAACGTCGGGGTGGTAATAGTGGGCGTAAATCAGCAAATGCGGCTTTGGGGATTTTTCTGCGTGGTTTGCATTCAATTTGGGCAGCTCCTATCAAACGGTTCAGTCACGACGGTACAAATCTGTAGTATATACCTTTTCTGCCACATCATTCAACACACCGTTATAACGGCTGTCAACAATCATTCCACGTCTTTTTCTCTTACGTACTTTATTATGCCCTGAATGCAACTCTGACGAAAGTTGTCGCTGTTGAGCTTCATGATCAAGGGAAACAACACATTTCTTTATCTTGAATGGGGGGCTAATTAAATCAACTTTTCCTGGAGCAATATCAACTATAAACTCCATATGGTGTCGTGCCAAAACAATAGCGTCGGACAAACCAACACAGCCAGTTCCTAACACGACGATTTTCAATTTTTTATACATTGCACATATCAGGACTTCCCAACATCTACTTTCGGAGTCGCAAACGAAATAAACCTCGCCTTTACGTTTGATTTACATTCCGCCACGCATGTTGTTCAGCGGCCCTGAGACTACAACTTCCTAAATTTTATTATACTATAAATACCCAGACAAATCAATTTAATTAATTTACATAATTTACACAACTTGGATTACAACTTGTATTGTTCTGGAAAAGCGCCCACTTACATACAGGCACTGGCTTGCTGAAAGCGTCAGATCAAAAAACAGGATTCAAACGCCGGTATCCGTGAGAAAAATGCTGAAAACCAGTTTGAATGCTCGCTGGCATCTCAAGATATGTTTCGGGTTGCCTCCTCCTTACCATCTTTTCCAACTAATATCCGAAGCCAAAGCCACTAAAAACATTGTGCCGCTTTTTATTCCCATTGGGATTCCGCTTTTATTTTCCTCTCGTTTTTTTCCATGGCTGAAACCAGCGAATAAGATTTTTCAGGTGTTTCGACAATTCCTGTGGTCTATTTCAATTTTTTTTGGGGCAGTTGTTTGTTGGATAACCAGTGCTTTTGCAGCAATCGCACTGTGGCAGCATACCCGCCTGCGAATTCCACAGTGGCCATGCTTGGCGAAAGCCCGAGCGGATAAGTGCCGGCTTTTAATCATTCAACTGGAATTGCCACGGCGGGATACTATCTTCGCATGCATCCTTTCGGGATGTGTATCGCGTTCGGTCCCAGGCATCCCTTACCAAGTTCGTGATCTTGTCCGACCTTACAGTAGGCTTTTTACTCATTTCATTCACTTTTATCCTTTTGAGTTTATACCATTGACCTACTCAGATTTTCATCAGTGTCCTTTTTAAATCAAAGAATCCCCGATGTTGACATTAGAAAGCTTTTTCTATTTAATCAATATGTCACTTTATATTTCAATTTGTCAAAATATTTCATTACAAAGTTTTCTATTTTCTTGAGTATAACGGCGGTGGCAAACGATAAAGCAACTAAAGTCACATAGATAAGCAGCGAATAGTGACTAGCTGTTAACAAATCACACACTATTCCTCCATCCAAATAGAAGCCGTGTACTAACCACATATAAACAGAGTACTCACCTACTTTACTTAAAGAATTCAAAATCACACTTCTATTTTCCACTATACTACATACTGAATAAATGAACGGGAAAATTATAAGTGTGTCAATAATGCAATACCCAGCTTCCGTTGACAGTAAGACTCTAATGGCAACACAGCATAGCAAAATCATGACATTAATCAATTTTCTATATTTGGTCGGCAAAAAATTGCTTAACTTTTCAAAGCTGCATAGCCTTGCGCTAAAATAGCCTTCGATAAATATTATCAAATATGTAACAGTAACACTATTTGCAAGCACATTAATCACTTTAAACGGACCACTTGAATAGTAATAGCCTAAAAACAAGACCGTGATAACTATTCCTAATATAATAATCTTAGGTCGCTCTCCGGAATTGATATGCTCGTAAATAAAATCTATAAAAGGAAACAACAACAGCATCAAAATATACTGTCTGACATACCACCAAGCTCCATTATACGAAAATTCAACGCCAACAAAATTCAACAACAATTCTTTAGCACTTGAAATTTTTATGTCTTGCGTTACATATAATATTGGAATGAACACTATAAACACAAGCCAATATTTAATCATAAAATCTATTAGCTGTTTTACTACCAGCAGAAAATTTCCAGGCAGTCTCTTTTTTATTATAACGGATTTAGCTTGAGCTTTCTTGCACATGGCATAGCCACTGATAAATGCATATATTGCAACACATAATTTTCCAAGCCACGCAAGCGTCTCGATCGAAAGAACTTTACCTAAACCCAACAAATCAAATGTTGAATAGAATGTACAATGCAGTGCAGCCGGTGCTTTAAACAAATGATGATATAACATCATAAGTACCGCTAAGCCGTACAGCATTTTTGAATTCTTTTTTGAAAAATGAATCATTATAGTACCCCTACCAGCAAATCCGCATAAATCATATAGGTAAGCCGTTCTTGATTATTCGACGCTAATGAGATCACGCAGTCGGCTAAATTCAGGAGACTTGATTTACAGTTGAAAGTCGTCTAAAGCGCGGAAAATTCCACTTTTGTTTCAGCCTATTGATAAAGATAGAAACAGCTTTCTTCTAATTTTACGCCTTCTGTGAAATAAATTGGCGTGGAACAAAAAAGCGAACAGATGAAAAATGTTGTCACAAAGGATATATTGCCCCGTCAGATTTTCCAACACACCCAATAAGTCAAAATAGCACAGCTTTCTCCATTTTACAAACAAGTCCTGATTCATCATTCAGATCAGGGCATCCAGTGCGTCAGCACGAACCATCTGTGGTCTTGTCGAATCAAAACCACACCGAATCCAGCAATCATTAACAAATGTGCGCCCTATGAGCATTACATAATCAGAACGTAAGTCTAATGCAAAATTTTTAATTACCGAATTATCCCCTCGCATACAACAACGGATATATTAATTAGAAATCCAGCTTAACATGCTACTTTTCCTTACATTTTGAACTGAAACAGTATGTAAAAGAATAATTCCGTTTAATTATATTGGCGTGAGCCATACCCGATATAAAAACATTACGCAAGGGTGTTCAGCATAAAAAAACAACGTAAAACAGTACGGCGAGGAGTTTGGGCAAGGGGCCGTCGATCTGGTATTGGAAAACAAGCAAAGCATCACAGAAGCATGCCGGAATCTGGACGTGCTAAAGACACGATGGAACGCTGGCTTGCCTCCGAGACGGGCAGCCACGATGCCGAGAAAATTTGCCTGCGGCAGTCAGAGGATAAAGTCCAGCAGCTTCGCAAGGATACGGCAGATCTGAAGGACACGGTAGAAATCTTAAAAAAGCGGCGGCCATCTTCAAGCAAAACCAGAGAAGAAATACGAAATGATCCGCGAACGTAACGGGGGAATCTGTGGAGAAGACGTGCCGTGTCTTCCAAAACGGATACTACGGTGGTTAGCCTGCCCGGGAAGCACCACAAAGCGGTAAAACCGGGCGATCTACCCGGCACCGTCGAAACCTTCGATAATATTCCTTCTGCAGAATTTCGACGTCACTTTTACCAACAACAAGCAACATAACTCACAATTCTGTGATATTCACATACTTTAGCCGATTGTGCTACTTCCTTGTCTCCGAAAAACCGAGAGAAACTTGATGCATCATTTCTCACTTGGTTCAGATGAAAAGGTTCTAGTTAAAAATGTTTGAATCTGATCCGACAGTTTTGCTTCTACATTTGTAACGTCTTTTTGAGTCTTTCCGTTAACAGATATATACACCTTCAGTTTTGGCTCCGTCCCGGACGAGCGTACCACCACAAACGAGTTTTCTTCGAGAAGATATTTTACCACATTAGATTTCGGCAGCCCATCCAGCCCCTTTGCATAGTCCAGAACCGTCAAAACCTTCCTGCTGCCGAGTTCTTTCACACCCGAACGAAACCGTGCCATCACTTCCACCATCTTCTGCGCGCCCGTAGCGCCTTCAAATGTGTAGGAGTGCAGTGTATCAAGCAGTATCCATACTTATTATACAGCTCTTGCAGTTTCTCGTAAAGACTGATTCCCTGCGCACGATAATAGGAAACCATTTCGCAGATCAGGAGCGCGACGTCGACGGCGTTCTTGTCGCGCACATAGCCGCCGCTCAGATAGCCATAGCTGTCTTCAAAGCCAAATACATAAGAATCCGCTTTTCCCTGCGCCTCAAACCTGCCGATCTGCTCACCGATAAACTCGAAACCCGTCAGCACATTGCCCGTGCATACACCGTAGTTTGCGGCGATCCGTTCCGCCATTTCGGTAGTCACGATGGTTTTGATCAGCACCGGCTTCAAACCGGTGCCGTTCAGCAGCGTATAGACAATCGCTACATCTTTGTCGACCTCGTCATTAGGGCTAAGCATGGTTTGCGCCTTTACCGCTCCGATAAATTTTGTCAGAACATCTTCCGGAATAAAGGAAATGATTTTCGACTGCACACCCGCATCGAAATCGCTTCACTTCACATCCGAAAAAACATCCATCCGCTCGATCTCGGACAAAATCTCTGTCGCAGATTCCGTGGTGATCTGGCAACCGCCCGCGCCGTAGACCTTATAGCCGTTGTATCGGGACGGATTGTGCGCTGCCGTCACCCAATGCCGGCAGCGCAGTAGAGCTCTCTGACGGCAAACGACAGACATGCCGTCGGCATCAGTTCGGTGTAGATGTACACCTTGATACCGTTAGCGGCCAAAACGCCGCTGGTCGTTTTGGCAAACAGCTCGGACTTGTTGCGCAAGTCATAACTGACGGCGACCGACCAGTCTTTCTCAGCAAAATTCTTTTTCACATAGTTGGCAAGGCTCTGGGATGCTTTTGCAACCGTATAAACGTTCATCCGGTTGGTACCGACACCAATCACGCCGCGCAAACCGCCGTGCCAAACGCCAGATTCCGGTAAAATGCATCCTCGTTTTTTTCGGAGCTGCCCGCCATGCTTTGCAACTCCTGTTGCAGGTCGGCATCCGCAGTCGCTTTCTCGCACCAGTTCATATAATTCTTCTAGAATATTCATCCAACTTTACTCCACTCAACAACTCACGCCCAGAAAACAATCCTCTCCATGAATACAAATCTCAACCAGTTTGGCCGGAATAAAGATGCCGTCGCACCCCAAGAACTGCAATAAAGCGCCGTCCTCCCTAAAATGGGTTCCACCCCCTCGGTGCAGATGCACACATGAAACGAGAACATTTGCCTGAACTACTCCGCGTTCAGCAGATACCGTTTGGCCTGAACGTTTTTGCACCGGCACAGCTAACTCGGGCACCATGCCCCCGCTTGTATTTCAGAAAGCACATGGTGATGCCTGGGTCGTTCGAATACGTCAAGCATTCTCCTCCGCCAGGGGCATGCGGTCAATATCTCTATTAAATTCCGACTTCGCTGTCGGCCGCTCATCCCGTACTCTTCCCCGACGGCTGGAATAAAAGCAGCTTAGATTCCCAGCTCAAATTTGTGTTTGTCATGGACGTCAATATCTTTTCCAAGCTGCACCTCGATCATCTGCAATTCCGTATCGGCGATGACCGTATGCCGACAGCCGGCCAGGATGGTAAGCACATCGCCCGGATGAATTCGTTCTTCCACTCCGTCCATGATGGTTTTTCCGTTTCCGGAAATGACCGTCCAGACCTCGTCGCGGTGGTCGTGGCTGTGGTAGTTCATCCGGTGCCCCGGATTGAGCGTAACCTTGACGGTCATGCTCTCCGGTTCAATGTCAATGACCTGGAAATTCCCCCAAGATTTTTCGGCAAACATGACCTGCTGTTCGATTCCGTCCACAAACGGTTTGATATAGCTCGATTGTTCTTTGTCGGTGACCAGAATTCCCTCCGCGCTGGCGGAAACAATCATATCTTTCAGGCCCATGCAAAGCACCGGGATATTCAGTTCATTGACCACATGCAGGTTCTCGCAGGTATCGTTGTAGATGACCTTGCCCAGCGTATTTCCAGACATTTCTTCCGTCAGTGTGTTCCAGGTACCCAGATCCTTCCACTCACCGCTGAACCGCATAACTGCGAGGTTTGGCTCTTTTTCCACGACCGCGTAGTCGAAACTGATCTTCTGCAGCGTCTCATATTGGGCAAACAAGCTGTCATAATCCGTAAAATCGAGCAGTTCGTGCGCCTTTTCCAGCAGATAGCCCAACTTGAACGCAAAAATACCGCCGTTCCAAAGCGCACCCTGCCTAATATACCGTTTGGCCGCTTCGACATCCGGCTTCTCTTTGAACATCGCGATACGGCTGACCGGGTCTGCCGTATCCGGAAGGATGTACCCGTATTTCTCGCTCGGATAGGTCGGCTCAATGCCCATCAGTACGATGTTCCCGGCGCCCTCCGAGGCCAGTTCAAACAGCCGCTTCAGCGATTCAAAATATGTGTCTTTGGCATACAAATCAACCGGGCAGACCACGACCGCCTCATCCAGCGGGACGCCTTGCACATCATGGAGAAAGGCTGTTGCCAGCACGATAGCCGGAAATGTATCCCGGTGACATGGCTCGACACTAATGCTGACATCGTCGCCAATCTGATTGATAATAGAAGAAACCTGTGTTTTGGATGTGGCGATAGTCACAACCGCATCTTTATCCAGCCGGCGGATGCGGCGGTACACATTCTGCACCATAGACTCATAACCGCCGTCTTCCTTTTGAAAAATCTTGATAAACTGTTTGGAACGGACATCATTTGAAAGCGGCCAGAGACGCTTCCCGGAGCCTCCGGACAAGAGCACGATATTCATAACAGCCACCTATCTTCAAAAGCAGGGCCGTTCGCCCGCCCATTTTTCAGTTCAGCGCTCCGCGCGCATCGGATTCTGTAAGAAATCTTCATAAGTCAGACGGATACCGTCTTCCAGCTCCGTCCGATAGTGCCAGCCCAGCGCCGCGCTCTTGGAAACGTCCAGCAGCTTGCGCGGGGTACCGTTCGGCTTGGAGGGATCCCAGCAAATCTCACCGGTGTATCCAATCACCTTCGCCGTCAGCTCGGTCAGCTCTTTGATCGTAAGCTCTTTGCCGGTACCAGCGTTGACCGTCTCATTCCCGACATAGTGGTTCATCAAAAAGACACAGAGGTTCGCTAAGTCGTCCACATACAGAAACTCGCGCAGCGGTGAGCCGTCGCCCCAGCAGGTGACGTACGGCAGGCTCTGCTTCTTGGCCTCATGAAAACGGCGGATGAGCGCCGGCAACACATGGCTATGGGTGGGATGATAGTTGTCGTTCGGGCCATACAAATTGGTTGGCATGACGGAGATATATTCCGTGCCGTACTGCCGGTTAAGAAACTCGCAGTATTTCAAGCCAGAGATCTTCGCCAGCGCATACGCCTCGTTCGTTTTTTCCAGTTCGGAGGTTAACAGGCAGCTTTCTTTCATCGGCTGGGGCGCCATGCGGGGATAAATACACGAGGACCCCAGAAACTCCAGCTTCCTGCAGCCGTTCTTCCAGGCGGAATGCACCACGTTCATTTCCAGAACCATGTTTTCATACAGAAAATCGGCCAGCGCTTCCGCATTTGCCTGGATGCCGCCGACCTTCGCCGCCGCAAGAAAGACATACTCCGGTTTTTCTTCCACAAAAAAGGCTTCCACAGCATCCTGACGGGTCAGATCCAGCTCATTGTGCGTGCGGGTAACGATATTGGTATAGCCCTGCCGGTCCAGCTCACGCACGATTGCGCTGCCTACCATGCCGCGATGCCCAGCTACATAGATTTTCGCACTTTTCCCCATCATTATGGCACATCTTCTTTCTATCATTGCATCAGGTTCCAGATATACTGTGCGATTTCCTCCGACGAGTCGTGATACTTCTTGGCCTGTTTCGCATCCAGCCTAGAAAAACGCGCCAGCATAGTGTCCATCTGTTTCAGATCGTCCGGCTCGATGGAAAACGCCAGATTCTCATTCTCCAGCAGACGGATGGTTGTGCGGTCCTCCAGGATAGAGTCTCTGGCAAACAGCGCCATCGGTTTTCCGGCAAGTAGCGCCTCCGCGACGGTACCCCAGCCCGCCTTGGAGATCACGTAGTTCGCGGCAAGGACATAATCCTGCGAATTCGGCACGGAATACGGGACGATGATCACATTGCCGCCTGCCAGCGGCACACCGGGCGTCGTGTAAAAATCGCATGCGGCCCCGCTCACATCGATGGGTTCTTGAAATGCCGCGGACATGCCCAGCGAAACAAAGACCACGGGACGAGTATGCCCCTTCCGTATCCGCCGCGCAACCTCCAGATGAAACGGTCGGGCGACCATGGAGACTTCCGGGCCGCGCACCCATTCCAGCATCTCGGTGTTATGCAGCGCGTACAGGAGCGCGTGCCCGATTTTGGCGTATTCGGCGGCGTAGCCCTGCCAGATGGTTTCCGGCAGATACTCCCGGTACAACTCCGCCCAAGTGAAGTTACCGATATACAGCAGGGGCACCCCGGCCTGCCTCGCCGCTTCAATGGACCAGATCGGCATGTCGCAGACGACGGCGTCCATTCGGTTGTCGCGCAGCCAGCGCGCTTCGGAACGCGCCCGCTCCGGCAACTTCCGCAGAAAAGCCGTCGCCGCAGCCTCCAACAAGGGCGCATCCACCAGCAAAGTACCCTCCCGCAAAATCCAACCGACATCGGTATGAAGAGGCCGCAGGGTCACCCTGCCCTGCTCCACCTGTGTCAGATTCTGTTCCGCAAACCGCAGGTGGGCCGCACCGCATACGAGAAAAACATGGGCATCCGCACGTTCCAACAGCCTGCAGACAATCGGTAGATTCCGCGCGATATGACCAAACCCATGGTCGGAAAGATAGAAGCATATCCGCTTCATCCTTCTTTTGCGACTTTCTTCATATCGTTCTCGACCATGATGCGCACAAGTTCTTCAAAGCTGGTTCTGGTCGGGTTCCAGCCCAGCTCCGCTTTTGCCTTGGACGGGTCACCCCACAGATTAACGACATCGGTCGGCCGGTAAAAATCCGGTGAAACCTCGACCAGAATCTTGCCGGTTACCTTATCAACGCCCTTCTCGTCCATGCCTTCTCCGGCAAATTCCAGCTCAATACCGGCATGATGGAACGCCAGTCGGCAGAACTCCCGTACAGAATGCTGCTCGCCGGTCGCGATCACAAAATCCTCCGGCTTCTCGTTCTGCAGAATCAGCCACATGCACTCCACATAATCCTTTGCATAGCCCCAGTCGCGCAGGCTGGACAAATTGCCAAGACACAGCTTTTCCTGCTTTCCTTGCGCAATGCGCGCGGCAGCCAGCGTAACTTTGCGGGTCACAAAGGTTTCGCCGCGGCGCTCGGACTCATGATTGAACAGGATGCCACTGCAACAGAACATGCCGTAGGCCTCGCGGTATTCTTTGACGATCCAGAAACCATACTGTTTGGCAACGGCGTAAGGGCTGTATGGATGGAATGGAGTGGTCTCGCTCTGCGGTACTTCTTCCACTTTGCCGAACAGTTCCGAGGTGGATGCCTGATAGATGCGGCAGGTCTTTTCCAGACCGCAGACACGAACCGCCTCCAGCACGCGCAACACACCGGTAGCATCAACATCCGCCGTATATTCAGGGACATCGAACGACACCTGCACATGGCTCTGCGCCGCCAGATTGTAGATCTCATCCGGGCGAACTTCACCGATGAGCTTAACCAAGCTGAGGGAATCACTCAGATCGCCGTAACGCAGGTGAAAACAAGAATTGCCTTCCAGATGATCAATGCGCTCTCGAAAATCCACGGACGAACGGCGGATCGTACCATAAACCTCATAGCCTTTTTCCAGCAAAAACTCCGACAGATAGCTGCCGTCCTGACCGGTCACGCCGGTAATCAACGCTTTTTTCATATTCATCCTCATTCTTGCAAGTTTTAAATGTAAATGGCCGACTCTGCATATTGACGGCAACTCTCTTTCATTATAAAAACCTGCGAAAATTTATAAAGCGATAAAGTTGACCAATATTAGCACAATGTTGACTTTATACTATAATACAACTATACTGGAAACAGCCGTACACCCAGCAAGCACAAGAGCGCGATTAGACTCCACATTTTGATTATAAGTAAGGTTCTGATTTTTGTGGATATTTCTCTGTTTGAAAGCAATGCAGTCAAATCCAACCGGATCGTTTACACGCCGTCCGCTTTTGCCAAGAGCAATCTGATCTATTTACAGGAAATCGGCTCGATGCAGTATTTACGTCCGCATATCAGCCGAAGGGAGAAACTGAATTCCTATCTGTTTATTCAGGTTCAGAACGGCTCGGCTTCCGTGGACTATCATAGCACACTCTATCTTTTGAAGACGGGCGATTGCGCTTTCCTTGATTGCCACTACCCTTACGTACGCCAGTCCGACGCGTCGTGTAACTTGAACTGGATCCATTTCGCAGGCCCTAATATGGCCGCTATTTATGAAAAATACCTGAAACGCTCTGGCAGTCCATGCTTTTCACCGGTTATGCCTGCCCTGTTTCAAACGATATACGGTGATATTTTCGAACTCGCGTCCTCTGACGATTATGTCCGCGACATGCATCTGATGGAAAAAATCACATCCCTGCTTTCATTGCTAATGGAGAGCAATTGGCGCTATAGCCTCCAAGTCAAGCCCTCCAAAGCGCGTCAGGAATTACAGCCTATCAAATGCTATCTGGACGAACATTATATGGAAACCATACATTTAGAAGATCTTGCAAACCGCTTCTTCATCAATAAATTTTACCTGGCGCGAATTTTTAAAGAAGCCTATGCCGTCTCTATCAACCGGTATATCACGCAAATCCGCATTACTCATGCCAAGCAACTGCTGCGGTTTTCCAATCATTCCATCGATGAAACCGGCGCACAATGCGGCCTGTATGACCCAAATTATTTTTCCAGGGTCTTTAAAAAAATAGAAGGCGTTTCGCCATCGCAGTACCGAGAAGAGTGGGCGTCGCAAAAATCCTGATGCGGCCGGCACCCTTTTCATCACGATCTTTCCCGGGATTTCCGGACTTTACGTTGATAAAACCCGGTATTTTTATTTTACATTCACAACCCAAATCGCCAAGCGTTTTGTGACAGGCGATCTGGAAGCGGCGCTCGGGCAAAAAGAGCAAACCAACCGGCGCCGGAAGGTAGATGGCAAAATGGGAGCGCGTATCCTCGCTTATTACCTGCTCCAATCCTCCGGAAGGACGCAAGCGCTGGACATTGCAACTTATTGCGGATGAACCGGTACACCTGCAAGTGGTGGGCGGTATCTCCGACACGGCGGTTTAAAACAGACTTAAAAAATGAGCTTAAGCCATAGCAAAAAAAGAATGGTGCATTCCGAAGGCAGGCGCGGAATTCGTAGCTTGCATGGAAGACGTATTGGAGACCTACAGCCAACCCTACGAACCACTGCGTCCCGTTGTGCGCATGGATGAAATAAACCGCCAGCTTATAGAAGAACGACATATTTCGGCCAAACCAGGGAGCCCAGAAATCGTTGATTATGAATATCGGCGCTGTGGTGTCGCTGATTTGTTTGTGGCGTTTGAACCGTTGGCGGCCAAGCGGATTGTAAAAGTTACAGAGAGACGACATCCACAGATTTCGCACAGTTTGTAAAAGAACTGGTGAATGTCCATTATGCGCATACCAAAAAAATTGTTCTGGTCATGGACAACTTGAACTTACCGGACACAAGCGCGCCCTACCCGGTGATGATTTTTTTCATGGTGGCGGACTATTATAACGCATTTTAAAGAAAATTATTATTCAGATTGAACAGATGCGGTCAAAAACCCAAGCGCTTCTTCGTAAGGCGAAAGCACACTCTGTTGACGCCCTTTTGAAAGTTTTGCCGGTCGCTTTGGATGCGATTAACGTTCAGGATATTTCGGGATGGTTTCATCCAAGCGGATATTTTTGCTTATAAATCAAATTGCTATAAGCAGCCTGGAACGGGGCATTGTCAATGCGTTTTCATGCTTCGGCGGCATGTCGGAGAATGTACACATCGACAACGTGAAAAACGCCATGACAGAGCGCGAGGTCAGTCCATTTGGAACATGCGTTTCGCAGATTTTACCGCCAAGCTGAGATCTGTGCTAAAAGTGTGCCGCACTCGTTTCCAGCATACCAAGAGCAAGGTGGAACGGTTGGTGCGGTATGTGAAAGACAACTTTCTGCCCGACAGACGCTTCGAAGATCTGGAAAATTCGACTTCAGTCTTCAACCATCCATCGACAAAAGCTCTAAAGACCAACCTGACAATTTACTATACCCGCCTGATATGTCCCATTGAGGATCGCAAACGGAAATTGAAACAGAATCGTCTGGAGATGAACTGGCTGATCTATCTGCACCCAGCAGTTCTCGTTATTGACGAAGTCGAGTAATAGCCAGTTAAGTGCCTTTGTACATTTCTCATTGGACGCAAAGCGAATTACTTTGGAGAAGTCAAGAACCGTGCAGAACCTGAACACCCAAAATCTGCTGGCTAAGCAGCCAGGTCTCTGGTGGCCTGACGGTACATAGCGGGAGCGAGACCGCCAGGATTAGAGGTATAGATTCGCTTCTGATTATAGTAGGTCATGATGTAACGAAACGGTGCGACACGGCGATACCAAGGCCGGGTTGGTTGGCTCCGAGCTGGAAGGAAAGAAATTCGGTATTATCGGTGCCGGTGCAATCGGCCTGTGTACGGCAAGCATTGCACGGGCGTTCGAATGCGAAATCTATGCTTAGCACGTTGGGCTGAGAGGTCCATCCGTGCGCGACGGAAAAACCCTATTTAATCAGCCCTTTTTCTTTCAGAAAATCGGACGCCACTTTGGAAATAGACTGTTTTTGATTATCGGCCTTGTAATTCAGGTTCTGCATCGTCTGTTCGTCGATTAGCCCGCCCAGTTTGTTTAGGAGTTTTTCAATCTCAGGATATTTTTTCAACGTGGCATCCCGAACAATCGGTGCCGCATAATAAGGCGGGAAAAAGTTTTTGTCATCTTTCAACACTTTTAGATTCAGCGCCTTGAGCTGCCCGTCCGTTGTGAACGCATCGGTAATCTGGATTTTCCCTTGACTAATCGCCTGATATTTGAGAGAGGCATCCATTTTCGACGTGTCTTTGAACTGAAGGCCATAGGCTTTGGTAAGCCCCGGATAACCGTCATCACGGTTAAAAAATTCCTGCTCCGCGCCAAATGTGTAGTTTTTAGAATACGGCACCAGATCACTGATCGTATTGATGTTGTTTTTCTTTGCAATATCGGCCGGCAAAGCGAGCGCATAAGTATTGTTAAAACCAAACTGTTTGAGCCATGTAATCTGAAATTGTGTTTCAAATTTGGAGCGCACCGTATCATACACCGCCTGGGGGTCGTTGTTGACCGGGAGCTTCAGTTCTTCCATCAGTCCGGTTCCGGTATACTCCGGGTAGAGATCGATCTGCCCTTTCTTTATGGCTTCAAAGCAAACAAACGTTCCACCCATATTGAGTTTTCGCTCTACTTTTATGTCGGAGTTTTTTTCAATGACCTGCGCCATCATTTCACCAAGGATTTCACTCTCTGTGAAATTCTTGGACCCGATTACAATCTTTTTGCCCCCTGAACAGGCTGTGAGCAACGGAACCGCAAGAAGAGCGGCCAACATACATGCAACTATTTTTTTAAACATTGATTTTTCTCCTCTTCTCGAGACGTTGCAGCTTATTGAAAACATACTGTGCCAGAAGTGACAGCAATACGACGGGTATCGTTCCTTCTATGATCATACCCCAATCCAGTGCCTGAATCCCCCGGTAGATAATATAACCGAGTCCGCCGGAACCAATCAACACCCCGATCACCGCTGTGCCGAGCGCTGTAACAAACGCAATGCGGATGCCCGACAGAATCATGGGCACCGCAAGCGGCAATTCCACTTTTATAAGCGATTGGATAGAAGACATGCCCATGCCGCGGGCCGCCTCCCGGATAGACGGCGGAATAGCCGTAAGCCCCGTGTAGGTATTTCGTATAACAGGAAGCAGAGAGTACAGGCAAAGACCGATGATCACGGTCAGATCCCCAAGACCAAACACGATCATCAGGATGGCTAAAAGCGCAAGCGACGGGATGGTCTGAATGACATCGGCGATATAGAGCACAGGGCCCGCAAAAGCGGTTTTACGGGAGATCCAGATACCCGCGAGGGTTCCAATCAGCACGGCAATGGCGACGCCGGCCGCAGTCATAGCCAAATGCTCCAAAATGGTGTTTATAAAATCCAGCATCATTCCGCCCTCCTTTTTATTCTCATGCCCCGGGGCATAACGGCTTTCTGGAGCAAGTCAATCAGCAGACCCGAAACGATTGCAAGCAGGGATGCCGGAATTGCTCCCGCCAGAATCATGTTCGTATCGTAGCAGGAAAGTCCCGTCCAGATCAAGTCCCCCAGTCCGCCGGCGCCGATCAGCGCCGCAAGCGTGGCCCAGCTGATGATATAGACGAGTGAAAGACGAATGCCTGCAACAATGGCGGGAATTGCAATGGGAAATTCCACTTTCAGGAGGATCTGGAAATCCGTCATGCCGATACCTTTAGCCGCTTCCGTATAAAGCCCATCTACTTCTTTGATCCCTGTAAATGTGTTTTGCATGATGGGCAGGATCGCATAAGCCACCAGCACGATCACGGAGGGAAGCATGCCCAGCCCAAAAAGTAACAGCCCAATGCCCAGCATAACCAGGCCGGGGATCGTCTGGATGACACCGGCGCCCGCGAGAGCTACTTTGGCTGCCTTTTCGTGCCGTGTGAGCAGAATGCCGATCGGCACGGCAATCAAAACAGCAAACAAAATCGACAGCAGCGACATTTGCACATGGATAAGCAACGCATGCAAAACGGCAGCCCAGTTTTCTTGCAGATAGTCCATCAAACTCATGCTTCGTCGTCACCCCACAGAGCTTCCGCCATAGACCTTACCATTCCTGTGCGGGTAATCATCCCTGCAACCCGGCTTTCAGCATCAACCACAATGAGATATTCCGCTTTTGTGCCAAGCAGCAGGTCAAACGCTTCCTTTGCGCTGCCGGTTACGGAAACGGTACCGACCGAATTGTCGATCAGCCCCTTGATCGGCTGCCCCGGTTTGCCGGAACGGCGGATGTTTTCCGCTGTGACGATTCCTTTCAGGCGCCCATCCTCGTCTGTAACAATCAGGCTATCGATTCCTTTGCTGTTCATCAGAGAAACGCATTCCAACGTATGCTTGTTTTCTGTGACGGTAACCGGTTTTTTTCGCATCACTTCCACCACGGAAAGATCCCTGTTTGCCGAAGATGTATGCATACCTATAAAGTTCCGGACAAAGTCATTTGCGGGATTTTCAAGGATTTCCTCGGGTGGTGCGACCTGAACGATATTTCCTTTATCCATAAACACGATAATATCCGCCATTTTGATGGCCTCGGCCATGTCGTGCGTGACAAACACAAAGGTTTTTTTCAGCGTCTGGTGAAGCTTCTTGACCTCATCCTGCAGACTGTCCCGCGTGATGGGGTCCAGCGCGCCAAACGGTTCATCCATCAAAATCAAAGACGGATCACCGGCAAGAGCCCGCAGGACGCCGATGCGCTGCTGCTGACCGCCCGAAAGCTCCGACGGATATTTGTCTGCATAGGTAGTGGGTGGCAAATCAACCATCTCCAGCAAATCCAGCGCTTTTTTATGGTATTTTTCTTTCGGCCATTTCAGCAGTTTCGGAACAATCTCGACATTCTCCAGAATCGTCATATTCGGAAAAAGTCCAATCTGCTGGATCACATATCCAATATTTCTGCGCAGCTCAACCGGATTCATGGTTTTGATGTTTTTCCCATCTATGGATATTTCACCGCTTGTCGGTTCGATCAAGCGGTTGATCATTTTCAGCGTTGTTGTTTTTCCACATCCGGATGTACCAACAAGCACAACAAATTGGCCGTCCTCTATGTTCAGATTGATGCCACGGACAGCTTCATCGGCACCATATTTTTTTGTTACGTTCCTAAGGCTAACCATTCGCACTCCCTTCTGATACAATAGCGTGTGCTTCACGGGCAATTAAATCGACCGGCAATTTCTGCATAAATTGTGCAAACACCGGGTTGCTCATACGCTGATTGAAAACCCATTCCCACTCTTTGCAAAGCGAAGCACTGATTTTGTGTTTTTACGGGCAGGATTCCTATTCCAAAAGGAACTCCCTTTTCGGAGCATTTTAGTCCGAATCTGTTACTCTCAGAACGTTCATCATTTCTTTTGAAGCGGAACAGGAACTGATTTTTGCAGATCCGGACAAAAAAATTCTTTTCAATTCCAACTCTCCTTCAGCAGAATATGGAGGCGCCAAACAGACAACTCTTTTGAACCAAACAAGTTGTCACGTTTCATTTTACCGTTTTTCCACTTTTTTGTCAAGTTGATGGAAAATGCGGGAAAATCAGCAGCGGTTTTACACTATTTTTCGATAGATGGATAACGCTCATAAGCAAGTCTCGTATGTTCGACGCCGGCCTTTGTATCGTGAATGTTTAAGTAGCACAATTAGAATAGTAGGCATCGCGTTCCTCGTCAGTCGCGCAGTTACCCCCTGCGTGGGCTGAATATGCAACCGACAGCATCCTTAGCGCATACGTTTATAATTTTATCTGGTCGTTTTCTTAACTATTGCTGTTTTTTGTAAATCAGAGTATAATTATGTAAAAGATAGTAACGCCGTGTTCAACCATGAGTTTGCTATTGTTTACGGCGGTAACCGTTCGCTTTGAGACGTAGTTTAGCAATTATGGGAAGCTCACACGGCCTGATGAAAATGATAAAAAGCAAGAAGCCACATGATTTTTGAATTATGCGGCTTCTTGCTTTCGGTATGCTTAAATACGTCGATGGTGTTTCTATTTTATAGGATACATATTCCCGTTTCCCCCGCCGACTTGAATATTACCGTATTCGGAGGAGGACTTCCCAAGTTTTGGTCGACGACGGAAGTCAGGCAAATGTTTATGAAAATGCGGGATGGAAAAATGCAGCAAATAACGCAACTACAGCAGGAAATAAAAAATCTTCCTGCATAATACAAAACCCCAATTCAAACAATCGGCGGCGCTAAATCATTGAGTAAAGCATGATGGTTAAGCCAGAAAAATGCGCCTTGAAATGGCTTTAAAGCCAATCAAGACGCATTTTCCATACTATTTCAATATGCCGTTATGCAAAGTCCCGTAAGTTACAGCCTGGCTATCATTGAAGTTTCCTGGTTTTGCTAAAATCAATTTTCAATTATGTTATTTCGATATTAGCGATTTACAAATTATTGTGCTTATTTCTTCCTTCTGGAAATCTTTCTTCGCTTCATGATGATTGCGCTTGTTGCCGCGCTTCCACCAAGCAGCGCCAGTGGGAGAATCGGCCAGCCACCGGAACCGGTTTTCGGGTTCGGCACCGTACCGCTCGTGGTGCCTGTGGAACTTCCGGTGTCTTTTGTGGTGCCTGTGGAGCTTCCGGTATCTGAGGAAGATGCGAGCTGCGCAACAGCGTAATAACTGAAGTGGCTGGTTTCAAACACCAGATATCCGCCTTCCCGCGTGGCGTGCATATCCGTAAGCGTGCCAACCGCAGGATTATACCAGAGCACCTTCAGGTTTCCACTCATACCCACCGGAATTGGAATCTTCACCTTGATTTTTCCAGCGAAATGCTCGATCGGGTTTCCGTTCTGGTCGAGCAGCTTGAGGTCGTAAACCGTCAGGTGGTTCAAATTGCCTAGGCTTCCATTTTGCCTAATCAGGTTTTCCACCACCGAATCGGCGGAGCTGCCGCTGCTTTGTATGTTGCTTTCCAGCGAAACGGCGGTCACGCCCGCAGGCATGGTGGCGCTGGTGCAGTCGAGCTGCGGCGTATTGGAGCCGCTGCCGGTCAGAACGGGCGACACCTTTACCGGAACCTGGCAGACGACCGTGCTGTAATTCTCTGTGTCCGCCGGGGTAAAGGTCACGGAATAGCTGCCAGAAGAAGAAACGACCGTATCAGGATTTGTCCAGTCGAATGTACCGGGTACGCTTGTTTTGCCGCCGCTCAGGTGGCTGGAGGACAGCTTACCGATTACCGTAATGTCGGAAGCCGTCGGTATCACCTGAACAGTTGGCTCAGCTTTCAAGACGTTTACTGTCAGTTGCGCCGTCGTCACAGAGTATCCGTTGCCCGCTTCTTTCATAGCGGTGATGACGGCGTTGCCTGCTTTTTGTATCGTCACTTTTCCGGTGGAGGCGTCCACGCTGAGAACATCTGCGCCGCTTGTAACGGTATAGGTGGCTGCTCCGCTGCTCTGACCGCCTGTGGCCGTAACGGTGAATGGTGCGTCGCCATAGGTTTTGGAAAGTGAGGCGGAAGCAAAACCGAAACCGGTCTGCGCCGCGTTTTTCGTAACGTGTACCGTCACGGTGGCCGCCGTATTGCCCGCATTATCTTGCGCATTGACGGTCACGTCATAGATGCCGTCCGGCAGACTGCCAATGTTGAAAGAATAATCTTTTGTCAGGTCGGAATAATCGTTCGAAGTCAGATCCACGGTCTGTACCTCGCCGCCGTTGATTTGATAGGTGACGGTGCCGACGCCCGCGCCATTATCTTTTACTTCGACGGGAATACAAGCGTTCGCATCCAAAATAATTAGTGTGGAATCGCCGGAGTTTGCCGTGATGGCCGGTGCGGTTTGATCCACGACCAGCGATTTTGCCACCGTGCCGGAAATATTTCCCGCTTTGTCTACCGCGCGGGTATAGATGGTTCCCTTGAAATCCGGCGCGATTGACGGAGAACCGGTTTGCCATGTGCCGTTCGTATCGAATGTATCGCCCTCCGCGACCGTCTGGTATTCATAATGGTCGACGCCGTTGAGATCGTCTGCCGTGAAGTTCACATCTATTGTACTGCCGAAGAAAATTCCAAAGGTCACAAAATGCGCGACCGCTTTAAACGGATTCTGTTTAAAGCCGATGGTAAGGTTGGTGGGAGCCGTTTTGTCGATTTTGACGATAACGGTTTTAACATCGCTCTGAATGCCGCTCTCGCTCGTCGCGCGGAAAGAGTAAGCGGTGACGCCCTCGGAAGAATCTGTCAGACTGCCGTCAAAAGTTGTCCACGTTTTGCCGTTGTCCGTGCTGTATTCCAAAGTGGTCGTCCCGAGGTTCTGGGTCGTGTTGGAAATATCCAGTTTTACATCATTTTTCGTCCACGCGCCATCGGTATAGCCGTTGGTATTTACTGCAGCCACCGGCTTCGCCGTGTCAATTTGCGTAACGACAACTGGCGTACTGCTGACGCTGACGCCTGCGTTATTCGTCAAAGTGAACGTATATGTGCCATTCCGCATAACGGAATAGCCGTTTTGATACGTGCCTGTGATGTCCTTGTCACCCTGCGGTCCGCTGACCGTCACATTCTTGACGCCGGATGCACCCGCTGTCGCCGCGATATGCAGTGCGGCAGACTGTGTAGGTGCTGCCGGGTTGCCGGAAGCGGATACGGTCGGGGGTACGGTGTCCTGCTTGACGGTCACGGTTCGGGTCGTTGTGTTCAGCGCGTTGTCCGTCGCGGTGACAACATAGGTGTGCGTACCTTCTTCCGTCGAAAGCGTCGCATCTTTGGAAGAGGTCAGGCCGCTGTCGCTGTCGGATTCCGCAAACAGCGTCCGGGCACTTCCATTATCCACCGTGCAGGTGACGGATTTCAAGTCGCTGCCTGCATCCGCCGCGCTGATGTGCAGCGTCTGCGCGGTGGTGTACCAATCACTTGTAAAGGCTTTCGCGCCGTCGTTGACAGTCAGGGTCGGGGCGGTGTCTTCCACCGCCACTTTGCTGGTGGTGACGGTTGCGGAAGCATTGCCCGCCTTGTCATAAGCCGTGATGGCGATAGTGCCCTTGAAGGTGCTGCTCACGGTGAAAGTGGCGTTGCCGTTGGTTACAGTCGCGGTCTGCGCCGCCTGTGCCGTGCCGCCGTCCGGCGTCAGCACATAGAGGATGTGATCTGCACCGGAAAGGTCGTCGGTGACGGGCACGGTGACGGTGATTTCGGATTTATGGAACAGCCAGTCGAGGAAAGACTGGTGTTCGCTGTAGGCAAGCGTGCCGATGGTCGGCGCGGCGGTGTCCTGCTTGACGGTCACGGTTCGGGTCGTTGTGTTCAGCGCGTTGTCCGTCGCGGTGACAACATAGGTGTGCGTACCTTCTTCCGTCGAAAGCGTCGCATCTTTGGAAGAGGTCAGGCCGCTGTCGCTGTCGGATTCCGCAAACAGCGTCCGGGCACTTCCATTATCCACCGTGCAGGTGACGGATTTCAAGCCGCTGCCTGTATCCGCCGCGCTGATGTGCAGCGTCTGTGCGGTGGTGTACCAGTTATCCGTAAAGGCGTTTGTGCCATCGGTGACAGTCAGCGTCGGGGCGGTGTTTTCCACCTCCATTTTGCTGGTGGTGACGGTTGCGGAAGCATTGCCCGCCTTGTCATAAGCCGTGATGGCGATAGTGCCCTTGAAGGTGCTGCTCACGTTGAAAGTGGCGTTGCCGTTGGTTACAGTCGCGGTCTGCGCCGCCTGTGCCGTGCCGCCGTCCGGCGTCAGCACATAGAGGATGTGATCCGTGCCGGAAAGGTCGTCGGTGACGGGCACGGTAACGGTGATTTCGGATTTATGGAACAGCCAGTCGAGGAAAGACTGGTGCTCGCTGTAGGCAAGCGTGCCGATGGTCGGCGCGGCGGTGTCCTGCTTGACGGTCACGGTTTTGGCGCCGGTGATGTAGCCGGTGCTTGTCTGCTTCAGGTAATAGGTGTAAGCGCTGTTCATGTCGGCGCTCACTGTCAGGCTGTCACCCCATGCCGCGCCTCCGTCGTTCGATGTGGCAATGGTATAGCCGGAGGGTGCGGAAACGGTCACGCCGCCGGTAAACCAACCGTTGGTTCCTTTTGTGCCGGAAAGCATGGGCACGGGAGTGTTGTCAAGGTAGCTGATCGTTACTTTTACGGTAGTGCTCGCGGCGGTGTAATGGTCGGCTTCCGCCACATCCGCTTTCAGGGTGTAGGTGCCCGCTTCGGAGGGCGCGCCGGTCAGCTTGTCGGCATCGGCGGTGGAATCGCCCTTGTACCAGGTGAAGCTCACCGTGCCGCCGCTGTTGGTCTTGAAATTGCCTGTTGCAGGTTCCGTGATGGCAGCAGCGGTGTAGGTATAAGACGTGGTGTAATCGTTGTTCGCTATGCTGCCATCTATCTTGTTTACCGTCACCGTGGCGGTGCTGCTGTTCAGCGTGTAGCCGTCACAGGTCACAGCGCAGTAGTAGCTGTATGCGCCCACCTCAAAACCCGTGGGAATGGTATAGCTCGCGCTTGTTGCGTCGGTAATCGGCGTACCATTCTTATACCACTGGTAGCTTACCGTGTCGCCGGAAGATGTAGCAGCAGCCGTCACGCTCAATGTGGGGGCGGCGGTGTAGTCGTAGGCCACCGTCGTGTCCGCAGGCTGGGCGCTGATGGTGACCGGCACGGCCTGTACGGTGACATGGGAAAGTCGCGTGCCGCTCACGTCAGACACCCACGCGCTGTCGGGGTCGGTGCTGCGGTAAGCATATCCGTCTGCCAGCAGGCCGCCGACGGTGGTGATGCCGCTGTCTGCATACATTTCCACATCCGCGAACGTGCCGCCGGTGAAGGAAACATCCGGACAATAGTAAAAGAAAACCCCCTGTCCATAGTCGTTGCTAAACACGCCGCCGGAAATAGATGCGTTTGAAGCATTTATACAGACAGGCGGATTGTTTGCACGGATATGTCTGTTTAGGAACGTACCGCCGGTGATTGTCACCTTTTTATTCGGATTATTGACAGCATCGGCATACAGCGCACAACCATCGCCTGTGCAGTTATAAAATCCGCTTTCAATCCTGACGGCGGTATTCTTTGCATAAATCGTACTGTAGTCCACGCCGGCGTCTCCGGTGAATGTGCCGCCGCCGGCACTGTCCTTCAGGGTCACATTGCTGGTGCCGTCCAGCCGGAAACCATAGTTGTTGGTTCCTGCCGTACTGGTCCACGTTTTGCCGTTGAGGTCGATGGTGAACGTGCCGGAAGAAACCTCCACCGTGTTTTCGGTGGTCGCGTCGGTCAGCAGTTTGACGGTGCAGCCGCTTTCGCTCTGCGCCGCCGTGATGGCTCCCTCCAGAGTTTCACAGGGCGTTTCCGTGCCGCCGTTTTCCACGGCCGCTTCGGCGGTTTCGGTCAGGCCGCTGTCGGGGTCGGTGCGGGTGTAGCTGCCGTCCGGCTGCTTCTGCCAGTCGCCGCTGTACGTCGGGGTATAGGCCGCGGCGTAGGTCGTGGTCAGCGTGGGGACGGTGTCGGTCGTCCAGGTAACATAGTTCACCGCGTTTGCCTGCTGTTGGTTCACCCAGTATTTCACGGCGTTTGCAAGGTTATTGCCATAGGCAAGCGCGCTGCTGGCCGAATCGGCGGTCAGCGCGCCGCTTGCGTCAAAGGCGCCGATAGAGGTGAGAGTGGCGCCGTCGTTATACCCCACCGCCGAAAGTGTCGGGTTTACGGAAGCGGAGGCATAGCAGTTGGTCAGCGCGCCGCTAACAATACCGCCCACCAGCGCGCCGGTAACGGCTGTTCCGTCTCCGCTTGCCGTGATGCTTCCCAGAGAAATACAGTTGAAAGTATTGCCGCACATTTCCACGCCCGCCAGGCCGCCCGCGTAACCGGTCATGCCGGAGGCCACAACAGCAGTGACGTTCACATTGGCCTTGCAGTTAGAAAGGCTGTTTTTATTGTCTCCGGTTATTCCACCGGCGTAAACGGTGCTGGAACTGCCGCCGGTGACCGTGACGCTGCCGCTGACGGAAAGGTTTTCTGCTGTGCCGTACAGATAATCAAAGAAGCCGCCAAAGACCACAGTATGGTTGTCGGATACATCCACCGTCATGCCTGTAATCTTGTGTCCCGCGCCGTCAAAGGTGCCCATGAAAGATTGGATGGGCGTCCAGTTTTTCCCTGAAAGGTCGATGTCCGCGCCCAGCTTGATGGTATAACTGGTGAAATATGTGTTGCCCGGCAGCACCGGGTCGCTCGGGTAGGTATCCGCCGTGATGGTGCCGTTGCTTACGCCGGAAATCCAGCGCAGACCGTTGGCGGAAAGCACCGTGTAGGTTTTGGAAGCGCTGTCGTAGGTGATGTCGTTGGCCCAGTCGCGCCCGCCGACGGTGACGGTCTGGCCAATGATCCGCCCGCTGCCGTCAGCGGCGGTGCCGGAAGCCGTGCTGCCCACATAATATTGATAGCCGTCCGCAAGCAGGGAATTTGCCGTAGCGCCGGACGGCGCCTGTATGTGCGAAAACGTGCCGCCTTTGAGCGTTACACCCGCAGCGTCCGCCTGCAGACCGGTGGTGGTAAAGTTTCCTCCATTGATCGTGAGCGCGCCGGCTGTAAATGCGATATCATCGCGTGTGCCGATAAAAGTTCCGCCGTTGATGACCACATTGGCGTAGCTGGTCTCACACCAGAGCGCGTAACAGCCCGTTCCCGTTGTCTGAATCGTGCCGCCGTTAACTGTCACTCTGCCAAGGGAACAAACCGTATCGGTGCTGCTCGTAAGGATGCCGCTTTTGGCCGCGCTGCTGTCCGTGATCGTCAGTTCGCCATAATTGACTGAATAATAATCCACCCGAATATCGTGGACGCCCATGTCCAGTTTGTAGCCGTTTAGGTCCAGTGTCATTTTTTTAGTGATGCCGATTTCGCTGGTACACGCCGCGTCGCTTAGCAGCGTCAGTGTGCTGCCGCCGCTGCCTTGCGCGGCGGTAAGCGCCGAGGCAAAATCGGGATAGCCGGTGGTCACGCCGCCGGAGGTGGTCACGCTGGCGGCGGGAAGACTAAGCGTGCCCGTGGTACCGGAGGCCACGCTGCCGCTGTACAGGCTGCCGCCCGCAGCCGCCCCGGTGACGGACACACCCGTGGGCAACCAGAGATAAAGTGCGCCGCCGTTCAGCGTGGTCATATCCGGGTATGCATACGAATTTCCGGAAAATGTCAGGCTATTGACAGAAACGTCCGCGTCGGTCACACCGCTCAGCGTCACGACGGTGGGCGCCCGGCTCAACGCGGCGCCGCCCACGCCTGTCAGCGTACCGACGTCCGCTCCTCCCGAGCCGTGGCCAATGGCTTCCGCGCCGCTGCCCGCGACGGCATGTACGTTGCCGCCCAGAATGGCCACGCTGCCGCAGTCGGGACAGTAACCATCACCGCCGATACCGGCGGCGGCAGCGCCGCCGGTGGCGGTCAGGGTGCCTGTGCTGGCGTCGGTGATGTTCAGCGTTGCGCCATTCTGCACTTCCACACCGGCGCAGCTGTCGCGGGAAGTCAGGACGTTGTCGCCCTTCAATGTTAGGTTTAGTGTCGTACCCGAATCAATTTCCAATGCGGAATAATCCTGGCTCGTAGCATCAATCTTGACGTCGTCCAGCGTAATATTGGCTGTGGCAACGCTGGAATCAATATAAATGTTATCCGTTTCCGTTGCAGTCGTGCCGGATATGGTCAGCGCTGTGCCGCTCAAAATGGTTAAAGTATTGTCTGAATAATCATAATCCAAGTATTCTAAACCGCCGGTCACGGTAAAACCGCCAACGGTTGCAACGCTTGCCGCGTTCGCGCGGAACGAGCCGCCGGGCAGCATGGTCAGCATCATACAAAGCGCCAGGAATATGCTTAAAAATTTCTTTTTCATGTCGTCCCCTCCTGAAAATGTCTCATATCTATTGTTTACGACTCGATATATGGATCAAAATCAAGGATGAAGGCCGTCAGCTCCAAAGCCGCGGCTGCCTCGTCGGGCGGCGGGCCGTCCCTCGCGCGCAAAATCAACTGCAGCTTTTTCAGAGGCTGCTCACGAGCGGCCAGCGCCCGGATGAGCATGGCCTGCCACTCATCCTTCGCAAGCCGGACACGCCCGGCAAGGGAAAGCCCGGGCACACCGTCCCGCTCCACCAGTTTGACATCGGACTTTAACCGCATCATCTCGTTCATCGTGTGCCCTCATTAAATCAGATGCAGCTTTTCCGCTGCGTCTTTAGCCTCGCTCCGCCGGCTGACGCCGAGCTTTTGCAGGATGTGGCTGACGTGGGTCTTCACCGTTGCCAGCTTGATATCCAATATTTCTCCGATTTCCTGATTGCTCAGATTTTCACACAAAAGCCGCAGAACCTGTGTCTCTGCTGCCGAAAGCGGCTCACTCGGCGCGGGCAGCGGTTTCAGAAAGCGCGGATACAGCACCGCCTGCGCCCGCACGGCGGCGGTCAGGCGGTGAAGATACTCCATGTCACAGGCCCAGCTGCAGTCATTCAGCAGCGGCAGAATCGCCGCACCGTACTGTGCTACCGGCCAGATGAACGAATACCCGCGGCAGGTGTCCAGCACCTCGCAGAATTCCGTCTTCCAAGCCCCGTCTCCCATGCGAAAATGACACAGCGCCGTCAGCAGCCGTATGTAAATAGCGTCCATCACGCGGCCGCAGTGTTTGCAATAGGGCCGCAGCCGCGCCAGTACCAGCAACGCGTCGTCATACTCGCCCGTGGTGAGCTGCACCATGACGCGCGTAAAATACTGGTAGCGCCACATGGCCCAGAGCCGAACATTGTCTCTCGGCGCTTTTTTGTGCAGCCATTTTTCCGCCGCCGCGGTGTCGCCCAGCCACAAGTGCAGCCGGCAGAGCATCGCGTCGATGTTGGGCAGAAACCGCTTTTGCTTTGTGGCAAGAGATTTGGCGCGCAGGTTCGCGATGGATTCCAGTGCCGCCCGCGCCTTGCCCTGCGACACCTGCACCCGCGCCAGCAGGCCCACCACGGCAAACTCAATGTCTGGCGTGCCCTTTACCTGAATCTCGCCCAGACGGGACATCAGCGTCAGCAACCGTTTCGATACGTCCAGCCCTTTTTCAAATTTGCTCTCACAGATGCCGCAGTCGGCCAGACCTACGCCGTCCGGCCCCAGCACGGTTTCCAGTGGCTTGCGCATGGTGGCGTAGAGCAAATCGTCTTTTTTCGACCATTCGCAGAAATCCTTACCGCCGTTCATTATGCTCGGCAGCATGCTGGTGACGGAAAAAGCGGGCAGGGCGATCTGCTTGTCCGACATGACGCGAAAGATATTTTTGATGATTTCCACCAGCCCCTTGCTGCCCCGCTGGGGCAGCGCGATGTCCAGGTAGGCCAGCTTACTGCGCACGCTTTTATACTCCGGATCGTTTTTTACCAGACCGGCGGCATAGCTTTTCAGCGCCTGATACCATTCCTCCGAGGCTTCGTAATCCAGGCACAGAGAGGTCATCATGCTCATGCCACACATCAGCGTGGGGGAGCGCAGAATTCCCTCTTTCGGCAGTGCAAAATAATACCGCACCATCTCATGGTAATGCCCCAAGCCGGGGTGCCTCTCCGCGTTTTTCTCCAGCAACTCGGAAACCTTGTGTTTTTCGCCCGCGCGGGTATAATAGTCCAGCGCTTGGCTGGTTTCGCCGTGCAGCTCGTAATAAAGCGCGGCGCGGCTGTAAAGTGCCCGCTGCTCTGTTTCATCCATTACCTGGTGCAACTTCCACATCAGAAATTCCCGGAAAATGGGCCAGAAATGCCAGGTTTCCAGCCTGTCGAACAGCAGCATGCTGGTATCGCGCTGCAGCTTTCCCAGCAATTCTCCCACATTGGAATCACCGCTGACGATCTTGACCAGCTCCAGATGAACGCCTTCAAACGGTGCCAAACTCACCAGCAGACGGCGCAACGGCATCTCAAATTGCCGGTAAACCGCCTCGTCATAATAGAAAAAAAGCTCCCATTTCACGGCACTCAACACAGTTTCTCCGTAGGGCGTATCTTGCCCCAGCTTGCGGCAAAGAATATCCATGCCAATGGGGTAGCCTTTGATGTCACGCTGAATGTCGGCCATCTCGCCGGCACTGACGGAATGTCCACGCGCTTCCAGCATCTGCCGGGCGGTTTCTCGGTCAAACAGCAGCATGGGCGCGTCGATCACCAGCAGTGTGCCTGTAAACTGAAACGGCATAAGCCATCCGGGAATATATCCTCGTGTCAGCAAAACAAAATGCAGATCATGCCGCGCACGAATCAGGTCACAGAGCGCCTGCCTGCATTCTTGCCCCGAAAAATATTGGAGATCGTCCACCAGCACGGCGTCGCAGCCTTTCGGTGGCTTTTGCAGCGATGAAAGTGCATCCTCCGCACCGAGCGTGCAGACGGTGTGCCCGGCCAACAGCGCTTGTGCGGCGGTCGTTTTCCCGCAGCCGCAGGGCGCGCTGAACAAAATGACCCGGCAGCGTTCCCAACCGGCGAGAAAAATTTCTTTCAACGCCGGTTTTATGATGGCGTTTGTTTCGTTCATCCTCCGGCCTCCCGCAAAAAATTCGACTGTCGTTTATCCACCATATTGAAGCATAGAAGCATATAAAAACAGACCGGAACCGCGGCGCAGAAAAAAAGGCAGTTCCTCACGCGGAGCGGAAATCCGATATTGCCGCATAATCTTTACGATACTTATACATTATAGCAGTCACTTTTGCGTTTGTAATCCATCCAAAGTATGATTTGGGTTTTACCTTGCGAGGTTATATAGCGGGGCTTTCCTTTCCTTCAGAAAGGGCTTTGCAGAACGCAAGCAATTTCCGTGAAATGATCCGGAAAGCTGCAAAACGGCCATATTACGTTCCGTGCTTCTTCTGTATCTCCGCGCTTTTGGATCGCAACAAATCCAATCGCCGCAGCGCTTTCCAGCACCGCCAGATACGGAAGATAAAAACATACCACACATCAGGGCAGCTTTTGAATTTCTGGCTCGAATATAATCGGTCGCTCTATGAAAATGCGAAAATTCTCCTTAAAAAATGCAAAACGCTACTTTGGGTCAATCAATATTTGGCTGTTGTCGTTTATTCCGCTTTCATTTATCTACAATGTTTTATTTACAGGCATGATCGCACCATATCCGTTGATTGTTTCTTCCGCCATTGTGTTCCCTGCACCACAACACAACTGTCTGCCGGGGACACTTTGACCATTACACCCCACAAGCGGCATCGAGTGAAGTTTACAAGCATCGAACCGCCATGTTTCTGGCTTTGTGTTTTTTGGAAGTAAGACCGTGACCGTTGATTTAACGGTTACTTTGAAAGCGGAGAAACAACATGAACATTCTGATTCTTTCAGGCGCGATCGTAAAAGCGGGGCAACCGCGCTGCTCATTGAATATGCTGTAGGTGTCGCATGGAAAAGATTCACCTCCAACTCTGTGTTTCCCATATAATCGAGTGTTTTCTGGCTATTGTTTCAACAAGGTTTACAAAGCAACCACATTAAATTGATTTTTTGTATTTTTTCATATATCATTAAATTGTTGCTTTTTTGAGATGAAATAAGTGTTATGAAAAATCATTTCAAAATTGCCAGAACTTAAAATTCAGGAAAGAGAAAGGTAGAATGGGGAATGAAAAAAGTTAAAGCACTACTGTCGCTTATTCTTTCGGCGATACTGGTTTTCACCATGGCAGTAACACCTGTTCACGCAAGCAGCGTAGCAAAAGCAGAAACGGCTTCGTCCATCAGGTTGGTTTCTATGAACAGTACCACCAAAAACTGTATATCGATCGCACTCGATACGGCCGCGATGGCAAGCGGCATTCCTGGTTTGCCTGCGATTGTCGCCCCGCTAATGAATCTGATATCCCCAAGTCCCGACGCTCAAATACTCCAGGACGTGACTGAAATCAAAAATGAGTTAACGAAAATGGAAAACCAGTTGAACACGATAGACAGCAAGTTGTCGAGTCTGCAACAAGAAGTGAACATTGATACCACCAAAGCTTCATTGGGCAATGCGCTGAATTCTTTTTATGCGCAATTTCAAAACTATCCGGTTATAGCGCAAGATTATCTCCAACAGATTGATTCCATTCAAAGCATGCCAACAGACACCGCAGACGAAAAAGCCCAGCAACAGGCAGCGATAACGCAGTTCTTCCAAAGCATCTATTACTCAACTCCGGTAAATGGCAGCCAGGATATATTTCAATCGGTGCAGAATTTACGGCAATTGATGACGAAAACTTGGTATACCAACGCCAATGCCAACTACGACATCATCGGCACGTTCGATGAGTACGAGTGTTACGCGTATCCTTGGGAGCACCAAGCTTATACGGAGCGGCAGAGTTTTCGGGCATATGTTATTGGGACCTACTCCATGCTCAATGCCATTGCACTGATGAGCCTGGAATACGCGAACCAGAATCCTCCCAGCACCTGGGCAAATCATCCTGGAACGACCTATGCGCCAAATTACTATGATGGATCCGGTTTTTCGCCGCAAATCGAACTGACAAATTTTGAGTCCAACCTTCAGGATGTCAATACGATACTAGCAGGTGAATCAACCTTTACACGGCGCCCGAGCGATCAACGATACTATCAAGTGCCGGGTCATGAATGCCTGCTGGCAAGCAGTGCAGAAAATTGGCCCAAAGTCTTGAGCAATTCCGATACTGGCGCTGGCTGCACTTCCGTTTTTACTGGTCAGATATGGACACAAACATGCGATGCCTTAACGGCTGGTCAATTTTCCAATAACAACCTCGGCATCGCGAACACGCGCCCCACTTCCGACTGGCTTGAGGCTGTATATAAGGACTATGGTGGAACCTCGCTGTATGACATCTTCCTTCAACCGGATAATGGAAACTTTACCGCTGACTCTGGTATATCAGGTGGAATGGTCTTCCTCACGAATACTTCTAATGCAACAGGAAATGACGTATCGGCCGGCGGCGATGGAAAATGGTGGGATAATGCGACAATTGTAGATGACAGCGGTCAACTTGATTCAAATTATACAATTGCCTGGGGGATGGCCACGGATGGGGGTAATTGGGAAGTCGGTATCGAACCTGATGTTGATAGCTGGTACAACACGGCACATTGCATTGGTTTGGCGGTTCTGAACCAGACTGCGACACCGATGGGCTATGATGTAGCTACGATTGCTTGTCCAAGCGCAACAAACGGCAGTGTGAGCGTGGACATGCAATATCCCACGACAACGGAATTGGATGACTTTACGGCAACCTACAGCATCGACGGCGGTGATCCGCAGCCGCTGGCCCTGACTGGTATCAGCGGCAGTGGATCAAACTACACCTTATCATTTGATCAGATTTCCGCGGCAGCTGCCAGCCACAGCATCGCAATCACCGTCAATTATTGCGGAAATACTGCAAGCGCCCCGGCATTTACCGTAAGCCCTGCCGTGGCGGCTGTCAATGGAACAAACTATAGCACGTTTCAGGATGCTCTGAATGCTGCGGCAACCAGTGGAGATACGGTAACGCTGCTCAACAATGTGACGGAATCCGACACTGTCACAACAACTTCCGGTCAAACCATCACCATCGACGGCGAGAACTATACACTCACTGCCCCGGATAACAGCAGCGGCAACAGCAATGCGCTTACTGTTACCGGTGGAGGTACACTGATCCTGAAGAATATCACCTTGCAGGGCGGTGCGGCGAATGGCGCCAGTGGCAACAGCATCGGTCTGGATGCCGATAGCGGTTTTTCCGGTACTGTTATCGCATTGGGAACCGTCAACGCGAATGGCGGAGATACCAGCAACAGCGGAAATGGCGTAGAGAATGACGGCAGCGGAACCGTCAATGTTAGTACCGCCAATAGTGGCGAGTGGAACGGCAGTGGTACTTATGACGGTTCTTCCGGCGTTATCAATGGCGCTTATAACGGTTCTTCCGGCGTTATCAATGTAGGTACCGCAAAAGGGGCAGGCAGTGGAGTTTATAACAGCTCTTCCGGCGTTATCAATGTAGGCACTGCGACAGGGAACTGCAACAATGGCGTTTATAATGGTACTTCCGGAACCGTCAATGCGAACACTGTTATAAGCTGTGGTCTTGAGGATGTAGCTAATGGGTGGGCCGTCGGTGGTACTATCAATGTTGGCGGCCAAGTAACGGGCGATAATGCAGGAACCATCAACTATGGCAGCAATGTGAAAACTGTTACGCTGCACGCGGGCGACAGCAGCAGCTGTGTTCTCGGCACCATCACTATCGCTGCCAATGAATCTACAAATGTAGGCGCATTGCCTGCTGTATGTGACGTAAACGGCAACGTTGGCGAGTGGTTCACCGATCCCAGTCTTACCACCAAGGCTTCTCCCCCGCTTAGCAGCTCCACCACAGACCTGTACAGCACCTTCTATACGGCGGCTAAAAGCGACCCGCTAACCGCCGACTGCTTTGTGGTAACCAACAACTCCGGTTCAGACGATACTGTGACGATCAAAAATCTGAATGCCGGGGATATTGTGAAAATGTATGACGCACCCACTGCGGGGAACATGATTGGAACCGCGTCGGCGGACAATGCAGCTAAAGCCACAGCCTCAACAACCAGCACAACGGGAGAAAACCTGCAAGTCAATGCAATGACGGCGGCCGCCGGCAAACTGCACTTGGCAACAGATATTGACATTACTCCCGCACAAAAAAGCGTTACCCTGCACCTGAAGCTTGCTTCCAGCGGTGGAAGCATTTATGTGACGAGAACCAGTACTGGCAAAACAGAGAGTACCAGAATCCAAATCACCTATGCGGCAGAATCTGCTGAAAGTTCATCAGATGCGGGTACTGCCAGTTCTGCATCCTCTACCCCATCCACGACTTCAGAAACAAGCAGCAATCAGGAAAGCTGCTCGTCCACTGTGTCGGGAACAGGCAGCAGCCACGGAAGCGGTTCCTCCAGTGCGAGGATACAAAACCCGCACACCGGAAGCAACGATTTGGCCAGCAATCTTCCATGTGCTTCGGGGACACTGATCTTGGCATGTGTTTCTGTTTTGTTGATTCGAAAAAAAAGTTACGATAAGGATTAATTTTCTATCTTATAACAAACAGGGGTTGAACATTCCAACATGCAGGAATGTTCAACCCCTGTTTTATTTCTCAAATAGTTCTAATATTTAGGGTAACCGTCAAATCAGCGGTCACGCCTTCCACGGCATGAGGCTTTCAACATCTGCACCGTTTGGCGTATTGGAAAACAGCCCGTTCTTCCGCCCCATCACAAAAGGCCGAATGGCGTTTTCCGCGCGATTGTTGCTGATTTCCAGCCGTCCGTCCAACAAATACCGCACCAGATACATCCGTTGTGACCGCGCGTAATGGATTGCTTTACCCACCAGGGTTTTAGGCAATTCGCGGAGTATACCGACCCACGCATAAGCATGCAGCACTTTGCGACGGCAGAGTTTCCCATGCAGCAGATCGTAAAGGGGCTGCAACCAATCTTCCGCACAGCGTATCAACCAGTTCGACATGGTTTGACGGGACAAATGGATCCCGCCGCCAGCAAACTCCTGCTCCTGACGGTATAACGGCACACCGGTCAAGAATTTCTGCGTCATGATTTGCGCCACGGCTTCCGGCGAGGCAAAACTTCCCTTGATGACCGGCACATCACCTTTTGCTTTCAAAACCGGAACGCTGCATTGGGTACGTTCACAGCGCCGGTAAGAAATACGCATCGGTCACATGCTCCACAATTACAGCCCTGGCAGGGATGAGTTTCAGTCCGCGCCGGGTTTCCTTGCCCATAACATGCAACGTGCCGCCACATTCCGGGCAAACCTGCCGATCCGCGGGAGGAGCAATGCCCCGCTGTTTCAACGGGCAAATCCGGCGGCAGACGATCGCCGCTTTCCCTCGCCTTTTTGCGGTAGTGCATACTCTGCCGAAACATTTGTGAATACAGGTTCTAAGTAGTACAATCAGCTAAAAACAAGGAATATCGTGAGATTGCGGGCTAAGCCGCCCGCTGCTAATAAAATCGCCACCGGAATTCCGACAGTGCGACGTTGCCGGTTGAAATAAATTTCAATATACTCAAAAATAGCGGCTAAGTGCGAGATTTTGACGACAGCTTCAGCGGAATCGGTAGCAATTTCATAATCCTTGCTGAGACAACGAAAGTGATTCAGCCAACCGAAGGTGCGTTCACCCACCCAACGCCAAGGACGTTTCTCCCACGCATGCGGCTTGATTTTCTCTGAAATGTCCACACAAAGGCCAAGGATTTTATCTACATCAAATACAAATATACCACGATAACCTGCATCAGCACAGAATTTTTCGATGGATGGATAGCGCTCATAAGCAAGTCTCGTATGTTCGATGCCGGCCTTTGTATCGTGAATGTTTAAAGTAGTACAATAAAGCCGCACACCCTTGACAACACTCAAAGTCAAGGAGATGTTAAAAATGGGAAGCAAATACATCTTTTTCCTGTATCTTATAAGATTTTCCCACCCCGATTGATGAACTGGAGTTTTGTCTTGCCTGTTCGGCGGCAATTACGAAAGGGCTGCCCCAGTTGGAGCAGCCCTCTCATGCAAATATGCCGGATTGTTTCCTACCGCTTCGCCGACGGGGTATCGAAAGACGGGTTAAACGCATAGAAATTCTTTTCATTGAGGTGGTCGAGCGTGATGCGCAGCGCTTCCCCGAAACGCTGATAATGTACGATTTCGCGCTGTCTGAGGAATTTGATCGGTTCACGCACATCCGGATCGTCCGTAAACCGCAATATGTTGTCGTAAACCACGCGCGCCTTCTGCTCGGCGGCAAGGTCCTCGTTCAGGTCGGCGATGACGTCGCCCTTCACGGCAAGCGCTTCGGCCGAAAACGGCACGCCGCTGGCCGCCTGCGGATAAACGCCCGCGGTGTGGTCCACAAAATAGGCATCGAATCCGGCCTTTTTGATTTCCTCCATTGTCATGTTGCGCGTAAGCTGGTAGACGATCGTCCCCACCATTTCCAGGTGTCCGAGTTCTTCAGTCCCAATATCCGTCAGCACGGCTTTCACTTCGGGATACGGCATGCTCATGCGTTGGCTCAGGTAGCGCAAAGAAGCACCCAATTCGCCATCCGGACCACCGTACTGACTGATGACGACCTTGGCCAGTTGGGGGTTGGTCTGTTTGATCTTGATCGGAAATTGCAAACGTTTTTCATAGCTCCACATAGCATCAAACCTCCGGGTTGGCCGCCGCTTCCCACGGCCACGGATCTTTGACCCATTGCCAGGTGTTGCCGGCGTTGGCGGTGTTGGAATCGATCGGGCCGTAGGCACGGGTATATTCGGCCGTCAGCACGCTCAGCTTCTGCTGATATTTGTTGAACAGCGCGATCCCGGTCGCGTCGGCCGGATGAGTGTCCAAAAACAGCCGCAGCTCCTGCATGGAAAACCCGATCGCGGCGATGTTGCGCAGCAATGTGGCTTGCTCGTTCATTTTGCGCTCGCCCCCATTTCCGGATGCCAGGGTTTATCCAGTTCGGGATACAGGGTGCCGCGTTTAAGCGCGTGCACCGGTTCATAGATGTTTTCCAACTTCTGCATAGGCACATAGGCCATGGCCAGCGGCGTTCCCGGAGGGAACAGCGGGTCACCCATCGGCATGGGTCGGCTCTGCGCGTGAAAATGATCCGTTGACACAATTATCGGCTCCTTTCAAATCAGACTCCACCACCAGCCTATGCCCTGTCCACGCGCGGGGTGAACAGGCTGCGGACCGGCCCGGCCGTTTTCGACAGAAAACGCGCATCCGACGGCAGACAACCGTCCGCTCTGCGCATGCAAAAACGCCGCGCACGGTCCAGGACCGCACGCGGCGCTTTTTTCCATACGGCACAATACCGTTTCAAATTTTCCCCTCACACCGGTAGATGTAGATCGCCCGCCGAACGAACGCCTCCGTTTGGTTGAAGCGTTCGGCCAGTTGCCACGGCTCCACATCTCCGTCCCGCAACGCCTCCAGCAGGTGCTCCAGCGGCAGCAGGCGGCGCACGGCATATTTGTCCGCGCGGTATTCGTCCTGCGCGATGACCTCCCACGGCGAACCCACCGGATGCATCGAACCGGTGGCGATATGCCCCGCCTCATGCGCCACGGCATATTTTTCCTCCGCCGTGGTGCGCACCAGCCGCTCGTTCACAAAAATGGCGCTGCCATAGAGGTTCTGCACCGCCGTGGCCGGGGTCCCGGCAGCTGCATAGTTGAACAGCATGATCCCCTGCGCCATCACTTCATTATACAGTTGCTCGATGTCAGACATACATGTCCCCTCTTGTCAGCCGCCTGCCGGCTTGTCCTTCCCTTCCCGGTGCTGCCGCTCACGCAGCAATCGGGCCATATCCAGCAGCATCCGTTTGTTTTCCTCAGTGAGTTCCCTGCCCTCGTGGAACATCGCATAGGTAAAATCGTCGAAGGTCACGGGCGGAATACCGTCCTCGCCCAGCGGGCCGTCCGCCCCGGTAAGCAAGTAATCGGTGGTCACATGGAAATGCTCCGCGATGGCCCTGAGTTTTTCGGCCGACGGCATGGAGCCGTTTTTCCACTTGGTCACCGTGCCGGATGAAATGTGCAGCTCTTTGGCAACGGCATTGGGCGAAAATCCGCTCTGCCGGCAAAGCTGTTTGTAAATATCAAAAAACGCCATCATTCATCTTACCTTTTTATGCATAACGTAGATCATCTTTCCATTGTGTGTTTTTCTCTTGAAAATCTCACTATTATAAGATATACTGCAATCAATGGCTCACAAAATCTTACCAAAAGAAATTATACCTCTGCCCCGACTCCCCTGTCAATCACACCGGCAAAAAAATGCGGCGGGTTGACACAGGCCGGGGCACCGAAAGGAGGCACCCGCATGCTCACTCCGATCAGTTTCAACGGCGTAGCGCTTAACGACGGATTTTTTTCCAGCGACCTGCGCGGCGCGTTCGACGCGGACAAGACCCTCACCACAAATGATATTCTCGACGACGGGCAGGTGTTTGGGCGCAGCAAAGTCGCCCCACGCAAGCTGGTGCTGCAGATCGTGGCCGGTGCGCACGACCTCGCCCGGCTCGCCGTGCTCAACCGGATGGCGGCCGGCAACGCGCTCAAGCCCCTGGTGATCGACACCGACTTCGGCCGGCTGATCGGCTACGCGGAGGTGACGGGCTTTGGCTGGAGCAGCGACACGCCGCTGCTCTCCACCGTGCAGCTCACCATGCCCGACCCGCACTGGTACACCCTGCGGGCCGACACGCTTTCACTCGAGCCGCATATCGACAACGGCGTAATCTTCACCGGCGGCGCCTGGTGCGCCGCCATCGAGAGCTGGCTCGCCGCGCATTACCAGTTTCTCACCACCTATACCCGTGCCCAGATCCCCAACGCCCTCAACGAGACGGATCTGGTCTCGGCGCAGTTCCGGATGGCATCCGGCACAGGCGTCTATTTCGCACCGGGCAGCGGCACCACGGAAGGGGAATTTCTGCTATTGCGCGGCATGCTGGACACCTACCTCTCCACCGGCGACGGCAAATGGCTCACCTTCGCGCGCAGCGTGGCCGCCCGCATGATGGACGTGCTGTTCGACGGGGAAAACCTGCCCGCCGTGTTCGACGGACAGACCTATCGCCTGCCCACCTGGCTGTTCGACGTCAAAGCGGATTTCACCTCCGAGGTGTTCTACCTCGACCGGCAGGTGACGTTTGCAAACGGCGTGGCCACATTCACAGCGCAGCACGCGGCGCGCAGAGTCTTTTCCGTGCGCGCGCCGGACGCCACCCTCCAGTGGCCCAACCCATTCTCCCGGATCACCGGCACGCAGTACGCCGTCGCATCCTGCGCCACCGACGGCGCGTCCACCTTCACCGTGATGCTGGAAGACACGTCGTTTTCCGGCCCCGCGCTTGTGGCCTACAGCGATCTGGGCGGCCCCGTCATCCCCAAAAACAGCACCTATGAGGCATGGCCCGTCTGGCGGCCGCTCGAACCGACCGAGATTTCCTGCGCGGTGGACAGCCTCTGGTGGCTTTATGATTGCTTCGACCGGCTCTCCCGTTCCACCGGCGAATCCGGATGGAGCGACGCCTGCGCCTATCTGCGGCAGGTAATCCCGTCCGCCGTGCGCGTTGACGATTTTGACGACTGGTTCGACGCCAGCACCGGCACCGACGACCCGTTCGACCTTGCGGGCACCTACTGGCAAACCAGCCGGGACGGCGCATCCGTCTCGCGCAACATGACCACCGGCGCGGTGGATATCCGGATACCCACGGGCAGCGGGTTCGCGCAGTATGGCAACGGCGCGCTGGCCGACACCTGGAGCACAAACAATTACCTGGAACTGGAGATCGCCTCCACGCTCGCGGGCATTGTCCGCATCGACATCGACCCCACCACGTCCTACGATGCAAACACCCGTTACTCCGCCGTCGCGGCGCTGGACGGCAGCGGTGTTCCGCAAACGGTCACGCTCCGCCTGTCCGATTTCCTCCTGTCCGCCGGCCTTGTCTGGGACATGTCCTACAAATCCTCCACCTACGGTGTCAATAAAGACAGTGCCAGCACTGTTTCCGCCACCGCGGCGGCAGACGGCTCATATGTCGCCGCCGCCTACTCCAAATCGGCAGACGGCTACGCGCAGCTCGAGCCGTATCCGGACGCGACCATTCCCCTCACATCCTGCCCCGCCGTCACCTACGCCTCCGGCGCGCCATGCAGCCTGCGTCTCACCGACGCCGCCGGGTGGTACTGGTATTATCCCCTGCCCGCCGCATCCGTCAAAACCACCGTCACGCCCGCCCTGTCGGCGTTCACGACAAGCGGCTACCAGCCCTCGAACGGCACGCCGCCCTCCGTGTTCACCGGTGCCATCCGGGCCGTCGTGTTCGATTTCACCGCGTCCGGCGGCACGTTCACACTCTACCGGCTGGGCACGGCGCAAAGCCCCGCAGTCGGGGTTGCCATCGCCAACGCGGCGGTGTACGTGGACAATTCCGCCGCGCAGACCATCAGCGTCTACCGCCTGCGCTTTCTGCCGCAAAAAGTCATTCCCTACACGCCGTATGTCGCGCCGTTCACCGTCAACCTGCTGCATGGTTCCATCGTCACCTGGCGCGGCATGCCCTACACCGGCTACCAGGCGCCCTATATCTGGCAGGCCATCGGCGATCCGGCCGGCGTGGCCACCGTGCTGCAATTCCTCAGCGACGCGCAGGACGCCTACGAAGCCGCCACCGGCGTGCGCGGGCCGTTCGCGCCCTGCTATGTGTGGAACCGGTGGGACGCGGCGGCCTACGGCACGCCCGGCACCTGGACCTGGAACGGCCCCGACCCCAACACCTTCTGGGGCGGGTTTCAGTACCGGGCGCTCGAAGCGGCCGCCCGCGCGCTGGAAAACGACCCCGCGCTCCCTGCGGCGGCGCGCATCGTCTCCGATTTTCTCACGATGGTCGCCCGGTACTGGCCGTCCGCCGACATGTATCCCCTCACGGCTTTCCCCCAAAGCGGCCCGCCCACCGGCGCCTACGACGATCCGCACGGCGCGGCGCTGCTCCTGCGCGCTGCCATCCGCGCCTACAATTCGCGCAAAGTGCCCGACCTGCTCACCCAGCCGCTCATTCTGCGCTGCATGGCCTATCTGAACCGGCTCTATGTGTCGGATAACCAGAGCGAGGTCTGCGGCACCTGGTCCACCGACGGCGACTGGTATGCGTATTGGAGCGGCGAACTGCTCTCCGCGCTCTCGATGGCGCACGATTATTTCAAAGCCACAGTCTGACACACTACGGACATGCAAAAAGGAGGAAAGCCATGGAACTCAGACACATTACCGTTTCCGACCTCAAAGGTGAGCAGCGCGACCTGGCCGAAACGGTCGGGCTGGAAACCTACCTCAAGCTGGTGCGGATCTTCGGCGGCTGCAATCTTTACATTTATAAAGCCGACACCATCCTGCGCATCGCGCGCGACACAGAAATCCGCCGCCGCTACAACGGCCGCAACCTCCACGAGCTGGTTGCCGCCTTCGGCATGAGCGAGCGCGCCGTGCGCAAGATTCTCTCCGGCCGCGCATATCCCGCGCGGCGCGTCAAACAGCGCCGCCGGGCGGCAAGTTCTTCTTGAACGGTACCCAAAAGCCGCGCACAGCTTCCGCCATGCACGGCTTTTGGGTTGTTTTACGGTATCAGGTTGGTTCAGCCCGCCGCTACCGGTTTGGGGTCGCGCACCGAAATATCCAGCGCGCCGTCCTTCAGCCCGATGTGAATGGTCGCGCCGTCCGGCACATCGCCCGCGATGATCTTCTTGCCCACGGCGGTTTCCACATACTTTTGCATAAAGCGCTTCACCGGTCTGGCGCCGTAAGCGGGGGTATACGACTGCGCCGCCATGTATTTCTTGGCCTCGTCGGTCACCTCAAGGGTCCAGCGGTGGTCGTCCATGCGTTTCTGGATGCCGGCCAGCGCCAGGTCGATGATGCGGACGATCTCCTCCTCGCGCAGCGGTTTGAACAGCACCGTTTCGTCGATGCGGTTGAGGAATTCCGGTTTGAAGTGCAGGTGCAGTTCGCGCTGCACGGCTTCTTCCGCCGCGGAGTCGATGCTGCCGTCCGGGCGGATACCGTCGAGCAGGTATTGGCTGCCGAGGTTGGAGGTCATGATGACCACGGTGTTCTTGAAATCCACCGTGCGGCCCTGGCTGTCGGTCAGGCGGCCGTCGTCCAGCAGCTGCAACAGGATGTTGAACACATCCGGGTGCGCCTTTTCGATCTCGTCGAACAGGATGACGCAATACGGTTTGCGGCGCACGGCCTCGGTGAGCTGGCCACCCTCCTCATAGCCCACATAACCGGGAGGCGCCCCGATCAGCCGGGCCACGGCGAATTTCTCCATATATTCGGACATATCGATGCGCACCACGTTGTTTTCGCTGTCGAACAGAGCCTCGGAAAGCGCTTTGGCCAGTTCGGTCTTGCCAACGCCGGTGGGGCCGAGGAACAAAAACGAACCGATGGGTTTGGTGGGGTCTTTCAGGCCGGAGCGCGCACGAATGACCGCGTCGCACACGGCTTCCACCGCACTGTCCTGCCCGATCACGCGGCGGTGCAGGGTGTCGCCCAGATGCAGCAGCTTCTGCCGCTCATTCTCCACCAGGCGCGTGACCGGAATACCCGTCCACTTACCGACGATCTCGGCGATCTCCTCCTCGGTGACTTCTTCTTTGAGCAGATGCTCGCCGCCGGCGGATGCAACGCGCTTCTTTTCCTCCTCCAGTTCTTTCTGGAGTTCGGGCAGCTTGCCGTTTTGCAGCACGGCCAGCTTCTCAAGGTCATAGCGGCGTTCGGCCTCCTCGATCTCGCGCTTCACGTCCTCGATCTGCTGCTTGATCTCCTTTTCGCGTCCGATGTCCTTTTTCTCCATTTCCCACTGGGCCTTCATCCGGTCGCCTTTTTCCTTGAGGGCGGCCAGTTCTTTTTCCAGCGTGACCAACCGGGACTGCGACGCAGGATCATCCTCTTTTTTCAGCGCCTGCCGCTCGATCTCGAGCTGCATCACCCGGCGGGAGATTTCGTCCAGCTCGGTGGGCATGCTGTCGATTTCGGTGCGGAGCATGGCGGCGGCCTCGTCCATCAGGTCGATGGCTTTGTCCGGCAGAAAGCGGTCGCTGATATACCGGTCGGAGAGTTCCGCGCAGGCGATAAGCGCGCCATCGGTGATGCGCACGCCGTGGTGGATCTCAAATTTTTCCTTCAGCCCTCGCAGAATGGAGATCGTGTCCTCCACCGAAGGCTGATCCACCACAATGGGCTGGAACCGGCGCTCAAGCGCGGCGTCCTTTTCGATATACTTATGGTATTCGTCCATCGTGGTGGCGCCGATGCAGTGCAGTTCGCCGCGCGCCAGCATGGGCTTGAGCAGGTTGCCCGCGTCCATGGCGCCGTCCGCCTTGCCCGCGCCCACAATGGTGTGGATTTCATCAATAAACAGGATGATGCGCCCATCGGATTTTTCCACGTCTTTCAGCACGGCTTTCAGACGTTCCTCAAACTCACCGCGGAACTTCGCACCCGCAATGAGTGCGCCGAGGTCGAGGGCGAAAATGGTCTTGTCGCGCAGACCCTCCGGCACGTCGCCTTTCAAAATGCGCTGCGCCAGCCCTTCCACCACGGCGGTCTTGCCCACGCCCGGCTCGCCGATGAGCACCGGGTTGTTCTTGGTGCGGCGGGAGAGGATACGGATGGCCCGGCGAATCTCCGCATCCCGCCCGATCACCGGGTCGAGTTTGCCCGCTTTGGCCATCTCCACCAGATCGCGCCCGTATTTTTTCAGCGAATCATAGGTGGCCTCGGGGTCCTGAGACTCAATACGCTGGTTGCTGCGCACTTTTTGCAGCGCCTCCATGAATTTTTCGAGCGTGACGCCAAAGCGCCGGAACACCGCCTCGGACGGCGTGCCCTTTTCTTTCAGCAGCGCGATGTAGATGTGCTCCACACCGGTGTATTCGTCCTTGAATTTTTTGGATTCGTCCTGTGCGTGCAGCAGCAGCGTACTGTATCGTCTGGTGAGGTAGGTCTGGTCGGCACCGCCGCCCGACACGCGGGGCAGCTTGTCGAGCTGGGCATCCAGTTCGGCGCGGTACTGCTCAAGCGGCACGGCCATATAGCCGAGCAGCCTAGGGATCAGCCCGTCTTTCTGCTGCACCAGCGCGGCGTGCAGATGCTCGCCGTCCACCTGCTGGTTACCCAGCCGGATGGCAAGCTCCTGCGACGTGGAGATTGCCTCCTGCGCCTTGACGGTAAATTCTTCCATGGTCATACCCATTCCTCCTCTGCGCCGCATGCGGCGGCGGATCTTTTTGCACCTTTGCATGCAGTATAGCACTTTGGTCAGATAAAGTCAAACTGCATTTTTGCCCTGTGTCTCCTTTTTGCGCCGAAAACTGCACTGGTAAAAACCTGTGCTGTCTTTTCGCTTTTCCTCTTTCATTTTCGCCCGTTTTTGCATGCACATACGCATAGAAATGTAGAAAAGAAACAGCGCGCGGCATGCGCCGCGCACTGTAAAAAAGAAAAAAGGGGGAAGGAAGATGGATTCGCTCAGAAGAAATGGTCCGCCGGATTTCACCGGCGGTGCTGGTCGCCGTCGATCGTCAACTGACCCTGCGCCAGAAGACCGCCCTGCACCACGCTTGTGTGGTTGCCCAGAATGCTGAGCAGAAAGCTGGGTGCAAAAGAGGAATGATGCTCCGTGGAAATACTGCGGTTGGTGATGTAGCTGGTGACGACCACATTGTTGCCCTTTTCCTGCGGGATGGCATAGTAGGAATAGGTAAAGGTCGGGTCGTAATAATTCTTGTCCATGTGCAACACCAGGCCGCTGTCGTTGAGCGGCTTATAGGAGCCGGTGAGTGAATTGGAGGAATACCCCAGCATGTAGATATCTTTGGCACCGATACCGTCAATGGTCATCTTCGAGCCGCGGGAATCGGTGAACAGATACCAGCGCCCGTTGAGTTTGAACACGTTTGCGCGCTCGATCTCATCGGTCACCGTATTGGAGGTGATAAGCGGCTTCATCACCGTCTTGAGAGAATAATCGTCGTTGAGCTCGATGATGCCCAGTGCGCCGTTGGCAACAGCGGCCGCGTCCTTGGACGGGCTGTTCAGGAGCTTGTCCTTTTCGGTCTGGAAGAAACGGAAGGAGCCGCCGTAATACGCCTGGTTGAACAGGGAATCTTCGCCCTGATAGCCGTCGGTCGTACCGGTATTGGCTTCAAACACCAGGTATTTATGGCCGTTGTCCTCCACATAGTGCGGGTCGCGCAGGGTGTGGTTGTCACCCGGCGTCACCTGCCCCTGCATCACGTTCTGGTAAATGGTGCCGTCTCCTCCATCGAAAACGGATTTGAGATCCTGCACGCCATCGACTTTGATTGTGGACGCATCCGGCTGTGAGAGATTGACCTGTGCGGTCGTCAGCGTCTGCTTGCCATACAGCCCGTTGGCCAGATCAAATGCGCCGCGGTCGGTATAGAACAGCCGCACCTTGTTGTCCGCCGTCAGTGTCGCAGAACCCGACCACTCTTCCGTCTGCTGGGCCAGTATGGGATCGCCCGTGTATTTGTCGCTGTCTTGAAAGACACGGCCCGCGCACTTCCAACTGTCGATGGAGGTCTCGCCGTCTTTCTGGTAGAACAGATAAATGTGCGTATCCCACGCGCGGCTGGGGTCGCCCACCAGCGCGAACACGAGATGATATCCGTTGTAGGTTGCGACCGTGCCGTCCGGGCTCTGCAACGGCCAACTGTCCCAAACATCCAGATCGACCGGGTTGCCGTTTTCATCCGGCCCCTGCACATGCAGGTTTTTAAGTGTAGACGCGTCGAATTCGGGCACTTCAAATTGTGCGCTGGACTGCTGGCCGGGAATTTGGGACATATCATAGCGCGTAATGTGGGAAATACCGTAGGTGTTGTTATAGTCCGCCGTCTGTGCCATTGCAAACGGCGAAGCCAGCATCGCCGTTCCAAGCAGGATGGTACTGGAAATCGCCAGCCGTGCAAGTGCTCGTTTTTTCATGTTTTCTCCTCCGTTTTCACAGTCGTCGTTTTCTATCTTCCATCGCGGGCTGCGGGCGGGATTCACCTCCTCAGCGCGGAAATGGTATCGATTCCATATTCGCCGCATGTCCGCAGATGGTTTCTATTTCCAGTATATAAATTTCCAGAAAAAAGAAAACCAGTTTTTCCCAAAAAGCGCGAAAAACAGCATATAAACGGATTTATTGTTGAAATATGTATAATCGTGGCGAATTTTTCTAGTTTTATGCCAAGCTATTGCCAATTTCCAGTTTTATGTATTTTACATAAAACTGTTAACACTCCGTCTCGGATTTTTCAAACAACCGCAGTACATTGTCCTTGTATTTGTTCCCAAGCAGTGCGATTTCCGGATAGTTATCGAAATGGATATTCCAGGACGTGAGCGCATAGCGCTCAATGCTGCGGATATACCGCAGGTTGACCGCGTAGGATTTATGCGTCTGGATAATGTCCGGGCTGTTAATGTGCCGCAGCACATCCTTGAGCGGCATGCGGTTGAGACGGAACACCTGCTCAGCCGTATGGATGGTGCAGGCGCGCGCGTTGATCTCCAGGAAAATAATCTCATCCACGTAGACTTTGAACGCCTTATTCCCATTGCGGAACAGGCGAAACGGCCGCTCCGGCCCGGCGGCCCGCCCCTCGCCCAGCAGCAGCCGCACCGTTTCCCGCATCCGGCCCGCGTCATAGGGCTTGATGAAAAAATCGTAACAGTGGATTTGTTGGAACGCTTCGGGTATCCCATCGGCATATTGGCTGATGAACAGGATCCATGTCAGCCGGCAGAGCGACAGCTTCCTGATCTCCGCGGCGCAATGCAGGCCGGAACCGTTCTTCAATTGAGTGTCGATCACAAACAATGCAATAGTTGTCGTCTGCGCGATGCGCAGGGCCTCTTCTTCCGTTTCGGCCTCATACACGTTCATCCGCGCCGGGACCTCCGGCAGGAGTGCGCGAAATTGTTCTCTTTCTGCTTGCGATGCCGCCGCCAGAAGAATGTTAAGCATTCAATCGCCTCATTTACAGGATTCTCCCGCCGTATGTTCTATCAAAAAAGGCCGCCTCAAGCAGGCGGCCAAAAGTATAGAATGTCGGGCGGTGAAATAGTTACAAAATGGTATCATTCTAGAAACATTTTCATTAAATATACCGGGTTTCCTGTAAAATGTCAATCCATTATACGGTCAAATCATTTCATAAATATTGGAAATACATGCAAAAGCCCCCGGCGGGATGCATATCCGGGCACCAGCAACAGCCGGCATGTGGCGGGGTTTCCGCAGCATACCGGCTGTTTTCACACACGATGTCTACTTATTCCAACAGGCAGCCCCTGCCGAAAACGCCGCTCAGTGCAGCACGCCGGCCGCCACGCAGATGAGCATCACGATACCCACGGCGATGCGGTAATACCCAAACACGCGCAGCGGTTTCTTTTTCAAAAAACCGATGAATTTCTTCACCACGATGAGCGCCACGATGAACGCCACTACGAAACCGAGCACCAGCGCGGCCACTTCGATACCGCTCAGCTTCATTTTGGCGTCGAGCAGCGAATAAGCCGACGCGCCGAACATCGTGGGGATCGCCAGAAAAAAGGTGTAATCCGCGGCGGCCACGGTGGTCAGTCCCACGACCCAGCCGCCGATGATGGTAGACGCCGAGCGCGAAAAACCGGGCCACAGAAACGAGAGGCACTGGAAGACGCCGACCATAAAGCCTTCTTTGATGCCCACGTCCTCCATCCGGCGCACTTTTCCCTTGTGGCCAAACGCCCGCTCAAAGTAGATCAGCGCGATGCCGCCCACCACCAGGGACAGAGCCACCGGCAGCGGATACATCAGCAGCTTACCGATCTTTTTATAAAACAGCACCGCCACGATCACCGTAGGTACCAGCGAAGCGATGATGGCCAGCGCAAGCCGCAGTCCGTACTGGCCGGGCTTAAAGTTCCGGAACACATCGAGAATGCGCTTGCGGAACAGCACCACCACCGCGAGGATGGCGCCGAACTGAATGACAATTTCAAACAGCGTGAAAAATTTTGCATATGGGCCGCTGTCGGTACCCATGAACGCACCGACCAGGATCATATGCCCAGTGGAAGAAATGGGAAGAAATTCCGTGATGCCCTCAACGATGCCGAGGATGAGCGCCTTGAGCAGCAGAAGCAGATTAGCCATGCAAACAGTCCCTTCAAAATCCGTATCAGTCGTCGCAGCGGCGCGCCACAAAGACACAACAGCCGCACCGGTTTCTATTATACCGGGTATCACACGCATTGGCAATCTTTTGGGTTCATAAGTTTACCGCCCATATGGCGCACGGCTTCCCGAGGCGGCCTCGGCAATTCTGCAATTGAAAAAAGTGAATTTCATGGTATAATAACTTGCGAAGCAGGTCGTTTCCTGCGCAACTTCCACACTTTTTTCCACATCGTTCCCACGGGGGCAGCCCCGCGGGAACTGCACAGAAGGAATTGATATATGGAACTGATTCAGGAAATCCGGCGCCTGAAAGCCGAGCGCGGCGCCGTCATCGTGGCACACAATTATCAGATCGACGAAGTGCAGGACATCGCCGATCATGTCGGCGATTCGTTCTACCTGAGCAAGATCTGCGCCGGATCCGATGCTTCCACCATTGTGTTCTGCGGCGTGCGCTTCATGGCTGAGAGCGCCAAGATCCTTTCTCCCGAAAAGACCGTGCTGCTGCCCGAGGCGCACGCGGGCTGCCCCATGGCCGATTCCATCACGCCCGAGGACGTGCGCAGGCTCAAGGCGGAGCATCCGGGCGCAGCGGTGGTCTGCTATATTAACTCCTCTGTGGAGGTCAAGGCCGAGTGCGACATCTGCTGCACCTCCTCCAACGCGGTGCGCATCGTGCGCAGCCTGAAAGAAAACGAGGTCGTGTTCGTGCCCGATCAGAACCTCGGCAGCTATGTGGCAAAGCAGGTGCCCGAAAAGCGCTTCACGCTGTTCAACGGCTGCTGCGCCACCCACGCGCGTGTGACGTTGAACGAACTGCACAGCGCCCGCGCGCTCTATCCCGATGCGCCGGTTGCCGTGCACCCCGAATGCTCGCCCGAAATTGTGAACGCCGCCGATTTTGCAGGCAGCACCAGCGAAATCATCGACTTCTGCCGCAAAAGCGACGCGAAGCGCATCATCATCGGCACCGAAATGGGCATCCTGCACAAACTCAAACGGGACAACCCCGAGAAGGACTTTTACCTGCTCACCCCACGGCTGATCTGTACCAATATGAAGCTGACTTCGCTGCAGAGCGTTTACCGCGCGCTGGCCGAAAACCGCACGCAGGTCGAGGTGGAGGAATCCATCCGCCTGCGGGCGCGCACCTGTCTGGAAAGGATGTTGCAAGCATGACTCCCGCCCTCCCACTCGCGGGAAAAACCGTGCTGGCCGCTATGAGCGGCGGGGTGGACAGTTCCGTCACGGCCGCCCTGCTCAAAGAACAGGGTGCCAGCGTAATCGGCATCACCCTCAATGTCTGGCCGGAAGAGGAGAACCCCTGCGCGCGCAGCTGCTGCTCCGTCACCGACGTGGACGACGCGCGCGCCGTCTGCAACGTGCTCGGCATCCCGCACTACGTCCTCAACACGCAGGCCGATTTCAAGCGCGGCGTCATCGACTATTTCGCCGCGGAATACCTGCGCGGGCGCACGCCCAACCCCTGCATCGCCTGCAACGCGCGTGTGAAGTTTACCGCCATGCTGCGCAAAGCCGACGAGTTCCAGGCCGATTTCATCGCCACGGGACATTACGCCCGCATCCTGCGCGACGCGGGCGGCTGCCGTCTCGTGCGCGCGGCCGACGCACGCAAGGACCAGACCTATGTGCTCTATATGCTCACGCAGACGCAGCTTGGTCGCATCCTGTTCCCCTGCGGCGGATATGAAAAGCCGCAGATCCGCGCCCTTGCCAAAGCGTTCGGCCTGCCCACCTTTCAGAAAACCGACAGTCAGGACCTCTGTTTCATCGGCCGCGGCGGATACACCGGTTTTCTACGCGAAAACTGCGCCGGCCTGCTGCGCCCCGGCAACATTGTGGACGAAAGCGGCCAAGTGCTGGGCCGTCACGACGGCGTCTATCGGTTCACAATCGGGCAGCACAAGGGGCTGGGGGCTTTTTCCGAAAAGAAACTCTATGTGCTCTCCATCGACGCCGCGCGCGCCGAGGTGCGCGTGGGTGAAAACGCGGCGCTGTTCGCGGCGGGCGCGCTGGTGGGCGGCACCCACCGCATACTGCCGGGCGCATTGGAAGACGGGGCGCGCGTGCAGGCTAAAATCCGCTACAATGCGCCCGCCGTGCCCGCTACCCTGCACACGGTGGAAAACGGCGCGCTCCGCCTGCTGTTTGACGAGCCGCAGCGCGCCGTCACGCCCGGGCAGGCCGCCGTTTTTTACGACGGTGATACCGTGCTCGGCGGCGGCACCATCGAACGGCCCGTCTGAATCCGCCCGGCGTCACCGGCAAACAGGCAGGCATTCATCTGCCCGCACCCCAATGGTCCACACCTGGTGGATTTTTCTGAAACAGGAAATGAAGCACGACCACACCGGTTGAATCGGTGCGTTTGCTGTGCAACTTCACAAATTTGACAGCAAATCAGCGGTCAAACCTTGCAATACCATGGAAACGATAGTATAATTCGCTTGATAATCATATCACGCGGTCAAGGGATATTGCAGCATGCCGCCGTGACCGTTCGTATCGGTCTGCCCTGAGGACACACCGCTTTCACAGCGCAGAGAAACAGGCACCGTCCGGCATGCACAAAACCAAAAGGGTTCTTTTGGGGAGGAAAAACCATGATAAACGCAAAACAGATTCTCAGCAAACTGGTTCTCAACGAAGTCTACAAATATGTGGATAAAGACCCGATGAAGAACTTGAACAAGATGATCAACTGGGCGGAAAAGGTCATGACCAAAACGTCCTATGCGTCCATGATCAGCATGTTCCGGGAAATTGCGGAAGATCCGAACAGCAACTGGTACAAACTGATCGAGCGCTATTTCACCGAGCTGAACAAAAATACCCAGAAACGCTTCCTGACGAACTTCATCGTGAACGCCGGCCTTGTGGGCAACACGATCATCGACAAGAGCAAAGCCAAATACGACTGCAACGTGCCGTGGGCCATCCTGATGGACCCGACCACAGCCTGCAACCTCAAATGCACCGGCTGCTGGGCGGCGGAATACGCCAACAGCGTCTCGCTGAGTTATGAGCAGTTGGCCAGCGTCATCGAGCAGGGCAAGAAGCTGGGTATTTATATGTACCTGTTCTCGGGCGGCGAACCGCTGGTGCGCAAAAAAGACCTGCTGCGCCTGGCCGAAGAGAACAACGACTGCATGTTCCTCGCTTTCACCAACGCCACCCTCATCGACGAGGAATTCGCCGCCGAAGTCGAGCGCCTGGGCAACTTCGCGTTCGCCATCAGCGTGGAAGGCTTCGAGGAAGAAACCGACATGCGCCGCGGCAAGGGCACCTATCAGGCTGTGATGAACGCCATGGACATTCTGCATCGCCACGGCATCATCTTCGGCTTCTCCACCTGCTACCACAGCAAGAACACCGACGTGGTGGGCAGCGACGAATGGCTCGACCTCATGATCGAAAAAGGATGCACCTTCGGCTGGTACTTCACATACATGCCCATCGGCAAAGATGCCGTTACCGATCTGCTGGCGCGTCCGGAGCAGCGCGAATATATGTACCGCCAGCTGCACAAATTCCGCGGCACCAACCCGCACAACGGCACCAAGCCTATTTTCCTGCTCGATTTCTGGAACGACGGCGAATATGTGGGCGGCTGCATCGCCGGCGGCCGCGTCTATCTGCACATCAACGCCAACGGCGATGTGGAGCCCTGCGCTTTCATCCATTATTCCAACGCGAACATCAAGGAACAGAGCCTGCTGGAAGCACTCCAGTCCCCGCTCTTCCAGGAATATAAAAAAGGCCAGCCGTTCAACGAGAACATGCTGCGTCCCTGCCCGCTGCTGGATAACCCCGAAAAACTGCGCGGCATGGTCAACACCTCCGGCGCACACTCCACCCAGTATCAGGACAACGAGAGCGCCGAGGAAGTCACCGCAAAAACCGAAGAAATTTCCAAAGAGTGGAAAGAAACAGCCGATCGCATATGGGAAACCAACCCCAACAATCCCAGCCAAAAGGAAACCGTCAGCAAATCTGCGGACTGATTCCGCCCGCAACTGCATAGGTATTACCCGGGAGGCCCCGCCGACCGGAAAAGCCGCCGGCAAGTCCCGGCGGCTTTTTATATTTCCCGCCCTCTTGCAATCCTGTGGAAGATACCGGATAATAGGTTTGGGTATCAAAGTGGTCCAGCAGGGGCATAAGCGCCCTGCTTTTACATACAGTTTGTATGCAAGAAAGGGAGAATGACGTATGAACCTTTATCAAATCGGGTCGCTGATCGTCCTGATCGGTTCCTGGCTGTTCTACAGCACCATCAACTGGGCGCTTGCCATCAAGACCGACTACCCCAACAAACAGTTGGCCTGGGTACCCGTCGCCAATATGTGGATCTATGGAAAAACCGTGCGCTTCTCCAACCCGCTTACCGTCGGCATGATGTTTCCGTTCATCGCCTCCATCCTCAGTCTCTTTGCACCCGGCAACCCTGTCACCGTCATCCTGGATCTTGTCGGCATAGTCGTCCTGCTGATCGCCACAGTCCGGCTTTTTCGCTGCTTCGGCACCAGCCCCGCCAACATCTGGTGGGTCTTGCTGCCCATCGTCGGCACCATCATCTTCCTCGTTAAATTTTTTGGTCTTCTTTTTTCCAAAAACGTCCCCTATACCGACCTGTACGCCAAAAACTCTGCGGATAAAAAAGGCGTGCTGACCGCCACGCCGGAATGGAATGCGCTCAGCACCGCGCTGGCGCTTGCCATCGTCGCCATCATCATCATCATCGTCGGCTCTTTCTTCACGACAGCAGCCTCCATGCAGCAGGCGTTCGAAGCGGCCGCTCATTCGTCGCTCTACAAATAACCGGGCACATCCATTCGGGAACAACCGCCTCGTTCGATACGCAGGGCGGACGATCCGCGCATTTCAAAAGACGGCAGGTGCATTCTGCACCTGCCGTCTTTTTTTCATCGGAACCTAACGTTCAAAAAAACATCCTGCCGAGCCGGCAGTCCCGCATTCGGTTCAATGCGCGGTACCCACACCGGGTGCTTCAAAATGTGCCATCATATACTGCGCGGCCGCATCATACTGTGCCTTCTGCCCTTCCGGGAACTGAAAACGAAGCGTATTGATGGAGCCGGTACCCACCACAGACTTGATATAGCCCAATTTACCATCCACATTCCAGGTGATGACGGTGGTATCGCCGCTTTCCTGTTTGGAGAGGATGCCCGCCTGCCGCTGATAAAAATACTGGTCAAAATAATCGGACGGGCTGAGGTTTTCCGCGTTGTTGCCGCCGGAAACACTGAGGATCACCGTATTGTCGGACGACGTGAACGTCTGCCCCGAACTGCTGTTGCTGAACGCTTTCAGCGACGACAGCACCGGCACGGAAAACCCGAAACGATCGTTGGTATACAAGGTGTAGCCCGCGGCGATTGAAGCGGACGAGGACGCGGGAGCAGACGACGATGACGGAGTCGACGAAGCCGACGAAGAGGACTTGCCGGACGAAACCGATGAAGCGGATGTCGACGACACCTGTGATGACACGGCGGAGGATACCGAAGACGAGGACGAAGAAACCAACTGGGCCGGTTTGGTGTGGCCCATACAGGCGGTCAGCGCTGTCGCGGCGGCCAGCACTGCGGCGGCAACCGCAATACCCGGCAAAAGCGGCCCGTGTTCTCTGCGATTTTGAATGCTTTTCATATCCATCACTCTTTTCTAAACGCGTGCGGCGGGACAAGCCGTTCACGCCGGCAAAATCGATTTTTGTCATAAAAAGCGTACCATATGCTTGGGGGTGTGTCAAGCGCGGCCCGGGCCGCTGCGGTGCACAGTCCGGCCGCCGGGTTTACCGTCCTGTTTACGGGCATACTAAAAAAAGGCAGGTGTTTTTGCATGGCCGTAATAAAAAACGCGTTTGATCGCAGACAGGAGGAATTGGATGAATCCCATCATCCTGTATGGTTCCGAGAAAGATGAGAACATCGCCAATATGCTTTTGGCCGCGCTGCGCAGCCTGCGGGTCGGCGTGCTGCGCCTGACGGCGCAGTCCGTCACTCTTCTGCCGCCCTGCGTGCCGGATGTCTCCTATTTGTTGCTGGACGACGGGCAGATGCGTTCGGTGCAGATGGACCACTGCATCCTGCTGTTTAAAGCAAATTGCAGCGGGCTTGGCGGCGTCACCCTGCCCCGAGCCCACGCCGCCGTGCTGGAGCCGGAAAACGAGGAGGCTGCCGCGCTGCTGCAGGCACAGCATGTTCCCATCGTCACCTGCGGGCTCTCGCAGAAAAACACCGTCACATTTTCCAGCCGCACGCCCGCCACCGCCGTCGTCAGCCTCCAGCGGGAGATCCACGCCACAGACGGTGCGCCGGTGGAGCCGCGCGAGCTGCCGGTGACGCTCTCCTCCCCGCGCGACGATTATCCGCTGCTGGCCAGCGTGGCGGCACTGTGGCTGGCAGGTATATCATTCCCGGATAAGGGATTAAACGTGTAACAAGAAAAACCATAAAAATTAGAAACAATTGCATTTCATAATTCAACGCACAAAACCCAAAATAGTAAAGCAAACGCAAAACAAAAACCTTTTTAAGGAGAGATATATATGGCTGGTAACAATGGTAGCAACCAGACCCTGATCCCGCAGGCGCGTGAAGCCCTCAACCGTTTTAAAATGGAAGCTGCGAGCGAAGTCGGTGTGTCCCTGAAACAGGGCTACAACGGCGACCTGACCTCCCGTCAGGCCGGCTCCATCGGCGGCCAGATGGTCAAAAAGATGATCGCGCAGGTCGAAAACAGCATGGCCAGCGGTTCCATCAACGGCATGCAGTAATCAGCGCTTTTAAAGCGTTGGGCGGGGCCCCCAATGGGGGCCCCGCCCTTTTTGTCTACAGCCGGATTTTTATAGCAGTCCTTTTTGCCGGTAGATCTGGACGGCCCGGGCGACCAGCCGCTCCGAGCAGCCCAGATATTCCGCCAGTTCCCAGCATTCCCGGCAGTTTTCCGCAAACGCACGCCTCAGTCGTTCCACCGGGAGCAGGCGCTCCACCGTCCAGACGTCCGCTTTGTATTCCATTTTGCTGCGCAACTGCAGCGGGTTGTATGCCCGGTAATAGGTGCCGGTGTGATAATGGCCCAACTCATGCGCAAACGTTTCGGCCGTTTCCTGACGGTCTTCCATCTTGCCGGTGTTCAAGCCAATGGCAGCCGCACCGTCCCCCAGATCGGCGATGACGCCCTTGATCTCTCCCAGCGGGCCGTCATAAACGGGGATTTGGTTTTCGGCGGCATCCTGATACAGTTCGTCAAGTATGTCCATGTTCCCGGCCTTCTTTTTTATCTTTGGCGGCGCGCTGTGCTTTTACGAACTTGATGAAATCGAGCACGTCTTTCTTTTCGTTCAGCGTCAGCTCATGCACCTCGCCTGAAAGCGCGAAGTTCACCTCGCGCAGCTGGCTGTCCACCGTGTCTTCCTCGGGCAGGGAGAGCGACGGCGCGGATGGCCCGTCTTTGCCTGTAAGGAGGTAATCCACCGACACATGGAAATAGTCCGCGATTTTCTGCAGATTTCTGGATGACGGCTTCTGCGCACCCTTTTTCCACTGGCTGACAAGCCCGACGGTCAGCCCGGCTTCGCGGGTGAGCTGCGCCGCGTTCATCTCATGCGCTTCCATCAGCTGGAATATCCTGTTTATGGTCGTCAACGGCCTTCCCCTTTAGTCAGAGAGTTTTCTCAAAAAAATTGCATATTCCTACTTGATAAATTGAGAATTCTCATTTATACTGTATACAGCAACGTACCTTGCTTTTTATAGTTTACCATGCCGGAGGCCGCTGTGCAACCCCGCCGGCACCCGAAAACACAGGTACCCGACACACGGAGGGAACACACATGGAACTGAAACAGCTTACGGTATCCGATCTCAGAGGCGAACAGCGCGATCTGGCCGAACTTGTCGGGATGGATACCTACCGCACACTGGTGGAAGTATACGGCGGCTGCAATCTTTACATTTACAAAGCAGATACCATCCTCAAAAACGTCCGCGACAAAGAGATCCGCAGCCAATACACGGGCAGCAACATCCAGGAACTGGTAGATACCTACGGCATGAGCGAACGGGCCGTGCGCGAGATCGTGGCCGACCTCGCCAGGCAGCGGCGCACACAGGCAGCGCCCCGAAAAGTACGCGCCTGACCCTTGCCTTTTTCCGGTGCCCTTGAGAAAATTTGCTCCAAATATCGTTGCGGATACATATTTTTCACAAGTAGCCCTCGCCAAACATTGCCGAAATATGTTAAAATAAGATGGATTTTCTTCTTGAGCATGCCGCTTTTCCCGAATCGTTTTGACCGAAATCGCCTGAAAAGGGCTGCGGAACAGACGGCGCACATCCATCTGCTGATCGACTATGACATTTCATTCGTAAAAAAGGGGGCCGCAATGAAAATCAAAACCACCCGCGTATGCGCGGCAGTTTGCGCATTTTTCTTCCTGTTATCCAGTTCGGTGCCGGCATCGGCCGCCACCTCCACCGCACAGCAGTACACTGTACAGACAACAACCGGTGCCAGTATATCCGGGCTTTCCGTCACCTCGCTGATGCATACCGCATCCTCCGGGAGCGGCACACGGAAACTGGGCTACCGCAGCACCCTGTTGCAAATTCCCCACGCCGCCACGGGCGCTTCCCGCCGGTATGGGGCCGTCAGCATCCCTTCTTCCTACGACCTGCGCACGACCAATAAACTGACCCCCATCAGGGACCAGGGAATGGAGGGAGACTGCTGGGCCTATGCAGCCATCGCTTCTCTGGAATCCTTTTTGATGCCGGGCGAAGAAGACGATTTTTCCGAAAGCGACCTTGTCCAGAACGCAGGCTTCGACGCAAGTGAAAATGACGGCGGTAACGATCTCATGGCCACGGCATACCTGGCACGCTGGAACGGTCCGCTCAATGAAGGAACCACATCGGGCGTACAAAAGCACGTGCAGAATGTGGACTGGCTGCCCAGTCGCAGCGGCTACGGCGACACAGACACGGATACCGCCATCAAGCAGGCCGTGATGAACGACGGTGCAGTTTCCACGCCCATATATATGGATGAAAATTCCTATTATTGTGCGTCCACCTCCAGCTATTTCGACCCGCATGATGACACCGCCAATCACGCGGTGGACATCGTTGGGTGGAACGATGCATATCCGGCCTCGAATTTCACCACGACGGCGGGCGGCACGCCCGCCGGCAACGGTGCGTTCCTGTGCCGCAATAGTTGGGGAACCAGTTGGGGAGACAGCGGCTATTTCTATGTTTCCTATTATGATAAGTCCCTCGGCCAGTCGGAAAGCGCGGTCTTCGACAGCGCAGAATCCACCGACAACTACAACCGGAATTATCAGTACGACCCGCTGGGCCTAGTGGGTGAGATCGGGATGTCGGGCTCCGGTACACAGTGGATGGCCAACGTGTTCACTGCATCGGACAATGACAGCCTCGCCGCCATGGGCTTCTATACGCTCATCCCCTCCACATCCTATAATCTCTACATCATTCCGAACTACACCGGATCGCTCACCAACGCCACACTGGTCGCATCCGGCACCGTTGCGGACGCCGGCTATCATACCGCCGCTCTTTCCAACCAGGTGGCGCTGACAAGCGGCAAACAGTTTGCGGTGGAAGTGGAGTTCGTCGGCCAGGGCGGCGTGATCCCCATTGAGGGCCCGGTCAGCGGCTATTCCTCACAGGCTACGGCATCCTCGGGACAGAGCTTTGTCTCGGACAACGGCACCGACTGGGAAGACACCACCGCCATTGATCTGGCCGCCGCGCAGGATCCCAGCAGCGGTTCCGCGCAATTCATCCAGTCGGGCAGCAACTCAAATCTCAATGTCTGCCTGAAAGCGTTCACCATTCCGCTGACCCTCTCCGGCAGCACCCTGAATGCCAATGCGACCTATTACGGCGGTATCCCGGTAGGAGGCACCGCCGCGGCGCACGCGGGATTAAAACAGGTCACGGTTTCCGCCGACGGCAAAGCGCTCCAGACCCTGCCGGAAACCGGAATCAGCGCCGATTTCTCCTATACCATCCCGGCGGGAACACTGTCGTCCGGCACCCACAGCATTACCGTAACCGCGACTGATACCGGCAACAGCACCGTGCAGCAGACCACTTCGATCGTGGTCGGCGCGCCGCAGACCACGATCGACACACTGGCTGTCGATTCCTCGGGGGACGGCGGCTGGACGGTCGCCGGCTGGTCTGTGGCCCCATCCGGCATTGCATCCAATGTCATCTATATAGATAAGGGCACCGCCAATGAAAAGCAATATTCTGCGGCGTTCACCTCCCGCCCGGACGTACAGAAGAACATTTACCCCAACGGAAACTATCCGAACGGCGCAAACAGCGGGTTTTCCGTGAGCATCCCGGCCGACAACCTGACGGTAGGCACACACACCGTCACCGTAGCGGCAAACGCACAAAACGGTTCCACCCAGTTGACGACGCGAAGTATGGACGTCGGTCCCGCTTCCCTCACGACCATCGACACTCCCGCAAACGGGTCGGCTCTGGCAGGGGTGATAACCGTTTCCGGCTGGGCGCTCAACCACGCAGGCATCAACCGGGTGGACGCCTACCTGTACAACAGCAGTGGAACGCCCACGCCCATCGGCTCCGTTCCGGCCGAAGATATGACCGACCGCACGGATGTCGCCGGCGCTTATGCGCAGGCTGGCTATCTGGGACTGAACGCAGCCGGATACACGATCCAATATGATACATCCGCCCTGCCTGCCGGCAACTACACGCTGGTCGTCGCCGGCATCGGCAACGACGGCAGCGTACAGTGGGCCTCAAGAGGCATTACGTTGGGTACCCTTCCCGCACAAACCCGCATCGACACACCGGCAAACAATACTTACGTAACCGGGAATCATTTCACCGTTTCCGGCTGGGCACTCAACTCCAGCGGCATCCAGCGCGTGGACATCTATGCATATGATCCTTCCAACAAGCCGCACCAGCTCGGCTCCGTCTCCTCCGACGCCCTGTCGGCGCGGATAGATGTGGCCGACGCGTTCCCCGCTTACGGCACATGCAACAGCGGCTACAGCCTTTCCGCAAGCACAACGGGTCTGCCCGCCGGCATCTATACGCTGGCTGTCGCCGGCATCGGCAAAGACGGCAGCGTGCAGTGGACTTCCCGGTCGCTTACTATCGGCCCTGCTCCGCAGACCTGCATCGACGCGCCTGGCAACGGCGATTATGTGACCGGGCAGAACGTCACCATCTCGGGCTGGGCGCTCAACCATTCCGGCATTCAGCGCGTAGACGTCTATGCCTACGACCAATCCCACACGCCGCATAAGCTCGGTTCCATCCTGTCCGACAACATGACCAACCGTTCGGATGTTGCCGGTGCCTTCCCCGCCTATGGCATGCTAAACAGCGGCTACAGCCTTTCCGTGAGCACGGCCGATCTGCCTGCCGGCACGTATAACCTGGCTGTCGCCGGCATCGGCAACGACGGCGATGTGCAGTGGGCTTCCCGGCTAATCACCATCGGCCCTGCTCCGCAAACTCACATTGACGCGCCGACATCCGGCGCCCGCGTGTCGGGGCAAAGTTTCACCGTTTCCGGCTGGGCGCTCAACCATTCCGGCATTCAGCGCGTAGACGTCTATGTCTACGACCACTCCAACACGCCGCATAAGCTCGGTTCCGTCCTGTCCGACGACATGACCAACCGTTCGGATGTAGCCGGTGCCTTCCCCGCCTACGGCATGCTGAACAGCGGCTACAGCCTAACGGTCAGCATGGCCAGCCTGCCCACCGGTACGTATAACCTGGCTGTCGCCGGCATCGGCAACGATGGCGATGTACAGTGGGCTTCCACGAGCATCAGCGTAAATTGACCTTCCCATGCGCAGCAAACATCTTCTGCATGGGCTCCCGCACCGGGCTGCTTTCCGGTGCGGGAGTTTTTTTTATGGGTTGTTCATTTGTTTCCTATCCGCCCGTCACAGTAGGCGCTCATAACGTAATGGGCACGGCTTCGTACATACCAACGCGGCATCTTCCGCAAACGCACATGATATTCCGTTTTTCACACAGCAGCTTCGACCCGTTTGTACCGATATGTCCGATTGGCTTTTTTATTGCTTGCACACACAGATCGTCTCCGAACGAGACTGCCATAGACTTTCAGGTATAAGCAAGAGCAGCCGGGATCATCCCGTAAAAAAATCTCCATCGCCCTGTTTACAGGCAATAGAGAAAAATAAGAGCAGCGTGCGCAAGTCAAACCCCAAAACAGATTACGTCGGCGTTTCAACGACCAGTTGACCATTTTTAAAAATATACTGTACGCCATATTGAGGTAAAAAGCTGCCGCACAATTCGATTGCCAGACGTTCCGGATGCAGGCTGTGAAGCGGTATGGTCACCGTCGCGTTCAGACGCTCCGCCAAATACTTCAGATTCTTCGGAAACGCATGCCCGCTGCAGTAAATGGGTACGGTGTCGATCCCAAGAAAGCTTACAAAATCCCGAAAGGAAGGATCTCTGGGATCGTAAATTCCAAGCGGTGTGCCACCCGTATGGATGTAAAGCCCGTCATGTAACCGGAACCGAAGCAGATCCAAACTGTTTTGATAGGTGTTTTGCAGCGCGAACAGATGCGGATCGTGATTGATTTCATCCACATCAATCCAGTGCCACGCATTCTGCAAAACGTCCGGGGACATGGTCTGGTGCCCGCCGGAAAATACCCGGAAACGCCGCGCGCACCCCATTTTCTCCGCAACGAACGCCGTCCTCGGGTCTAGCACCAGGGTACGCCCGTTTCGGATCGCCGCGTCCATCGCCGCGTCGATCCGCTCGACATTACGGGGATAGAGATTGATTACGACAAGCCCCTTTGCTCTGGCGATCAGCGCCGCCATCCGTTCACGGACGCCGTCTTCCGTGATAACGTCCGGCGGTAGCTTGCTGTCCGCTTTAATAGGTAATGGAGTTTCCTCCCGGCCGCGCAGGGCCGTCCCTTCCACCAGCGCCACATCAATTCCCAATGTCCGGGCAGTCTCCGCCATGCGCCGTGTTTTTTCGGGATGCCTGCCATGCAGACGCACATCCCCCGTATACAGCAGGCGAACATCCGGCGCGGCGATATGCAATGCGCACGCGCCCGGCACGTCGTGATCCACCTCCAGAAACTTCACCGTGAACGGGCCCCACGCGACCGGTTTTGTCGTGTCAACCGCTTGAATCTGCGGGTTCCATTCCGTCCCGTCTTCCACAAAATGCAGCGCCTCATATAAGGTTCGAGACGGTTCGGAAAGAAAAACGGGGACAGACGGGCTCAACAGGCTCAGAGCCCCCATATGGTCGATATGCAGATGCGTGATACATACTGCGGTTTTGCCGTCCGCCTCGGCCGGGCGCAACGGCAGCCCTTCGATGTCTTCCGCCCGATAAAGGCCACTGATGGGCTTGAGACGCCTGAGTGTGAGAAAATCCCGGACAATCTGTTCGGATTTCATATGAATTCCATAGCGCAGGATGCCGCTTGTTTTTGTTTCGATGATTCCAAAATCGAAAACGATACGGAAATCACCGTGTTCAAGAGAAACAATTGTGCCTCCGATCGTACTCAGGCCGCCCCAAAACCGGATCCTTGTTTTTTCCTGCATGTCATTTCTCCTATAAAATACAGAGGCATGGCTTACAGCCTTGCCCCTGTGCCGATCCCTTTATGATCTGTCCGGAAACTCAGCTTTTGGCGTCATCCAGAGCTTTCTGATAATTGTCCGCGGCGGTTTTCAGCCCATCGTTCACCGAGGCCTTACCCAGCATAACCGTTTGGATATCGGTGGTGAGCTTGTTGTTCGCATTGTCGGAACCGTTCAGACGGGTGAGAAAATAACCCGCGCCGAACTGATCTACAGCGGCGCTGTAGACCGGGTTCTGCTGGACAAAGCTTTTCCATGTGCTGTCGTTCAGGGCGGAGGTACGCACCGGCACATATCCGGTTTTTTCCGCCCATTGAATGGTCTGGTCTTTATCAGTCAGATATTTGATGAACTCCCACGCGGCCAGCTTTTGCTGCGAGGAGACGGACGAGAAAACGACCAGATTGGTGCCCATGAACGGCACCGCCGATTTTTTGCCCTTGGGAAGCGGAGCGGTAGCCCAGTTAAATTTGCCTTTCGCGCCGCTGGCAATAAAGCTCATGCCCGCACAGGAGCCGAACGCCATCGCCACGTCGCCGCGTGTGAAGACGTTGGAGATATACTGGTCCTCATTGGCCATGCGCGCCTCGCTGCTCTGGAACAGGTCATTGAGGTAGCTCAGCGCGGTTTTACCCTCGGTAGAATTGAATTTGACCTTCCCGGTGCTGTCGTCCACAAAGGTGCCGCCCGCCTGCTGGAGGAAAGACGGGAAATCGACCATGCCGAGGGAGTTTTCAAATCCGACGCCAATAACTTTTCGCCCATTGATGGTGGTGGTCAATTTCTTGGCATCGTTGGTCAGGTCATCCCAGGTTTTGGGAGCGGAAAGACCGAACTGGTTGAAGTAATCGGTGTTGTAAAACAGGATCTCGGTGCTTTTATTGAACGGCAGAGAATACAGTTTGCCGTTCCAGGTGTTGGAATCGCGGAAGACCTTGACAAAATCATTGTAACTCGTACTGGAAAGGCCGACGGTCTTGTTATCTTTATACGGGGTGAGGTCGGTGATGAGGTTGTTCTGGATGTAATCAGTCTCCCAGTCTTCATACGCCTGCGCCATCGCCGGGGAGGTGTGCGCCTTGGCCGCGGCCATCAGCTTTTGCTGGAGGTCGGTGTAACCGCCCTGCGCCACGAGATTGACGGTGACGTTCTTGTTCTGGGCCATGAAATCGCTTGCAAGCTGTTTGAGCTCGGCAGCCTGCGCGCCCGTCATGGCGTGCCAGAAGTCGATGGTGACCGGACCGGTGATCTTGGTGTCCACCGAAACGGTGCCGCTTGTGGTGCCTCCCGTCTGAGATTTGCACGCCGTGGCGCCCAGCGCCAGCGCGACGGCCAGCACGGCGGCCACAACGCCTTTTGCCCTTTTGCTTTTCAGGAACTGCATCTGCTTTTTCATGTTTACCTCCTGTTTTCGCAACGATTCGAACAACGGGTATTCCTACCCCTTTATACCCACGCGCGCCACCCCGTTGATGACATATTTCTGTAAGATCAGAAACAACACCACCATCGGCAGAATAATCATGGTAGACGCAGCCATAAGTAACTCATAATGGATACCGGTTTCCGTACTGAACGCCGTGAGGCCGACCGGAAGCGTACGCATCGTATCGGAATTGGTGGCGATAAGCGGCCAGAGAAAATCGTTCCAGCTGCCGATCACTTTGAGGAGGAGGATGGTGATAAGCGCGGGTTTCACCATCGGAAGCAGAATAGCCGTCAGGTAACGGAAATTCCGGCAGCCGTCCACCCGCGCGGCATACCCCAGCTCCTTTGGCACGGCCAGAAAGAACTGGCGCAGCAGAAAAATGGAAAAAATACTGGCGCACCACGGCACGATCAGGCCCGGGTACGTGTCCACCCAGCCCAGATTGGCAATGGTGACGAAATTGGGAATCATCAGCACCTCGCCGGGCACCATCATGGTTCCGAGCAATAAAGCGAACAGGATGTCCCGTCCGTAGAACTTTAGATTGGAAAAGGCATACGCCGCCAGAATGGTGGTGACCAGTTCACCGACCGTGCCCAGCCCCGTAACGATCACGCTGTTGAGCAGATAACGCGGAAACGGGGCCGATTGCCAGGCCGTTACATAATTCCACCACTGAAATGGGTTGGGAAACCATTGCGGAGGCATCACCATCACATCGCCCGGCGACTTGAACGAGGTGCTCAGCATCCACACAAAAGGGAGCAGCATCAGAATCGCCCCCAGGATCAGCAAAAAATAGATGCATGCCTTTGAAAGCGCCTGTTTAACCATGACCGTTTCCTTCCTCCGCCACCGCGTATTTTTTCGTTTTCCACGGAAAACCGCCGCTTCCAAACTTCAACTGGATCAGCGTAAAAACAAAGATGACCAGAAACAGAACATAGGCTGCGGCCGATGCCACGCCGAAATTCCAGCTGCCATAGAATTTGGAATAAATATAGTAGACCATCGTTTCCGCACTGCCGGCCGGTCCCATCTGGCCGCCGAACAAGGCGTACACTTCGTCGAATACTTTAAATGAACTAATGATGGCAATGATGGAAACGAACAGCGTAGTGCCGGACAGAAGCGGAACCGTCAGACGCTTGAAGCGCTGCCAGCCGAATGCGCCGTCGATGCGCGCCGCCAGATAATACCGCTCGTCGATATTCTGCAGCCCAGCCAGAAAGATCACGATGTTATATCCAAGCCCTTTCCAGATTGCCAGAATGACCAGCGCCGGCATGGCGAAATTGGGATCAGTCAGCCATTTGACTGCCGGGATGCCCACCAGCTCCAGAAAATAATTGAGCAGACCGTACTGGGAATGGAAAATCCAGCGCCAGACGATGGAAATTGCCACCACAGAGGTGACAAACGGCAGAAAGAAAACGGTGCGGAACAATGCGCGAAAGCGGATCTTCTGGTTGAGCAAACAGGCGATCAGCAGCGAAAGCACAATGGAAATCGGCACCACGCCGACCACAAACAGGAACGTATTGCCCATCGAGCGCCAGAACTCCGGATCACGAAAAATATAGGCATAATTGTCCAATCCATAACGGGAAACCACATCGGTGAAATAATTGTATTTCGTATAAAAACTCATTAAAAAGGAGCGAACGATTGGATAAATCTTGAATACGACCAGAATCACCATGGCTGGCATCAGATATAGCGCCGCCCTGGCCGTCGTACGCATCCTGCTTTCATACATTCGCGCCCACCCCTTTTTCACGGGAAGAAATACGCTCACCTTTTGCATTAAAAAGCAGGCCTTTCCCTTTTTTGACGGCAAGCCGTACGTGATCGCCCGATTTTGCTTCCCAATCGGAAGGCATCAGCGCACGCACCGGGGTCTTCCCGGCTTTTGCGTAAAGCAGGTTGTCCCGGCCGGACCGGGTGAGCATAGTGCAAATCAGGTCCAGCCCGCCGGTTTCCCCGCCCGGCACGAAATCTTCCGGCCGGATGCCGACCACGATCTCTTCTCCTTCCGTCAGGCCCTCGGGCAGTTTACTGCTGTAGGTAAACGCTTCGCCCGTATCCGACAGGCACAAGACGTTTTCTTTGGTGCGGGTGCAGGTCAGAAAATTGATCGGCGGGTTCCCCAAAAAGGACGCAACAAACCGGTTCACAGGATCTTGATAGATCGCATTGGGCAACCCCGCCTGCTGAAGCTTTCCCTCATTCATCACGAGGATACGGTCAGAAATGCTCATTGCTTCTTCCTGGTCGTGTGTGATAAACAAGGTTGTCACACCGGTTTCGTCATGCAGCCGCCGGATCTCCTCCCGCATTTCCAGGCGCAGCCTTGCGTCCAGGTTGGAAAGCGGTTCATCCAGAAGCAGAAGACGAGGTTTTTTGACCAGCGCCCGTGCGATAGCCACACGTTGCTGCTGCCCGCCTGAGAGCTGATCCGGTTTACGGTCCAGTAGATGTTCCACCTTCACCACCCTGGCAATTTCCAGCGCCTGTCCCTCGGCAACCTTTCGGGGAACTTTTTTCATATTCAGAGGAAACAGGATGTTCTTCATAACCGTCATATGCGGATAGAGCGCATAGTTCTGAAAAACCATGCCAATCTCCCGTTTCTCCGGTTCTATTTTGTTCATCCGTTTATCGTCAAAATAGAGATTGCCGCTTGTGGGCGTATACAGACCCGCCAGTATAAAAAAGGTGGATGTTTTGCCGCAGCCGCTGGGCCCGAGCAAACAAACCATCTCTCCGGTATCAATGGAGAAAGACAAATGATCGACCGCGAAAACGTCTCCGAATTTCAGTGTGATATCATCCAAACGTATACCCATCCGCGTCATTCCTTTCATGGTTGAGGTCCTTCGGACCAGTATTACAGAATAACACATATTTTTCATGCTTGTGTCTAGAAAGGATATAGCCCACATAAAACTTATGTAAATATTTTGTAATTTCTCACATCAAGGCGCCACCCGCATACAAAAAGGACTATTAGAATCATCCGCGCACAACGATTCTGGCCGAATAAAAGGAAATTTTCTGTTTGACAAAGCGAAAAAATCCCCGCAAACCTTGTTTTGATGTAGGTTTGCGGGGATTATAAACTGGTGCGCGCTAAGGAACTCGAACCGCCGCCCGCCCGTTGACAAGCGAATGCCGCATTTTGTACTCTGCTTTATCACGGTATCATTCCATCCGATTTTATGCTATAATATGAAATCATTTTATCAGTTACTTGGCGCGGGCGGGAATCGTTTTTTCCAGCCGCCGAAAGAAGTGATATCTTCTGCCGCCTCAGACGCAAACCCTTCACAGATAAAACCACAGATTATCTCACCACTGTTTAGAATTACTTTTCCAATTCCAAGCGGGGAAGGAATTAGTTTTACAAAACCTCCAAAATATTGGATTGGCATTTCCCAAATTTCCACCGAAATAGCACTTCCCCCTTTTTCAGTACGAATCAAACCGGGCTTCGGTGGAGTCATTGGAAGCAGATAAAGCCTGTAGATGGGTGCTGTTTTGTCTTCACGGACAAAGTGGGCATTGCGCTCTAACAGTTGGCTCTCTAACGGGTAACCGCGCATGTGCAAACCGCAGACAGCGATGGTTACCGTATCATTTTCATTGATCATAGCTTGCATGCTTTGCCACTCCTTTTTACGAAAAACTGTCTATCAGTATAAAATGTCGGGCAGATTCTGTCAAACAAGTATATCCGCCCACATACAGGAGAAAAAGATGCCACCTAAAATCATCATTGGTGAAATGGCCAGAATGCACGGAATTTCTACCCAGACGCTGCGTTACTATGACCGAATCAATCTATTCAAGCCGTCTTATACCGATCAGGAAAACGGCTACCGGTATTATGGAATTGAGCAGTTCGCGCATCTGGAATCCATCCTGTTTTTAAAAGGTCTGGGCATGTCCTTGCAGGACATCAAAAAGTATTTTAAAAACCGGGATCTCAAATCCATGCTGGAGCTGATGGAAAACCGCCTGAGCCGGCTCGACGCAGAGGTTTTAAACCTGGAGATGAAACGAAAAAAAATCGCCTCCTTGTTTTCCACAATTCGCAATTATCAGAACCACGATGTGCTGGGAAAATGTCATCTTCAGAAAATGCCGGAACGACGTATCCTGTTTTTTCATTTTGGAGGCGGCGATATCGTTTCTGAACACGAGTTTGGCATCAAAAAACTGGAAAATGTATTGGAGAATGTGGATGACCTCTATCTGAACCCATTTGGAACGGTTATTTCAAAGGACGCGCTGCAGACTAAATCATATGAGATATTTAAAGGAATCGCCATGGTTTTCGACGCGGATATTCCCAAGCGACCCGGTACATTGCCTATGCAAACCGGTTCTTATGCATGCATGGCTTTTGTAGGAACCTATAAGGAGGTTTCGGGCTATTGCGCGCAGTTGGTGGATTGGATCAATAAACAAAATTTAGAAATAATTGGGGACGGGATTATACTGGTCGTGACAGACAAGGCATATTCCGATTTTGAATATGAATATGTCAGCGAAATTCAGGTTCCGGTTCGGAAAATAAGGACTTGACATTATAGTTGTTATAAGGTTTAAACTGATCGTAACAAAGCAGCAAAGACGCTGGTTCGGTAGAATCAGTGTCTTATTTTATTAATGGGGTGATTGAATTGGTGATGATCGAAGCTTTTGTTCGACCGGAAAAAGCAGATGATATTTTGGCAAAGCTGAAGGATAAAGGGTTTGCAGCGGCGACAAGAATATCTGTTCTGGGACGCGGCAAACAAAAGGGACTAAAAGCTGTGGACGTGTATTACGACGAACTACCCAAAGAATTGCTTATGCTGGTGGTACAGGACACGCAGGAGCAGCTGGCCGTCGACACGATTTTGCAAAGTGCCAAATCTAAGGGTGACGGCGCATTCGGGGATGGCAAGATCTTCGTGACACCGGTTTCCAAAGCGTATACTGTCAGCAGCGGAAAAGCGGAATTATGATACCCGGAAGATCGGAAAGGGACAGAACGAAATGAAAAAAGCGGTTGTAATCCTTCGGCCAAACATGTATACCCAAACCAAACGGGTGTTGGAACAGGAAGGTTTTTCTTCGTTCAGTGCGGCCAGTGTTCACGGTTGCGGAAAGAAAGCGATCCCCATGTCGGCGGCAGACAACAGTGTGGCATCGTCGGATAACACGGCACATCGCTTCGTTGCAAAAAAAATGCTGATTGTATATATACGGGATGAAGATGAAGAACCGTTCGTTCGGGCGATTTTTTCTGTCAACAGCACCGGGAACGCAGGGGATGGGAAAATCTTTATTATTCCTGTTTCCCGCGTTGTCCGTATCCGAACCAATGAAACGGATGAAAACGCCTTGCTGTGACATCGGCATTGGATAAAATCCACCAAGCACTTTTCCCGAGGGAATATCCGTCCATGTTCAACTGTCGTTAGGGACTAAAAACAGCTTTGAACGAATAGGAGAAAAAATCATGAAAAAGAAAGTCATAGCGGTCATAACTGCTCTACTCATGCTGACGGCAATATTTTCAGGCTGCGCCAGCCAGTCGCCTAAATCTTCTGCCGGCCAAACCATTACCATTGGCACCTCCCCCTATCCGGCGTGGTATGTGTGGTATATCGCACAAGACGAAGGTCTTTTCAAAAAATATGGGCTGAATGTTACACTGAAGTATTTCCCGGTCTACAGCGACAGTCTGCAAGCATTCAACACCGGCAAGCTTGATATGCTGAATATCGCCACCTGTGACACGGTGGCACCCTATAATCAGGGCGTTGGATTCAAGATCGTTATGATCAACGACAACTCCAACGGAGCCGACGGCCTGGTCGCAAAGAACCAGTACAAGACCATCAAAGACCTGAAAGGGAAAACCGTGGTGACCGAATACGGCACCATCGAGCATTTCTTCCTTCTTAAAGCGCTTGAATCGGCGGGCATGACTCAGGACGATGTCAAGTACACCAATATGACGGTAAACGACAGCGGAACGGCCATGCTGGCCGGAAAAGTGGATGCCGCCTGTGTTTGGGAACCGTCGCTCTCTATGGCGCTTGGCAGCAAAGACAACCACCTGCTGTACAGCTCGGCAGACACACCCGGCCTGATTCCGGATCTTCTTGTTGCCTCGAACAAATTGATCAAAAACAACCCGAACAACGTACAGAACCTCATCAATGTCTGGTACGATGCGCTCGATTTCTACAACAAGAATCCGGATAAGGCCGCCGCGGATATGGCAAAACAAGCCAACGTGTCGACCACAGAAATGAAAAAAATCATGGCAGGTTCCAAACTTTTTTCCGTAAAAGACAACATAGAAGCCATTACCAAAAAGCAAAACAGTTATACCTATCTTCCCTATACTATCACCGAGACCGCAAAATTTCTGAAATCCGTCAAAATGGTGGACACAGTACCTTCCAATCCGCTGGATATGATCGATTCGACTTTTATCAAAGCTGCACAGAAAAAATACGGAGAGCAGACAGCGCCGGATACCAAAGCTTTGAATAACGGATAAAGAGGGTGCTATTTTGAAAAGTATGTTCAGAATACGCGCAAAAATCAGCCGAAAGCTCTATTATACGCTGGCGGTTGGCGTATTTGCAGTGGTATTTCTGGTCTGGACGATTCTGGCCGGAAGCGGCCTCGTCAGCAATATTTTCCTGCCGTCTCCCCTCAAAGTGTTTGCTTATCTTGTCAATGCCTTTGCAACCGGAAGCATCTGGGGCGACATCGGTATCAGCAGTTACCGCATTTTCATGGGCTTCCTCGTAGCGGTGATCATCGGCGTGCCACTCGGCATTCTGGCCGGCACATTTCATTTTGCGGAAGCGCTGATTCAGCCTTTTTCCGAATTTCTCCGCTATATGCCGGTGCCGGCTTTTGTGCCGTTGATTATGGTCTGGTGCGGCATTGGGGAGACGGCCAAAATCGCGGTCATTTTCCTTGGCACATTGTTTCAGCTCATCCCCATGATGGCCGACAACGTGCGCGCGGTGCCGGACGATCTGCTCGGTGCGGCCTATACGCTGGGAGGCGGACGCAGTCTGGTGTTGCGCCGGGTCATCCTTCCGGCCATTGCTCCCAGCACGATGAACACACTGCGCATCATGCTCGGCTGGGCGTGGACGTATCTGACCGTGGCGGAACTGGTGGCAGCCAATTCCGGCCTTGGTTACAACATTCTGAAAGCACAGCGCTTTTTACGGACAGACGCCATCTTCGGCGGCATCCTGATTATCGGGGTTTTGGGGCTTTTGTGTGACCGGGCGTTCGTACTGGCCGGCAAAAAGCTGTTCCCGTGGGCGGAGGGGGATCGGTAATGCTGAAATTGCGCAAAGAGAAAAAGAGCGCCACCCGTTCCCAGCCGGTGGACGCCCGGGTGGGCACCAGCAAAATCGTAGTGCAAAACCTGCAAAAGACCTACCAGACCAAAAAAGGCGAGGTTGTTGCCATTCAAGACGCCAGCGCGGAAATCCTCGAAAATGAGTTTGTCTGCATCGTTGGACCGTCCGGTTGCGGAAAGTCCACGCTTTTGCGCATCCTGGCCGGCCTGGATGAAGCGACCGGGGGCGAAACTTCCGTGGATGACCAGCCCATCACCGGGCCGGGTGCGGACAGAGGCATGGTCTTTCAGACTTACACGCTGTTTCCGTGGCTGACGGTGGAGGAAAATATCTGCTTTGGATTGAAAATCAAAAAAATGCCCAAAAAGCAGATGGAGGAGATTGTCGGCCGGTATCTGAAAGTCATCGGTCTGGAGGCATTTCGCAAAAGTTTTCCCCGCGAGTTGTCCGGCGGGATGAAACAGCGTGTTGCCATTGCGCGCGCGCTGGCCAACAGCCCGAAAGTCCTGCTGATGGACGAACCGTTCGGTGCGCTGGATGCGCAGACAAAAGCGCAGATGCAGCTTTTGATGCGAGAAATCTGGCAGGTAGAAAAGCCGACGGTGGTTTTCATCACCCATGATATTGAGGAAGCGGTTTTCTTGGCCAACCGTGTTTATGTGATGAGCAACCGGCCCAGCCGCATGGTGGCCAACATCCCGATTTTGCTTCCATATAACAGGGAATTGAATTTAAAAGAACAGTCCGCGTTTCTGCATTACCGCCACCAGATCACCGGATTGCTGCATCAGCAGACACCGGGATCGGAGGCGTAGCGGGCAAATCGAATATCTATATCTGTTTTCTAGGGTTCCGTGGAAGAAGACTTCCAGTCTGGTCCGAGAGAAAACGCACATCGCGCAGGTGGTGTGTCACGGAGGGAGAAAAGCCCGGGAGGACAGAAATTTTTCTGAACCTCCCGGCTTTTTTATCTTAAACAATCAAAAGGAGTGTACTGTTTATGAATACGATTTGGAAAAACACATTCAGAGCCGGTGAAAAATGGTCCGGGCTGATCGGCAGACATAAGCTGCTTCGCTTTACGGCAATGGAAGCCGGCGCCAACCTTGCGCTCCTGCTTTACAACCGGCTGGAGCTGAACGAAAAATACAATATGCCGGATACATTGAAGGCCCAGCACACCGCACACCTGACCGCGGGCAACGCACTTTTCAGCGACAAGGGGCGCGTGCTGGCATCCATTGTGGAAGACAGCATCGGCTGGCATGACACCATCGGCGGCATCACCACCAGAGAGAGCACCGACCAAAAGTATGGAAAAACGGATTATCAGACGCTGCGCAACGACTGGCTGCGCAACGGTTACGACAATTTCATGATGGAGCTGGAGTGCAACGGCCTTGGCCCGCGTGATTTTGTCCCGCCGGTCAATCTGTTTTCAAAAATCCGGTGTGATAAAGACGGGCATATGCACGCCGACCCGGAAAACTGTCCCAAAGGGGCGACCGTCACGCTGCGCACGGAGATGGATGTGCTGCTGGTACTTTCCAACACGCCGAATCCGCTTGACCCCCGCAAAGACTACCCGGCGGTTCCGGTGAAGATGGAGGTTCTGCCCGCGGCCCCGGAGGATTCTCTGGACCCGTGCATGAACAGCATGCCGGAAGTGCGGCGCGCTTATGAGAATACGTGGGATTATTACACCCTGTTGGGCTGAGGGAGGAAAAAGCAATGAGCACAGCATTTAAACCTTGTGAAAGCAAACGTCAGGAGAAGGATGCGGTCTTCAACCAGATCGTTCCCGCAGGCGCCGGGTTGATGCATGTCGTGAAAAAAGGACAGGTTTTGCGCATCACGGATGTGGAGGGCAACCAGGCTGCCGACACTATGTTTTACGATACGGAAAATCCGGAAGACCATTACAGTGCTACCGCCACAATAACCGGGCAGGAAAATATTTACCTGACTACCGGCACCGTATTGCGTACGGAGTCCGGAAAACCGTTGCTCACCATCGTGGCCGATACCTGCGGGCAGCATGACACACTGGGCGGCTCCTGCTCCGCGCAGAGCAATACCATCCGCTATTCGCGTGACATCCGGTATATGCACAACTGCCGCGATACCTTTATGCTGCAAATGGCGAAATTCGACGGGAAATATGCAAAGCGCGATCTGGCGCCCAATATCAATTTCTTCATGAATGTGCCGGTCACGGAAGACGGCGGGCTGGAATTTGCGGACGGTGTCTCCGGCCCCGGACGTTATGTGGAAATGCGCGCCGAGCGGGACGCCACGCTTTTGCTGAGCTGCTGCCCGCAGTTGAATAACCCTTGCAATGCCTACAATCCGACTCCGCTGCGCGTGCTGGTCTGGGATGAATGAGGAGTTGTTCCTATGTTTGAAAAAGTACTGATTGCAAACCGGGGCGCGATTGCCTGCCGTATCGAGCGCACGCTGAAAAAGATGGGAATCCGCTCGGTGGCGGTTTACACCAAGGCGGATCAGGACAGCCTGCATGTTTTTCATGCGGATGAAACCGTCTGTATCGGCGACGGCCCGGCGAGCGAAAGTTATTTGAATGCGGAAAAAATACTGCAAACCGCTTTGCAGACGGGCGCGCAGGCCATTCATCCCGGTTATGGTTTCCTAAGCGAAAATGCAGATTTTGCGCGCAGATGCGCAGAAAACGGGATTGCTTTTATCGGCCCGACACCGGAACAGATCGAGCTGTTTGGCCTCAAGCATTCGGCCCGCGCGCTGGCAAAAAAAGCCGGCGTTCCACTTCCGCCGGGCACCGGGTTGCTAAAAGATGCCGCACAGGCCGTCGAAAGCGCGGCGCGCATAGGGTATCCGGTGATGCTCAAAAGCACGGCTGGCGGCGGCGGTATCGGGATGCGCGTCTGTTCCAATGAAACGGAACTGCACGCCGCGTTTGAGTCCGTGCGTCATCTGGCGGCTGCTAATTTCGGAAACAGCGGCATTTTTCTGGAAAAATATGTTCCGCATGCCAGGCATATCGAGGTTCAGATTTTCGGAAGTGCATCCGGCGAAGTGGTCGCTATTGGCGAGCGCGACTGCTCGGTGCAGCGCCGCAACCAGAAAGTGATGGAAGAAACACCCGCACCGGATCTTCCGCAGGCGGTCCGTGAAGACATGCATGCGTCGGCTGTGCGCTTTGCCCGGATGGCGCAGTACCGCAGCGCGGGCACGGTGGAGTACCTGTATGATAAGGATGAAAAGACTTATTATTTTCTGGAGGTCAATACCCGCCTTCAAGTTGAACACGGCGTCACCGAGGAAGTGTATGGCATCGACCTGGTGGAATGGATGGTGCTGGAGGCGGCTGGAGAGATCGGCACGCTTGCGCCACGGGTTGGTCGGCCGAAAGGGCACAGCATACAGGCGCGCATCTATGCCGAAGACAGCAGCGCGGGCTTCCTGCCCTGCGCCGGTCATGTAGACGGCGTGTATTTCTCGAAAGAAGCGCGCATTGAAACCTGGCTGCAAAATAATGCCGAAGTGACCACACTGTATGACCCGATGCTTGCCAAAATCATCACCTATGGTCAAAACCGGAAAGAAGCGCGCGCCAAACTGGAAAAGGCGCTGGATGAATCGCGCATTTACGGTGTGACCAGCAACCGTGCCTATTTGGCGGCGTTTATCCGCCGGGATGATTACCGAAATGGGAATCTTTCCACCCATATGCTGGATGGGTTTGCTCCGGAGGAGCACGCGCTGGAAGTTTTGGACGGTGGCGTGCAAAGCATGGTGCAGGACTACCCGGGCCGCACAGGCTATTGGGACGTGGGTGTGCCGCCGAGCGGCGCGATGGATATGTGGTCGTTTCGCGCGGGCAATCGGATACTCGGCAATGCGGAAGGCGCCCCGGGTATCGAGATGACCCTGCGCGGCGGAAAGTATCGGTTCCGCGGTGCGGCGGCCTTTTGTCTGGCCGGCGCGGATATGCATGCCGAACTGGACGGTGTGCCGGTCGCACCGTATACTGCCGTGGCGGCAAAGACCGGACAAGTGCTTTCTTTCGGGGAATGCCGGCTCGGCATGCGCGCCTATCTCCTGCTCAAGGGCGGACTGGACATGCCGCGTATCCTCGGAAGCGCGTCTACCTTTACGCTGGGCGTATTTGGCGGCTACAACGGGCGCACCCTGCAACCGGGCGACCTGCTTGCCATCCGAAAAGCAGACGGCGATGAGATGCCCCGTCCTGTCCGGGTGACACAGCCTCTCACGCACCAATGGACGCTCGGCGTGATTTCCGGACCGCACTGCACCACGGAGTTTTTAAAAGAAGACTATCTGAAACAGCTGACGGACACGGCATGGGAGGTGCACTTTAACAGTTCCCGCACCGGCGTGCGGCTGATCGGTCCCGCGCCGGAATGGACACGGGCGGACGGGGGTGAAGCCGGTCTGCATCCCTCAAATATCCACGACACGCCGTATGCGCTCGGTGCGCTGGATATGACCGGCGACATGCCCATTCTTCTGGGCCCGGATGGCCCAAGCCTCGGCGGCTTTGTTTGCCCGGTCACGGTCGCAACGGCGGAACTCTGGAAAATCGGCCAGATGCACCCGGGGGATACGGTAAAGTTTCAGATCGTTGCACCGGAAGAAGCAGAACAGATGCGGCAGAAACAGGAACAGGCGTTTGCGTCCGCGGGTGCGGCCAATGCGCTTGCTCCGGCAGAATTGCCGTTGAAACATGCGCTGCCGTCGCCGGATGTCCCTATCCTCTATACTGCCGGAAAACAGCGTGACAAAGTGGTGTTTCGCTGCTCCGGCGACCAGAATGTGCTGGTTGAGTTTGGAGAAATGGAATTGGATCTGCGTCTGCGCTTTAAAGCGCATTTGCTTATGCGGGCGATTAAGGAAGACGGCCGCATTCCAGTGGTTGATCTCACTCCCGGCATCCGCTCGCTTCAGGTACATTTTGACCCGGATCGAATGAAAATGAAGCGGGTCTGCGAACAGATTACGCGCATGATTGCGGAACTGCCTTCACTGGAAACGGCCAGAATTCCTTCTCGCGTGGTGGAACTGCCGATTTCGTGGAATGATCCGGCTGTGCGTCTCGCCATGAAACGCTATCAGCAGGGTGTTCGCCCGGACGCGCCCTGGTGCCCGGATAATATCGAATTTATCCGGCGTATCAACGGGCTGCAAAGCATTCAAGACGTGTATGACATCATTTTTAACGCGACCTATCTGGTGATGGGGTTGGGCGACGTTTATCTCGGCGCACCGGTCGCGGTGCCGCTGGACCCGCGCCATCGGCTGGTCACCACAAAATATAACCCCGCGCGCATTTGGACACCGGAAAATGCCGTGGGCATCGGCGGTGCGTACATGTGCGTTTATGGTGTGGAGGGTCCCGGCGGCTACCAGCTTTTTGGCCGCACTGTGCAGATGTGGAACCGCATGCACGAAACTCCCTGTTTTGAAAAAGACCGCCCGTGGCTGCTGCGGTTCTTTGACCAAATAAAATTTTACCCGGTGGAGCCGGAGAAGCTGCTCGAATACCGTGAAGCATTCCTGCGCGGGCGGTTCAATGTAAAAATCACTGATACGACCTTCGACCTTGGCGGCTATCTGCGTTATCTTGACTCCATTGAGGGCGTTTCCGCTGTTGCCAAGCAGCGCCAGCAGACTGCGTTTGAAGCGGAGCGAGAGCGCTGGAAGAAAAACGGTTTGGATGAATTCATTTCGGAACAGCCGGAGATCCCGGAGGAGGACGAAACGCTGCCCCATGGCGCCGAACCTCTGAACGCCAAGATGGCAGGTAGTATTTGGAAAATATTAGTTAACGAAGGTGACCGGGTCGAAGCAGGACAGACGCTTGTCGTGATGGAAAGCATGAAGATGGAATTTGAACAAAAGGCTCCTGCCACCGGCAAAGTCGGCAAAATCTTTGTTCACCCCGGTGATATCGTTCGAAATGGGCATGCTCTTTTGTATATCCAGACGGCGTAAGGAGGGAATTTTATGGAACAGGTGCCGGAAAAAATGACTGTGGCGGGGCTGCGGCAGGCATATCGCACCAAAACATTGACACCGCGCAGGGTACTGGACAAAGTGCTGTCGCGTGCCCGCCGTTATGCTGCAAAACATATTTTCATTTCAGCGCCGGAAGAGGCAAAGCTGGCGGCATATCTGGGCAGACTGGAGCAGATGAATTTCGACAGTCACCCGCTTTGGGGCATTCCCTTTGTGGTAAAAGACAACATTGATGTCGAGGGGTTTACAACGACCGCCGCCTGCCCCGATTATGCCTATATTCCCAAGCAGAGTGCCGCGGTGGTGCAGCGGCTGGTCAATGCGGGTGCCGTTCCGGTCGGAAAAGCCAATCTTGACCAGTTCGCTACCGGTCTGGTAGGAACGCGCAGTCCTTATGGAGCGGTGCACAATGCGTGGAGGGACGAACTCATCAGCGGCGGTTCGTCGTCCGGCTCCGCCGTTTCGGCCGCGCTGGGTATCTGTGCGTTTTCTTTGGGAACAGATACGGCCGGTTCCGGCCGCGTGCCGGCCGCCCTGAACGGATTATTCGGCTTTAAGCCGAGCTGCGGCGCATGGCCGATTAAAGGGGTGGTGCCTGCCTGTGCCAGCATTGACTGCGTGACGGTTTTTGCCCATACCATGGGCGATTGCTTGGCAGTGGATGACGTTGCGCGTGGTTGTCAGGCGAACGACCCATGGTCGAAAGATCTGCCGCGCAAGATGGCGGCCGCACCCCAAACCGTGTATATTTCGGATAAGCCTCCGGTGTTTTTCGGCCCGTTTGCACAGGAATATGAAGCGGCATGGAAAAACGCGCTGAAGATGGTTTCCAACGCGGGATTTGCCGTAAAAAAAACGGCGGTGTCCCTGTACGAAGAGGCGGCGTCCATTTTGTATGGCGGGCCATGGGTGGCGGAGCGCTGGGCGGATCTCGGCGACTTCGTGGGAAGTCATCCCGGCAAGGTATTTCCGGTCACGGAAAAGATTCTGCGCAGCGGGGAAAAACCGACGGCGGCTTCGCTGTTTCATGCAATCCACCGGCTTCAGGAAATAAAGCGTTCTGTTCAAGAGTTGTTGGCCGATGCGGTGTTGTTGATGCCGACGGCAGGCGGAACATGGACGATCCGCGACGTGGAAGCCGATCCGGTGGAAACCAACACACAGATGGGTGCCTTTACCAACCACTGCAATCTGTTGGATCTGTGTGCGTGCAGTTACCCGGTTGCCATGGCTGCCGACAATCTGCCGTTTGGTATAACGGCGTTTGCCCTTTCAGGCGGAGAAGGACTCCTGTCTTCCTTTTCAGAACGCCTTTTTTCGTAAATAGAAGTTTTTTGCTTTGGATTGCCCCCCATTTGCCATCAGTATATCCTCTTGGAAGCAAATGGGGGGTTCCATATACCATAAGGCCATCGGTGATCAAGCTGAGATGCTCTGCCATCTCAGCCATTACGACCAGGTGTACCACTCGAAGACCTTTGATTTCACCAACGGGACGGGAAGCACTGGCTGCCATCCGTGCAGACGGGATATTGTACGGCGGCACCGGGTCTCAAAACAGCCACGTTCCCTGCCGCCTGAAATCGAGCACATCTACCCGTATTACAGTCTGTATCCACACTTTTCGCAGGCATACGGTTTCCTCACCAGGGGTTGCCCGCGGGCATGTCCCTTTTGTGTTGTCTCAAAAAAGGAAGGCGAAGCGTTCAGGTGTCCGATCTGAACAGGTTCCGGCACGGGCAAAAGGAAATAAAAGCTGTTGGACGCTAACCTGCCGGCTTGCGAAAACCAATGCTGTGGGTGCTCCGGCCTGCTCAGAATCGGACTTGCTCCGCCGGGGAACGGATACCTGCAAAGCGGTTTTAAAAGTCTGTTGGATAACAGGCTTGTTTTGCTATGTCTGTTTTACCAAAAGAGGGGGGAATCTGCAATACAATATACAAGGGAAGGATTGCGGAAATCCGATGCATCATTAGTTTACAAAAAATTTGCATTTGTTTTTTTATTTTTATAAAAAGTTTTGATAAACTGACAGAGTCAAATATTCGATATTCGTACGGACTTTGGCAGGAAGACCGGCGAGGATCGTTCCACTCAATAGGTACGACGATAGACTGTTTCCTTATTTTCATAGCGAGGAGGTGCGCGATGTCGCACCTGGATAGAAATCGGTCACGTCCTAAAACACTGCTTATCATTTACGGAGGGATGTTTGTTTTTTTTCTGGCAAAAGCTTTTTTTTATGCCAGATATGTTGGCCGCTTCCCGGATGAGAGCGACCATATAAGCTATATCGCCTATCTGGAAAAGACCAATGCCTTAATTCCGAATTTCAAAAACATGATGCTTTTGGTTTTGCAACAGGGCGCGGGCGGAGATACTTACCACGGACAGTATGTCTTTGGTTCGGTGCTCAATCAGCTTGGGCATCCGCCGCTGTATTATCAGTTCATGCGGCTGGCACATGGTGTGGTGCTGCAAAATGGTGTGTTCGTAATCCACATTGTCCGTCTGCGTTTGCTTAGTCTGTTTCTGGCATCTCTCGGGCTGCTGCTTGCTTTTTATATTGGCTGGACGCGCATTGCCCACGTCCCGATGCTTCATCTGCTGTATGCGGTGATCTGCACTTCCGTTCCGATGTTTGCATATGTCAGCGCAGGGGTCAATAACGACACCATGGCATATGTGACGTTCAACCTCTATTTACTGGGATTTCTGCGATATACGGAAAGAAAGACGGATATTGGGACCTATCTGTTGATCAGCGCAGGCATTACGCTGTCGCTTCTGACTAAAAGCACTGCGGCGCTGGTCGCGATTGGCTCACTGGCGCTCTACCTGCTTTATTGTATGATTTGCCGGAAAGACCTGCAGTTTTTCCGCCGCCGGCAATTTTGGGTAACACTCCCTGTATATCTGGTCGCCGCTCTATATCTTTTTACAGTAAAATGGGAGACGGGTTCTTTTCAGCCCACATTGAGCTCGTTGGACTGGCAGCAGTTTGTAAATTCTTCGTTTTATGTGGCACCCGCGAACCGTCAGCATATGGATTTTGGCGCTTATTTTTATTATTTCTTCCATGGTTTTTTCTTGACTTGGAGCGGTATTGCCTCACATGTATCCCTGACAAAGTCCGACGCGTTGTGGGCAATCGACCAAATCGGGCTGCTTCTGCTTTTTGTCCTGCCGCTTTTCCTGCTAGTGAGATCCAAACATGGGCTCGAGCGAAAATGGCACAGCGCAAATCTACTTTTCATTTATTGCGCATTGTTGATCGTCATATTCCTCCAATTTTTCCGTGCCTACTGGCAGTTCTCGCATGTATCCGGTTATCTGGGCGGATGCCAGTCCCGCTACTATCTTTGCGCCGTCCCAATGCTTTCGCTGTGCATCACATGGAGTGCGCAAACGGCCTATTCTCGTTTGACTCGGCGGACGACATTTGACCGGCAGAGCATGGCGCGCAGCACAGCGGGCGGAATAGCCGTACAGGCCGCTTGCGCCGGTTTTTCCGTTTTGTTGATTTATGAGGACATTATCTATTTTTTATGCAATTTCCATCAGTATTTATAAAGGGTTTTGTATGCGCACAGTGATGTCGGGCATCCGAAAGCGGGAGGTAAACCATGAAACTGATTATTCAGATCCCCTGTTACAATGAGGAAGAAACACTGGGGCAGACGTATTTTGATCTGCCCAGACGAATTCCCGGAGTGGACCAGATTGAGTATCTGATTATTAACGATGGCAGTTCCGACAGAACCGTTGCGGTCGCACAGCAGCTTGGCATCGACCATATTGTCAATTTCAAACAGAACAGAGGGTTGGCCGCCGGATTTATGGCGGGGATCGACGCCTGCCTCCGTTTGGGTGCCGACATTATTGTAAACACCGATGCCGACAACCAATACCGCGGCTCGGATATCGCACGCCTGATCGCTCCGATCCTGCGGGGGGAAAGTGATATCGTGGTGGGTTGCCGCCCCATCGACGAGATCGACCATTTTTCCAAAGCCAAGAAGATTCTACAACATGTTGGAAGCCGTGTTGTCCAAAAGGTTTCTTCCACCACAGTACCGGACGCGCCAAGCGGTTTCCGCGCCTATTCGCGCGAAGCCGCCATGCACTTGAACGTCGTCAATGAATACACCTATACGCTGGAGACGCTCATTCAAGCCGGGCGAAACCACATAGCTGTCTGCTCCGTGCCTATACATGTGAATCCGGAAACTCGGAAATCACGCTTGTTCAAAAGCATTCCGGCTTATATCCGTCGATCGGCTTCTGTAATCATCCGCTCGTTTATGATGTATAAACCCCTTCGCTTTTTCTGCATTTTGGGCGGCGTATTGTTTGTCATCGGCGCAGTGTTTATCGCTCGTTTTTTAATTTTGTACTTACTTGGAACCGGCGCCGGACACATCCAGTCGTTGATTTTGGCTATTCTGCTGATACTGCTCGGGTGTAGTTCCGTTCTGTCCGGACTGCAGGCGGATCTGATTGCATCCAACCGCAAACTGCTTGAGGATGTACAGTACCGTATCCGCAGGATAGATTACGAAAACGTCGATCCGCAACAGATTCCCAGAAAAAGAGCCGCAAGATGAAAACCACTCACACGTTTCCGGATGACTGGGTTGCGCGAAAAAATGTGCTGTTTATCACCACGAAAAATCTAAATTATATACGTAATGCACAGGAGATTGCCTGCCTGCGCCGCAGTGCCGGTCAGCTACAGGTCATCGGGTGCGAAAAAGGCGGCACGATATCGCGGCTTTTGCGCGTTTGGCTGCGGCTGCTTTTCCTGCCTGTCCGCTCCTATGATGTGGTGTTCATTGGGTTTGCCCCACAGCTCATTCTACCGTTTTGGGGATGGAAGTTCCGAAAGCAGACCGTGGTTGCAGACTTCTTTATCTCGTTTTACGAAACCTTGGTGTTTGACAGGCAGATTTTCCGGACAAAATCTCTGGCGGCAGCGCTTGCACACCGGCTGGATACGACTGTCTGCCAGCGGGCGGATAGGGTTTTTGCCGATACATGCGCAGATGCCGATTATTTTATTCGAAAATTTGGATTGACAGCGGAAAAGACGAAAGTGTTCTATCTGGAAGCGGATATGTCGGTTTTTTACCCTCGGAAATCTTTGCCGGCCCGGTTAGGGCCAACGGAAAAATTCGTGGTGCTTTATTTCGGCTCCATTCTGCCCCTGCAGGGGGTGGACGTAATCCTGCAATGCGTACGGCTGATGCGGCAGGATACAAGTATCGTATTCAATTTGATTGGACCCGTTCCACAGAAGGAACGACGGCTTTGCGCCGACCTTCCCAATGTGCATTTTACAGACTGGCTGCCACAGAATGACCTGGCAGAGCGCATCGCTCAGGCGGATTTATGCCTGGCCGGGCATTTTAACGCCCGGATTCAAAAAGCGTGCCGCACGATTCCGGGGAAAGCTTATATTTATCATGCGATGGGTAAGCCGATGATCTTAGGGGATAACCCCGCCAATCACGAGTTGTTTGATGAGAACGGAAAAACCGTTTATTATGTCAGGATGGGGGATGCGGGCAGTCTGGCTGAAAAAATCAGGCAGATCGCGTTGCATGCAGTGCAGTGAAAATAAAGATCTCCTTAAAAAGCAAATGGATGCGATGGATCGGCATCGGAATTACAGCAGTTTCCTTCGTTTTTCTGGCAAAGTTCCTGTTTTCAATGCATGTTGATCTCTTCCGGCTACAGCACCCAGCCCTAACGGTTTTGCTGGTGGTCGCTCTGGCGGTCTGCTATGTGGGAGTGGTCTATCTTTCCGCAGCCGCATGGCGGCTGGCGCTTAATTTTATCAGCCAAACAAAGATTCCATTCCATGATGTTTTCGATATCTATGTCCGCGCTAATATCGCCAAATACCTTCCCGGAAACGTGATGCATTTTGCCGGGCGCAATATGCTGGCCCAAAAGCTGTCGTTCGACCAGGTGGACGTTGCCTTCAGCACCGTGCTGGAAGTAGCCGCGCTGCTTGTCACGGCTGTGATTTGGTCGGCGGTACTGTCCTTTCAATCGTTTCTATCCATGATTACCGATTTGAGTCGGAAGTCCGGCATGTATCTCTATATCGTCATCGGGGTACTGATCCTGCTGGTGGCAGCCGCATGCCTGATTCTCCGTAAAAAGGGGCTGTTGAAAAAGTACCGGCGCTTTTTCACACCCGCGTTTGCAAGGCTGCTCCCAAAACTTTTTTTGCTCTACAGTCTTACCATGATGATCCCCGGGGGGTTTCTGTCGGTGTTTCTTGGCGCGCTCGGCGTAAGCCTTACGCCGACACTTCTGTTGAATGTGATTGCCTCCTACATGATATCATGGGTCGCAGGCTATGTGGTCATCGGCTCACCCGGCGGCATCGGCGTGCGGGAATCCGTTATGGTGCTGCTGCTCGGGCCGTTTTGCGGAAATGATATCGCGCTGCTTGCCGCGTTGTTGCTGCGGGTTGCGTCTGCATTCGGTGATGGAGCTGCATATGCACTGCAGCAGATTTGGAACAACGCCCGGCGGCACAAATCGGCAAGCGACTGTGAAAAATGATTGGACTCGATTGCAGACGCATTCATATTTTGGCCCATCTATGACCGTAATGGCCACGGAAATACCGGCAGGGTTGTAAATTCCGCGCACTGCCGGAGCTTGAAATATGGTCCACAGAAACCATAGCAAAATGCTTTCGTTTCTCATATTCTTCAGAGTCAAGATTTATACTGAATCTATCTGGACTGCGCCATTTCAAACCGGGAATTGTGCAGACTGGCATATAAGCCATTTTTGCTAAGCAATTCCTCAGATCGAGGATGCAACCACGCAGGTTTTGGAGCGCGCCAGGGTAACACTGGCGTTGAATGGCGGCGTGGAAAATGAGCTGTGTCATTTAGTGCGTAAAAGCAACTTTGATTTTATCCACTCAATTTTGTATAAGGGATACCACGGCTTGCCATTATTTCGTATATGCCTGCGAAACAAAACGCCACTCTACGTCTTAAATAAGCCGTAGAGTGGCGTTATAGGCTGGTGCGCGCTGAGGAACTCGAATCCCCGACCCTTCGCACGTCAAGGAAATATACATATAGAAATAGACCGCTTAGCTATGCGTTTTTACCTGCTATGCTTCTCTTTTTTGTCCACTGGATGTCCACCGGCCAGTTTTTCACGTATGGTCTTCCCTGCTTTGTCCAAACTGCGCTCTGTGAAATGCGTATAGATATTTGCCGTTGTTTTAATGCTCGCGTGTCCCATAAGGTACTGAGCTGTCTTCAAGTCGATCCCTATTTCAAATAAAGATGTGCAGTATGTGTGCCGTAAAAAGTAGGGTGTGACAGCCTGATCAAGACCGTGGACAATGATCTTGTTCCGGTATAGCTCCGCACCTAATGCGTAACCGTCAAATCAACGGGCACGCCCCCCAAGGCATGAGGTTTTCAACATCCGCGCCATTGGGCGCTTCGGTGAAAATCTTTGTGAGGTACTCAAAAGGCACAAGACCATTCTCCCTGGCAGAGACGATCAAGCTGTAATAGATTGCGCTGGCTTTTGCACCGTTTGGCGTGTTGGAAAACAGCCAGTTCTTCCGTCCCATTACAAAAGGTCGAATGGCGTTTTCCGCGCGATTGTTACTGATTTCCAGCCGTCCGTCCAACAGATACCGCACAAGATACATGCGCTGTGACTGTGCATAATGGATTGCTTTACCCATCAGGGTTTTAGGCAGTTCCCGGAGCGATCCGACCCAGGCGTAGAACGCCTCAACCACCGGTTTACTTTGCTGTTCGCGTTCCTTCAAACGATCTTCCGGGGTCAGCAAAGTGAACTGTTTCTCCAAATGAAACAGCCTGTCACAGTAAGCAATCCCCTTTGCGGCGTCAGACGATTTCCGTTTATCCTTCGGCAGTGTTTGCAGCGCTTCGTCAAATTTCCGACGCAGATGCGCCCAACAGCCCACCACGGTGATTCGGTCAGGCAGCTTGTGGTATCCGTCATAACCATCTGCATGGAGAAAACCTGAAAAATCCTCTAAGAAGTCTTTCGGACGGATATGCTTTCGATCCCGCTGGTAGTCATACAGCACAATCTGGCGCTTAGCCTCGCCGCTTGTACGATAAAGCCACATGTAACTTTTACTCTGGGCGGGCTTGCCGTCCTCATGCAGCACCTGAAGGGTGGTTTCGTCTGCGTGAAGGACTTGATGATTGCATAGCTGTCGCTTCATTTCCTGATAAATTGGCTCCAGCCAATCTTCACAGGCTCTGATGAGCCAGTTGGACATGGTTTGACGTGAGAGCAGAATGCCGCTTTGCGCCCACTCCTGCTCTTGCCGATAAAGCGGGCTGCCCATCACAAATTTTTGCACGGCGATATGGGCGACGGATTCGGGTGATGCGAACCCTCCCTTGATGACGGGTTTTGGCATCTCCGCCTTGACAATCGGCACACGATCAGAGGACTCCTCGCAGTGGCGGCAGGCATAGACGTGCCGTACATGGCGTACAATCACGGCTTTTGCCGGGATGATTTTCAGTTCCTCACGGATGTCTTCCCCCATTTTGTGCAGAGGACAACCGCAGTCCGGACAGATACGCGCCTCGATCGGCAGCTCGTGTTCAATGGTCTCAACAGGTAAATCTTCCGGCAACTTGTCGGTGGTCAGGCGCGTCTTTCTGCGGTAATGCGCCTTGACCTCGGTGGTTTCCGGCTCTGGCACGGTCAAATCGGCGGTTTGCTCTGCTTCGTTAAACAGACATAATTGTTCGTTGTCCGTCTGTTCACTGGACGCGCCGAATTGCTTACGTTTGGCCAGGCGGAATTGCTCCATCAGCCACTGAATCTGCTGTTTTAGCTCGGCAATCTGCTCCGCCTGTTTGAGAAAATTCTCGTAAACAGAAAGCGGTATTTCAATTGTTTTTTCTTGTTTTTCCATTCTCTAATTATACCGGAAAAACCGCATAGAATCAAGAAAAAACGGCATTTTCGTATCCCGATGTGTTACGAAATATTGTGTTCAAGAACTTCGCTGCGGCGAAGCTTTTTCTCCAGCCTTGCGCCATCGATCAGACAAGACAGTTCCTCACTGTTCAGCGTCATTGTGGTTTCCTCGTCTGACGACGGCCAGCGGAAATGTCCGCGTTCCAGCCGTTTGAAATACAGCCAAAAGCCATCGCCGTCCCACTCCAGTATTTTCAGGCGGTCACGGCTTCGGTTGCAGAACACGAACAGCGCGTCGACAAAAGGGTCGAGAGAAAAACTGTGCTGCACAAGCGTCATTAGCCCGTTGATCGATTTCCTCATATCCGTGCACCCACAGCAAAGATACACAGGTTTTTCTCCGAACTGCATCACAGCGATCTCAGGATGCGGCAGACTCTCGCCAGCAATTCCAGGTCGGTTTGGGCATTTGCAAGGATATGGCAGCCGGCGATTTCAATGTCTAGGGTGCCTTCGCCGGCAGTAACAGATTTTGCTTCCGTAAGCTGCGTCCAGCCGTCCGGCACAAGCCCGGTTCCGCGCTTTTGTTTCTCCATAAGCTCCATGCAGGCAGCTTCCCGTACTTTTTTCTGCCTGTAGTAATAGGTGGCCTTGCTGATGTTTTTTTCTTCGCAAAATGCGTCCACGCTCTGCCCGCCAGCTATTCGCTCCTTTACCGCCTCGCCCCACTCTGATAGCCGGAACTCCCTCGCGATTTTTTGCGTATCCATTTTATTCACTCCAATTTGGTCCAAAACACTCCATTACATGTTTTGAACCCTTTTGAAGTTCATTGTACCTTCCCCGACACCATGCTTACAAGGTGCGCGCGGTCTTGACGGTTACCCTAATGCAATATCCAGTTCCCGTTTGAAAGAGTGCCACAAACGACGGACGTTCGTTTGGGTAAGCATCCCCGTTGACTGTTCCGGAGTAAAAACGTAAAGCCCTCTGTGCGGGGCTGCCTTTAACTTTTCAACGAGCTCACCTGGTATCGGAATGGTGCGCTCCTTTTCTTTGCCCTTTTTCTTATCTTTGCCCTTTAGGCCCTTTATTTTCGCACGGCCATTCACCCATTCAACAGCCCTACTAACTGTGATCGTTTCCTTGCCCTCTGTAAAAGACACATCGCTCCACATCAGAGGGACCGTCTCTTCTGGCCGCAACCCTGAGAAGAGCATGACCATCACCCACAGCCCCGCCCTGTGTGTTTCCGCAACACGCAACACCGCTGCCTTTTCTTCCGGTGTAAGTGGGCGACGCTCCCCCTCAACAGTTTCAGGCATGTGTAACCCTTCGGACACATCCTTGAGAATGATGCCATTTAAAAAGGCCCGATGAAATACTTGACGAATGGCAAAGCGGATTTTATCAGTATTACTGCTGCTTTTCCCTTGTTGGCCATTCATTATCTCTTGCAAGTGAAATGGCTTTACATCCGCAATTTTCAGATGTCCGATGTGTGGAAGAATATGTAATCGCAGATTAATCTCGTAAGTCTGATAACAATGATCTCTAACTGTCGGCTTCTTATAAATCTCGAGCCATTTATATGCCCATTCCGCAACTGAGATATCTTTTGCGTCAAAATCGTACCCATGATCTCTCCGGTTCTCTGCCTCTCGCACAAGTTTCTTAAACTCCTGATAGGATTTTGAACGAATAATCTCAAGTTTCGCTGAACCGTCTGGATTTTTACCAACAGTCAGTGTCTTTTTGTAGTATCCGTCTTTATTAGGCTTAGGAACAGGCATAAGGATCACCTGCCATTCTGGTTAATAGGGTGCTATTTTCTTTCTATCCAAGAAGCATTATTGCGGCTGATAACTTGAATGTATTCTAAGGTCGATAAAAATTTCTCCAAAGCAGCGGTATATAAGTTTTCTGTCCGGATGAATATGCATGGATTATAAACATTCTTTAATGCAATTTTTATAACGTTTGCTTCTCTTGTTTTGTTTACTTTGATTATGTCAGCGTATCTATAAATTTGCATTGGACCGTTTTCATATAAAATAGCAAACCATTTGTGTATGTCATCTATAAAAACCTTGGGTTCGGTATCAAACCTTACGGCAAGATGAAAACCTTGTCTGTCTAACTCTTGCAGGTTCTGGATGTAAGTTCTTTCCACTGAAGCATTATATTTTATTGTCTTTCTATATTCAACAATAGAGAGCATAAATTGTATTATGTGTTTAATACTGATGATTAAAGATACAGCCAGAAGCAAGTACTCAAATGCTTTATAAAAAAAGGGTTGCTCAGACTTCGTTGTATTCCAAACATAGAGGCTAAATAGAAAAAGAGCAACCGCTACAATAAAGTGTATTATAATCCTTGCTTTCACAGTTAAGTCACCTCCGAACTCTTCTCACCATCATCACAGAATGATTTTACATCATAAGGCTCAAATTGATAATTTTCCCTATGCATGGTTCTCGTTATCAATCTCTGTTGAAGTGGTTTCTTTGGAACTTTTACTCACATACTTGGAATTCATGACTGCACCTTCAGCTGCGGTCAGTACTGCCTCTTTTCCTGCATTATTTAGTTGATGAAATAAAGACAATAGATGTAGATCTATATTGCTAATTCTGATGTTATCGCTGTCACATGATGTTGAATCCACAGACTCTTCAAGTTCAAAAGGTTTACCATAAAGTTCATTTATATTGCTAATTGAATAGATTTTGCATAAGCGCAAAAGTGTATCGGCATCAGGTTGTCCATGGCAATGTTCCCATGCATTAACTGTTTTACCGCTTTTGCCTATCATGACTCCCACTTGATTTGCTGTCAATTTGTTTTTGATTCTAAAATACTTGAGTCTTTCGGCCAGAACTTGTTTAATCAAAAAATCTACCCCCATATATACTATCTGCTTATAACGGTGAAGTCAACAATAAATTCCATGTTTTGTAGGAAAACACGTCTGATTTATATTGACTTACTGCAAAATGTAGATTATAATAGAAATATCCAATAAATGTAGAATTACGAGGGGCCATGCAAATTGTTGACTACGTCTCAAATTCTTAAAGAATATATTAAGAATAATGGAATTAGTATAAGTTTCATAGCCAGAAAATCCGGCATGTCTCGTGAATTGTTGCGGCGTTCACTTGAAGGATCTCGCAATCTTAAAGCGGATGAGTTTGTGAAAATTTGTAAGACACTCTCCTTGGAGGACTTAAACTATTTTACTGCAAAATTATGACATTTGAATAAAGGAGATACCTAGATGCCAAGAGTCAACTTTAAAGGATATCTCGCTCCTGCAAAAGAACACTTACCGTCAGATCTGGAGGTCGTTGTCGCCACATATGGGCCATACCTCTCACTTAACGATGCTGCTACTTGTATCAAGCGTGATCGCCGTACCGTAGAAAAACTGATAAAGTCAGGTGATATTCCCGCTTCACGGACCAGCAAGAGTGGCTTTTACATCATCGCAGCGACCGATTTGGTGAGGTTTATACACAAATCTAAAATTGCCTGCAATTAATCTCAATTATAAACTTACAGATCGATGTAGTCAATAATTTCCAGCACTGACAGGAGCGTTGACAATGAAAAAACGTCTCAAGAGCATCGTTCAAATCTGGAATGATTTCGAGCAGTCGCCCGACCGGGAACAGCTAGCTCCCCAAACATCCTCCGAAATCCACGCTTACCAGGACGGCCAGAAGGTGCGCTGCGTGGCCAGCTGCACACCGGAGTTGGCGGGCCACACGATTGCCTTCCTGCTCCGTACATTCACAGACACCCCCTCCAACACCTCCAGAATGATCCGATCGGCTTGCGAAAGCCTTCCGGACCGCAAAAGCCAATAAAGAAGCGGACATAAGACAGGAGAGGTAGACAATGAGTAAAGCATGGTACATCATCGCATCACGAAAACAGGACGAGCTTGAACTGCTGCTAGACCGCAAAGACATCGATTACTTCAACCCCACCTGCTTACAGGCCCGGACAACACGCCAGAAGCTCCAGCTGCAAGAGCAAAACATCATGGGCGGCTATGTATTCGCTTATCTGGATCTCTCACAGGAGTACTACTACCTCAAGCACAATGAGATGTTTTACGGCAACGTTATCGCCATCTTGGGCATGGACAACGGCATTGCCGGCACAGTCGATGAGGATGAGGTTGTCGAGTGGCGCCAGCTGGCGGCAGCGGTTTCCGTCCCTCTCCGGCTCCGCTTTACAAAAGGCAAGTATCGCATTACCAACAAAGGGCTGCATAGCGCCCGGATCGTCCACTATTACCGCCGCAAACTCAGCGCATCGATTGAGATCATGGTGGCCGGAAAGATCCGTAAACTGATGGTGGCCGCCTATGACGTCGGCAATCAATCTGCCGCAGCGTTGGAACTGGCTGCCATCTACAAGAAATCACAGCACCTGTTGACGTCTGGAACTGGTTCCCGCCAAAGGAAACGCCGGATTGCTGCCTTTTTGGAAACCGTGCGCCAGGATGCCACCAACGCTATTGCGGAGCTGGAAAGAACCCGCCTCAAGTCTCATAGAATCACCATGATGATCGTAGATAACCCCAGGCAATATTTGAACGATCTCAAAAGGTCCGCAAAATACCGGATGGTTTCCTATGGCCGATGGAGGATCGCGCCGTTTAGCAGCGATTGGCTCTACGTAACAAGACACAATTACGCGTTTGCCCAGCGCTTCCCGATTGCAGACTAACTCCTTATCCCCGATATCCACGTTTCTTTTGTCCACAATATGCAGCCCCATGCGCCGTTCGTGCTAGTGGCACCCGTCGCTTTGCCGATTTGATACAGAATTTTGTAATCCTGTATCGAAATGGCGAAGCGTGCCCTCGCAATTATACCATTATTTGGATATTACGACAAATTTGATTTTGGAACTAGTTCCCGACCATAGACAAAGGAGTGTTGACAATGCAAAGCAAGGAAAAAATCTCCCGCATAAACGAGGTGCTTACTGATTTACAGTATAAACTTGATGATTTGCAGTTTCAGAATACCGCCTGCGCCAACGAAAAAAATGGTACGTACTACGATTATGATGGTGTGATTGCTTTGCTTGAGCAGACGGTGGCTCTACTTGAGCAGACGGTAGATCGTCAAAAAGGAACAGCCCGCAATCCCCGCCCCGCTAATCTGCCGAACAACATAGCATGGCGCGAAACTTTTGCCGACCCGGACGAAGAGTTTGATCCCTACGTCTTTGACGGCAGCATGTCGCCGGAGGACTACAACAAGATGGTATCGGCTTACGAAGCCAACAGAGACCATCCTACAGGAGATCCCTCTAAATCAAAGGTAGACTACAGCCTTTCAGCCGCCATGCGGGACGCTGAAAGGAACCACGCGACGGTTGATCTCGCTCATCCCGACCGAAAACCAGTTCCAGCCGATGCGCTGCCGGCAGCAGACCTGCGGGCAGGTAACACCATGAAAATCCGTTTCTTCGACCCGCACGGCGTTTATTTTATGGATACCGTGGCTTTCCGCCCAAAGGCCATGGAAATACAAGCGGCGTTGGCAACGTTGAAGGTTGATTGTCAGCCACCGGATGAATACGCCGGGTGGACGGCCTTTGAATGGAACGAGCAGAAACGACAGTGGTGGCCGTACCGGGACAAACAAAATAAGGGATTCCAGTATGATACCGGCAGAAGGACATAGAAGTCCGACAATTTGCCGCACTTCACATGCCATGTACCACAAATGTAACAGAGGAAAATCAAAAAATGGAAAGTAAAGTTGAAACGGAAACATTTCTTGGATATTGCTTTGACGCAGAGGGCCGTTATCCTTCGCCTGTGTCCTTGCATGGGATTGAACAGGCAGTTGGCTATTTCAAACTGCAAATGCCGCTGCACCCTCGCGTCATGATTACCGATCAGCGTGATTATTGCGTGCTGGAAGCGCAAAACGGCAAAATCACGTTTCCGCCGGCTCGCAAGGATACTTAAAGAAAGGCTGTTGATGAAAGATGCCGGGTATCGTGCGAAATATCGATCAGAATGGTCACCTGGTAATTCCAAAAGGTGTGCGCAAAACCTTGGGTATTCCCGAGGGTACGTGCCTGGAGGTATGGGTGGACCGGAATAGGATCATTCTACGGAAACAAAAGGAAGCTCACAATGAGCCTTAAACGGCCGCAGTGTTTTTGTCGTTGATTGTATCCGGCATCGTCCGTGCAATACAGACAATACAGAAGATTCGTGCCGAAACCGTAAGACAAAAGAGGCGATTAAAATGATGGAATATAAGCTGTTTGAGCTGCAATCTCTTAAAACTTATGAAAAAGATATTGCGGCGCATGGCTGCGGGTACTGGAGCGTGTGTATGGAACATGGCCATTCCTGTCCGTGTGCCTCTACTTCTGCGGTCATGCAAGGGTTTAGCTTAGACACATGGGTTAGCTTGCTATCGGAAATGGAGCATGTGGCCGAGGACGCGGAAAAGGAGGACAGGAAGTTTTTGCTTGATCACGGCTGTACGTTCGAGCAGTATGTCAAAAATGGGTGCAAGGATGAGCCGGATAATGATTATCCATGGCCGTCCGATAACGATTGAACGATAGATTCAACTTCCTAATCTTCTGCCTACTGAATAGTAAGCCGAAACGGGACTTTGGTCCTGTCTGCCGGGAATGGCCGCCCGGCACTGAGGATGGCAGGCTGCTGTTATCAAAATTTGGGTGCCGATGACAGCGCTGGACGGGTCCCCCTCCGTTCCACGCGCGAGGAGCTTGCGGTTAAATGCGCCGGTGCAGCCCAGCTTGTGGAATATGTCCACTAAGCCCCCAAGTGCGACAAATTGTCGCACTTGGGGGTAAAAATCTAAAGACCAGCTTTTTCAGCAACTGCGACAATAAAAGATGGGAGGATGTGTACATGCGCAAAAAAGACATAATAGAAGCAAGAGAAGCAATGAAAGGGACGTATCCGGAAATATTGCGGAAATTAAACGCTCTTATCGCCATCGGAAGGGGCCGCGCTCTTTTTACGGCAGTAATCTATATTGAAGACAATAAGACTTTGACAACTTCTCAAAAGCAATATATACTGAATAAAGTGGAAGCGGCGCAACATGAATGCAGGAGATTTCTGTACATTGGATGGCGCTTTGTCTGGCAGCTTCCCGTAGAAATGCGGGATGGCGTCGCTTATATGGATACGTTCAGATATATTCGATATCTTCCGGCCGGGCGACAACAGTTCAGGCTGCTCTTGAAACTGATAAAAATGGCGAACCATGAAAGCAACCCTGATTTTATTAAAAGCAGCTACAAGAAAGATCTATATTATGACGCGTATCGTGTATTGCGCAATTATTACATAAAATAACATTCCATAGGATGTGATTGCTTGTTCCGTTGCAAAAAGGAAATTGAAGAGCTTAGAAAAAGCAATGAGGAACAAAAGAAACTGATATGCAAGCAATCTATCCTGTTGAAGGATCATCAGGTGCTTTTGGAAAACGCCGATCGCATACAGCAAGAGGGTGACTTCCATCTATACATCCAAGACGGACATTTGCATTACATACAGATCAAACCGGAAAAAACGGATTTTGTTTATACAGTAACATTTTCTGTTTACAGACTGAGTCAACACTATTATTCCTCTGGAGCCTGGATTTCACAAGCGGTGGGTAATATAGTAATGTGCCAAGATACTGATTTTCCTTATAAAACCAATAATACGTTTGATCTTACAAGCTTAGATACCATACCTGATTACCAAAGGCAAGGTCATGCCAGCCATTTGATTTCTGCGATTCTTTCATTTTCTTATGAGCACAAAGTTCAATTGGTCTCGGGAGACTTATATGCAGAAACACCTATCGGAATAGATAATTTGAGGAATTTTTATCAGAAAAATGGATTTAAGGTAGGGAAAAGCTCATTTAGTATGGCACTAAAATAGAATCGTATCGTAAAAGCAGCCTTCCAACCGGAAGGCTGCTTTTTACTGCGACAATTTGTCGCAGTAGTGCTTGTTGTGAAAGGATACGCCAATATGTGCAAGATGGTAATTGAAGATGGAGTACTGAAGGAATATGAGGGTGCCAAGGCAGTGGTCACGGTTCCCAATGGCGTACACACAATCGGTTGCAGGGCGTTTGCTCAATGCGACAGTATACAAAGCATTCATTTACCGGAAGGGCTGACCACGATCGGAATCGGTGCGTTTGAAAATTGCAAAGCCTTGAGAGAGGTCTTTCTCCCTTCCACAGTGACGCTAATTGAGGATCAGCCGTTTTCCAGTTGCGTCTCCCTCAAAAAAATAGAGGTCGCAACTGGAAATAAGCAGTTTCGGTCAACGGACGACATCTTGTTCAGCCGGGATTTCACAACACTTCTCAGATATCCTCCCGCAAGGCGTTATATAGATTACACGATACCACACGGTGTTCGGACAATTGCTGATGGTGCGTTTCAAGAATGCGCAAATCTGGCAGCGCTCTTTATTCCGTGCAGCGTGACAAAATTGGGAAGCGAGTCTTTTTGCTATTGCAGCCAACTACACACGGTCATGCTTTCAAGCGGCATTACGGTAATTCCTTATTTCGCATTCTCTGACTGCAGCAATCTAGAGTATATTGCATTGCCAGACAATCTAAAAAAAATAGAAGAGGGTGCATTCTCCGGAACGGGGTTGAAATATATCCAAATTCCGGACACTGTCGAAGAAATCGAATTCGATGCCTTTGCCGATTGCTTGGCACTGGATGACATAAAGGTAGGTTCCCATACCGAAATGGACACCCACGCAATGCACATTTACGGCGATGACTGAACGTAATCCCGTTGCTTTTACTCCAGCAGCAAGGTATACTGAATAAAAATGCTGTCGGGAGGATTGCGCGAACATGAACGAACAAGCCAGTCTGCCAGAAATTATGGAAGTACCAATTCGGAAAATCCAAACAGATACCGCAATAGATTCAGAAAAAAGATTTTCCAGTAGCTATATAGCGGAATTTATCAAAACGATGGATAATACCAACAGTGATATTTGTTGGCCTATACTCGTTAATTATAGGGCTGGAGTTTACCGGCTGCTTTCGGGTTTATTCTTCTTGGATGTCTACTTATATATGGCTGTAGATAGGGCAGTCTGTATTGTCTATCGTGACCTTACGGAGCTTGATGAGATTCGTTATGCATCTGCCGCACAGATGTGCAAACCGACATCAAGTTCCAGACTCAAGCATTTTATTTACTTGTATCATGGGCTTGGGATTGGAAATGGAATGGGGAAGCACGAGAGGCGCAAAGAGATTGGTCGGATTATGTGTGAAACGCCCAGGCAAATTCAAAAATATGAGCGTATATTTTTAAAAGGTGATAAACAGCTCATACACGACGTATTACATGATCGCCTTGGTACGAACAAAGCTATTGAGATAATTAAAGCAAACAAATAGATTGAGAACCGGTTCCAAGAAGCAGCCGCCTACGGGTTGGCTGCTTTTTTTATGTCATAGGGTGGAGGTGTTATTATGGACAACACGATTCTACCGCAACAGGCTTTGGCTGTCAAAGAGCTGCTTCATACTTTCAATTCCACTTGCGGGGGGCAGATAGGCTTCTGGGATCGCCCCTGCCCTGAAGAAGACATTTTGGCAGCAAGACGTAAACTCGAACAAATTTTTTCTCCTGAGCAGGAAGATCTGTATATCGAAACTGTTAAAAAACTTTGTGCGATCGGCAGATGGCGGTTTAACGAAGTCTACCGGAAACGGCATTTTCGGAATAACCCAGATTAAAGTGTCCAAAAACGACGGAGGAATTTATATGGTTAAAATTACGATATTTGTTGTGGTATTTTGTTTGATAAGCGGAATTCTTGGCTCCATTGTAAGAGGCATCTCCAGTCAGCAGCACAAGGATTATCTGGCTGTTACATCAATGAATTTTTCGGACATCCACGTTGGCCAGTCCATCAATCTCCAAAATTATGATGTAGAAGTGAAATCAGGAAACACCAGTATTTTGCAGTTCAGAACCAGCGACGATCACGGCCTCTTTTCCGATAATAAAGATATTATTTGGGGTGCTGGGGTTGGCGATACGACACTCATGATTTGCGATAAAAGCAGCGATGCTTATAAGATCGTCAAGGTGCATGTGGAATAAGGAACAAGGGCGGTGTACTTAACAGTGGGGAGGGCGGCGTCCACTGGCACAGCCACTGTTCTGGTGACAAACAAGATCGGTGACGTTCATGACAAAAGGAGAATTGAGGAAACTTTATGTTTGATAAAGATGATCTGCTCGCATATTTGACTGTCGTTATTGCAATGGCTTTTGTTGTTGGGGCGGGGATATGGGCAACAACAAGGGAATCAGATCAGGAGCACAGAGATTATATTGCCGCAGTCAAAATAGACATGTCCCATTTAAAAGTCGGACAATCCATCGATTTGCAAAATTACAGAATTGATTTGAAATCGGGCAACAGCAATATCTTGAAAGTTCGAACGTTTGATGACAATGATTTGCTTCCTGGAAACAAATACATTGTGTTGGCGGTGGCTGCCGGTAACACAACCTTAATGATCCACGACACAAGAAGTAATGCGTACAAGATCATCAAGGTGCATGTAGAATAGGAGAAACCTGAATGACTGCAAAAATCATATGGATTTGCGTCTTGGTCTTCTGGATAGGCCTTGGAATTTTCCGTTGCGTCAAGAAAAAGCACTCCATTGTATCTGAGGTGTATACGGACTTTTATGTGAGTCTAATCATCTTCCTGTTTCTGATTACAAAATAGAAACAGCGCGGAGGACGGCCGGTATGGCCGTAATTTCATTTGGAGGAAAGCACATGGCATGGATTAAAATTATAGTTCCCTTTGTGATCTTATTTGTTGTTTTATTTTTTGCACTTCCAGTGTGGACGAAAAGATATTCAGCAGTAATAGGGTGTGCTGCACTAATATTATCTTTTGGATTACAAGTGTTAATCGTTGTTTGGAATATTAACCAGGGTAAAACTGAACAATTCCTCAAAGTCCTACAATCTAGTCAACACGAGCATATTTTGAGCGCAGAAAAAACCAAATGGAACAGTTGGCTGTCAAAAGCTCAGGCTGATGTAAGATCAAAGGGAGAATGGTCTTTTTATTCATATAAAATTTTGCAATATGAACCGTTGCACTAATATCAGAACTCTCTTGCTATTAATATAAGACAGACAAGCACATAAAAATATAATATTGCCATTACAATAGTCATTCTAATGTCGTGTACCTTTGTGATTGACATAACTTCCCAAAAAGCAGTCGCAATTGCCAAAGATATAATAAAAGACCAAAACAAAAATTTCTTTAAAAATGACCATGATTTCATTTGGCGAAAAAATCCCATAGATGGATAGCCCAATCGCTTTTTTGTTAAATAATATTGATCGTTTATGAGACGAATCAATTCTTTGTATTTTTTTATAATCTCTTTATCGCTTACAGATGTGGAATAAAGCTTGCCTATTTGTTTATAAAGGTTATGAATGCTTTCTGGAATCAAAAGGTAGTATCTATCAAAGTAAGGCCATATAGTTTCACAAAATGCTTTTATATTTATAAGGTCAATGTTCTTAACTTTTTGTAAGTTATAGCTTTCCCATTTTCTATGCATAGGAAGATAAACATCCAAAAGTTGTTTTCTGTATATTTCTTGTCTTTCTTTTCGATGGGATTGAAATTTTCCTGCTTGAAATGTCATAAACCCTGTCAGTACTGCAATCAAAATCGGAACAAAAGGTGATGCATATTGAATTATAGATTCCCAAGCCTTGTCAGACATATCGATTCTCCCAATGATTTTTTGACAAAAGTTGATGTGGTAGTGGTAGAACAACAAAAATTTCGTGGACTTGATTTTATCATGTGGACTTAATTTTATCATAATGAACAGTATTAGCACAAGATATTAAAAGGAGAATCTACACCATGCTTAATGTAGTAGCACTCAACGGTCGGTTGACCGCCGACCCGGAACTCCGGCACACCAGCAACGACATCGCCGTTACATCCTTTTCCCTGGCGGTAGACCGCAGCTATTCCCGTTCCAGCACGGAGCGTCAGACGGATTTTATCGACATCGTTTGTTGGCGCAACACTGCTGAGTTTGCCAGCAAGTATTTTCACAAAGGCCAGCTGATCGCGGTGGAAGGGTCTATCCAGACCCGCAGTTACACCGATCGGGACGGCAACAAACGCAGGGCGCTTGAAGTGGTCGCAAATAACGTGCATTTTGCAGAGCCGAAAAGAGCTGCTGAAAGACCTGCGGGGAGCTCAGAGGGCAATGCCACGGATGATCCCCTTCCTCCTCCCCCGGTTGCTGGTGACAGCAGAGATTTCGTAGAGATCGACGTGACAGATGATTTACCGTTCTGATTCGGGAACCGGTTCCAATTTTTATGCGCTGCTTTGACGATGAATGACAGTCTCATAAGATGGAGGCCACCCATGGAAACACTCCTGACAAAACGAATTAAATCCTTGACGCACGGGTACCGGCCTAAAATGCCAAGTGCTATGAGAACCATCCGCTGGGCCGATGAGGTATGGACACCTAGCGGCATTGTGGACAGCATTCGATTTGAAGATTATCCACGCGAAGAACAGTACCTGTGTAAACTAATAGACACTGCTTGCTATTCTGACCGTGATAACCACACAACTGCAATTATGCACCCCAGGTTGGTTTTCGGACAATGTTTTCGGGATGGGAACAAAGAAAAAAGCGAGGAAAAATGTCGCGGTTGCGCCATGCGAGAGCATCTTTGGAATGTTGGCATGATGGTGACGTGTTTTGAAGTGAAGATTACATATGCAGATTTCAAGAGTAAAAACGGCCACAATTTTCACGGCAATGAAAATTACTATTGCGTCCCAAAGGCGCTGGCACCCAAAATAGCGCCGGAGATTTTGGATGATATCGGCATCCTTACTTATTATGAGGGTGAGAAGGGCTTTGGGCTTCGCAAATTCAAGAATCCGAACTGGCGTGACATTGCCGCAGAAACAAAGACGTTGCTACTCTATAATGCTATGAAAAAATGGTGTGATGGGGCGACATTTATAGAATAGGAGCCCGCAAAGGAGCCGTTCTGATTTTGGAACCGGTTCCAATTTGTTGTGTGCATTTTTATGGGAGGACTCGTCATGAAAAATAAGCTTGTTGACTTGAACAATCATCTGTTTGCTGAATTGGAACGATTGAGTGAAGAAGATCTGAAAGGTGAAAAGCTCACTGAGGAAATCAACCGTTCAAAGGCCGTCGCGGACATTGCATCAAAAATCATCGCCAACGGTGCACTTGCGCTGAAGTCAAAACTCGCCACCGAAAAATCCAATGATGCAGATCTCCGTTTGCCTACGATGCTGGAGGAGTGAGATGTCCCACCTTTTTTCGCATGAGGAAGCGATGTTTATTATTTCTCATGCACGGGAAAACAGCCAACAGGAGCTGACTAATCAGATGAACGCAGCATTCGGCCTTTCTCTTGAAAAAAAGCAAATCGCGGCGTATATAAAAAATCACCACATCTACACCGGGCGCACAGGGCGGTTCTCAAAAGGCCATGTGCCGCCCAATAAGGGCAAACACTCACATAATCCCGGCTGTGAAGCGACTCAGTTTCGCCCGGGTCATCAACCCGCAAATCATAGGCCGGTCGGAAGTGAACGGGTTAATGTAATGGGCTATGTTGAAATCAAAGCGGCAGAACCAAAAACATGGAAAATGAAACATGTGGTTATATGGGAAGCTGCGAATGGACCTGTTCCCGATGGCCATGTTATTATTTTTGGCGATGGGAACCGACTCAATTTTTCGGTTGATAATCTAATTTTGGTTTCCAAACGGGAACTTTTGGTGCTGAACCGCAAGGGATTGATCCAGAACGACACTGAGCTGACAAAGTCCGGGACACTGGTCGCGCAGCTTATTGTGAAATATGCTGACCGGGAAAAAGAGTCCAAACGGGACGGGTAAGTCATGCGGGAACCAGTTCCAAATCTACATATAAGCTGGAGATACAGCTGAGTTGACAGAAAGAGGTAATGTAAAATGGCAACCACAATCTGTGTCATGAACCAAAAAGGCGGCGTGGGCAAAACAACCACCAGCGTCAATGTCGCCGGTATTTTGGCTACTAGAGGCTTTCATGTCCTCCTGGTGGACAACGATCCGCAGGGATCAGCTACGGCATACTACGATAAATATGTTGAGGAACCGGCAGACCATCGACAGCCGAAAGGCTTGATCGGTATCTATGATGTATATAGGCGGGATAACCCACTGATAGTCTCTGCGGTGGTCAGCAAGACAAAAGTTCTGAATCTGGAACTGGTTCCCGCCGACTATCGATTCAAGGATACAGACGGCGACCTGTTTCTGGTCAAAGCCGGCAAGGAGTTTGTCTTGACGGATGCTCTGGAACCGGTTCTCGAATCTTACGATTACATCATCATAGACTGCCCGCCTGCCGACAACAATTTGACGACCAATGCACTCGTTGCTGCCAACTACATCCTCCTGCCGAACATCGCAGACGCAAACGCATTCAAAAGTATCACGTCCATGATTACCATGATAAAAAACGTCAAACGCAGCAACCCGCGCCTCAAGATTCTCGGCACCCTCATTACCATGGACGAAAAGACCCGAAACAAAGCAGCCTATAAGCGGGCGCTTTTCAACTACACGAATTTTCCCGCCCTGTCCACCGTGATCCGCAAGAACACACGTATCGCGGAGGCGATCAACAACCAGGTGCCCGTGCATGTGTATGACGCCAGCTGCACCGGGGCGGCCGACTATAATGCTTTGGTGGACGAACTGCTGTCAAAAATGGGGTGAACTTCAATGAACACCTACTATACCAAATGCGGACGGTCATTCAAAAAATCCACAAAGGCCGACACGACCGGCTATCAGATGGCACAACAGATTGAGGCAGATGGCTCTCTCGGCCGAGTTATGGATATCGAATGTCAGAAATGCCCCTTTGTCGTGGATGTGAAAGAAGGCTGGCCTGCCCGGCATAAACGGTATGAGTGCCGGGCAGGAAGCAAACCACCAAACCATCAAAGCGATTGGATCGGCAGTCTTGACGATAAGTGTTCCATTTATGTTCGCTCCCTTGACCACGATCTCTGTGATCGCATAATCTCCTATTGCAAAGAAAATCCGTATCTTGCCGCAGGATATAATCAGGATCGCCCGGATTGCCGCAGAACGGTATCCATCAGCTGCGCCGCAAACAAAAAGGGCGTTGCGGCCAAAAAAGAGGTCATCAAAACATTTTTCCCTGACATTGCGGTCACACCAGACCCTACGGACGATTCGGATGATCTCGCTGATTCTATGACAGAGGAGTATGGCAAAATGGCAAAATTCAACGCCGATGCAATCTTAAACTCGGCAAAAGAAGTCGCGCAGCAGACCGAAGGATTGGAACCGGTTCCCGAATTGAAAGAAATCCGTTGTGAGCTGATTGATCTAAATCCTGATAATGCGTTTGCGAAAAAAGACACACAGGAGTCAATTGAGGAATTGGCTACAGACATCCGCGCCCACTCCCTGCTACATCCAATCGTCGTAAACCATGTGGATGGCCGTTATCGGTTGATCTCCGGCGAACGTCGTTTTCGGGCTGTCACAGAGGTGTTAAATTGGCAGGTAGTCGATGCAAAGGTGTTTGAAAACCTGGTCAAAATAGACGAGATGGAAATGTTGTATGCCGCCAATTTCCAGGTACGTCAATACACGGCAGCCGAATTGCTGGAGCATTATCAGCGATTGGTTCAATTCTTTCAAACAGAAGATCCAAAGCAACGACTTACCGCAAAAGACAAAGATAAAATTGCCCGTTTCCTTAATGTGACGCGCCGGCAGGTCAACAAATACGCTCGTATTATGGAAGCCTTGTCCGAAGGTGAACGCCAAGCTATCATGGATAAGAGCATGAGCATCAACAAGGCGAATGATCTTGCTAAAGAGCGTGCGCAAAAAGCCGAACGATCCGTTGCTCCTTCAAAAAATCGGAAACCAGTTCCAGCAGCACCACGCCAGCAAGCGTCATCGTCAACTGGCTCTCACCAAAAGGCCACTGAGGAATCCGTATATATGCCGCCACTCCCGGCGTCTCCTTTGTCGGAAAATCAGGAACCAGTTCCCGGTAGAGTAAAGCTTTTGATCTCACAAAAAAGTGAGATGAATCAGGAACCGGTTCCCGCTGCACCTGTGCATCCCGTGCCGCACGAAACGTTAAATAATAATGAGTCTTCGGTAGCCGATGTGGCTCGGCAAATTAACGAGATTACAACCGGCCTCTACCTGTTGGGCGATATGCTCAAAAAATCTGGTATTGACGCGAGGAACCCAATTAGAGAATTTGTTGAAACGATGCAGGAGTATCTGCACGAGTATGCCGGCAAATGAAAAAATACGGGCATTAAAAAAGGGGCGCACTCCCTCGTGCGCCCCGACAGAGAAATGGCATATACCAGACCGTTTCTCTTGTCAGTAATAGGATTGTCAAAAATGCAGGAAGTTATTCCTGGTGGTCGGAGAGCGTATGCGTCCTTTTATACTGCCCTTATCAGGACAATTTGTTATTTTCGCGTCTCCCGCAAACCAGTATATTCGAGTGGGTGTGAAAATATTGTCATAATAATGTATAGCACAAGGTCGAGACAGACCAAATACGACGTTTCAGGAAAGACAGATTGGAGCATTTTATGGGCAATATCATATCTATCGCTGTCCTTGGGTTGATCGCACTGGATGTGTCATTTGTACTATGTTGTTGCAAAGTTTCCGAAAGGTCAACTCGCTGGGAAGAATGGGCCCGGTTATCACACCGCACCCGCAAACACGACTATAAAAAAACAGGGAAGGAAATCAAATCATGACCATTACAAAAGTTATCATTCGGAAGTTGTTTGACGGCCCCAAGATAAAGGGGATTGCCTCCATCATAGTCGATGATGAGTTTACCATTCATGACATCAAAATTATTGAGGGCGTTGAACGCCTGTTCTGCGCGATGCCGAACCGGCATTCGGAGGATGGCCGATACCAGGACATCGTGCATCCCATTTCCCAGGAAGCCAGACAGAAGATTGAGGAGGCGATTCTGGAAGAATATTATAGCGCAATCCATCAGGAGGCGACAGCTTCATGAGCATCCGTGAATCGGATCTTATCGCCGGATCTGTTGTTGTTGTCCAGTCAAACCGCACCTTTTGCGGCTTTGAGAGTGGCGTTATAACCGGCCATAGCACCGGCGGCCATGATGGCCTTGTTTGCTACTATACCGACGCCGGTGGAGGCCCCAAATGGTGCTTGGCAAGCCAGATCATCGATATCCAATTGAAAAATCGGGTGGTTCGAGAATGAACATATTCGGCTTTCTGTGTTTCACGGCTGTGCTGCTTGGCACAGCCGTTATTGATGCCCGTACAAGGCATATCCCTAAATACGTCCACTGGCTTCTATTGGCAATTGGCCTTGTCCGCGTCTTTTCAACCGGCCCGCCGGATCAAATCGTAAATAACCTGCTCTATTCCATTGCTGGAATGGCGATCGGCTTTGTTCCCCTGTTTTTACTTGGCTTGGTGGCGGGCGGCGTCGGCGGTGGTGATGTCAAGCTGGCCGGAAGCGCCGGGTTTGCGTTGGCAGAGCCGGGATTGGCGATCCTATATCCCGGTACATATTGGGCAATCTTGGGCTCTCTGCTTTTGTTTCTGTCTGGAAAACTGTACTGCAAAATACGAAATGGCAAACGTATAAGCGTACCAATGCCTTTTGCGCCGTATTTTGCGGCAGCGGGCATTGGTACTTATTTTTTACAACTGATTTGGAGGACGATCACATGAATGAAGAGTTGAACAAACCGCGGCAGGCTGCAAAATCGGACAACCCCGACGGGGAGCCTGACGCAAAAGAGAGGCAGAAGCGGAACCTGGACCCTGTCGCGCAAAAACGGCTTGTGGCCAGCATATTAAGTATCGGTCTGGCTGTCGTGGTCGGCTTTGGTGGGGTATTTCTGGTCAACAGGCTGACGATGGCCACCGTGCCGGTCGTTCGTGCCAAAGAAATCATTCCGCAGGGTACGCAGATCACTCCGAATATGATCGAAGTGGATCAGGTAAGCAAATACAATTTGCAAAGCAACGTGACAGGTAATACCTCTCTGGTGGTGGGCGCTTATGCAACGACCGAGATCATGCCGCAGGACAATATCACCGGAGACAAGCTTTCAAAGTCCAACCCGGTTTACACATTGGATACTGGCGAAATGCTGGTAAGCGTGCCGGTCAAAAACCTGTCCGACGCTTTGGCCGGGCAGCTGAAGGCGGGCGACATTGTGCGGGTTTCCGCGCTGGTTGCATCTGGAAGCACGGCAGGCAGCAACAATGCGGGAGGAACCGCGAATCAGACTACGACGCCGGCCGAGTTGCAATATGTCAAGGTGGCCGCTGTCGCGGCTTCCAATGGGCAGAGCGCCGCGGTCTCCCAGGCACAGGCCAAAACAGCAATCGGAACCACAACCAGTTCCAACACGTCCAACCTGCCGGCGTCTGTCACGCTGTATGTAAATGAACAGCAGCTTTCCCGCTTGACGCAGATGAGCCAGTCCGAGTTGACCTTCGCCCTGGTGTATCGCGGAGGCGGCACGGAAGCGAAGACGCTGTTGCAAGAGCAGACGCAGCTTTTGGAGGGGGTGCAGAAATGATTCTGATAGGCGTTATCGGTACGCCCGGCGTCGGTAAGACAACCTTTGCCGCCGCGCTGGCCAATATTCTTGCCGACAGAAATAACCACGTGATTCTGGCAAGCTTGGATGACCACTGCCCTGCCATGAGTCTTTGGGAACCTTTAAGGCATGATGTGCCGTCGTTCAAGGAATTTATTCAAAACGACGGCAGCATTGACAGTGAAGTGGTCTATGAAAAGGTCACGTTCAGCAGCGGAAACGGCAATGTTCTGCTTTTCGGATTTACCAAGGCAGACCTTTGTGGGTCAACAAGCGTGACTGAAAAACTGGTGGACAGCATCGTGGATGTCGTCACGGCGGATAACTCTGTTGACTACATGGTTGTGGACGGCAGTAACTATAAAGAGGCTATGACCAGCTATGCAATCAGCCACGCAGACGTGTTGATTCGCATCCTGCCCGCCGACATCACCGGTGGTATCAATTATTTTTGCGAGGTCATCCGGGGCGCGGAAAACGCTTCTCAGGAGCGTTTGAACATCCTCTATAGGCGGAATTTGTTTGATCCGCTGGATGAAGTTGTTCACACGACGCACATGGATCTGTTTGATACGATCCCGTTTTCGGATGAATGTCACCGCAAACTGGTGGATGGTCGGTTGGTATCCAAATATGACGATGCGGAATACCGGCATACAGTCGAGCGCGTCGCCGTGCATATCCGGGAAAGGAAGCAGGCATGATACAATTTCCATTCTTCCTTCCGGATCAAACGGAAATCACCTACCAACAGGCGTATGACATGGCACAGAAGTATGTGAAGGAAGAACACGCCGAAGAGTTCAATAGTAAAAAATCAAACGTTCCAAAACTCGCCGGTATCATCCGGCGCTTTTTTGTTAGCCGCGGTATCCACACGTCAGGCGATCTGGATCAACTGTCACATTCCATGGCGCAGGATATGGGCGGGCTATCGTTTCTGTCCAAATATTTGGAGCACCTTGACGATTATCCCACATTGGAAGAAATCAACATCAACGCATGGAACAGCATCGTTCTGCGTTTTTCAGATCGCCCGGATGAATGGCTGCAAGAAGGCTTTTCATCACCCGTGCACGCGCTTGGTATCCTCAATAAGATCAAAAGCCGGACTGGAACGCAGCAGCTGAGTCCCGCGTTTCCTGGTTCGATTGGGTATGTGTTTGATTCCGTCCGTGAGGCTTCCATGTGTGCGCCGATCATTCCGGAAAGTGCAGGCGTCTATGGCAGTATCCGTATTGTAAGACCGGCTCCGCTTTCTACTAGGCTGATTCTGCAATCCGGTTGCATGACGCGCGAAATGCTGGACTTCACCATTATGTGTATGAAACATTCAGTGAACGTCTTAATCGGCGGCAAACCGCGAGCCGGTAAAACCACAATCCTCAATTACCTGCTTTCCATCTTAGTCAAAGATCCCAATATCCGCATCGGGATTATTGAGGAAGGAAGTCGAGAAGTCGTACTGACAACCTATGATGAAAACGGCAGACCACAGAACCAGGTATTGTCCATGCTCACCAGGCCTTCAGAAAATCACGATCAAAACTATGATCCAAACCGGTTGTTGGAAATATGCCTGCGGTTTGGCCTTGACGTCATCGTCGTGCAGGAGATGCGCAGCGGTGAGGCCTATGTGGCCGTCAAGACCGCAAACACAGGCATGGCGGTCTATTCGACCATTCACAGCAATGATGGCGAGAGCACCTATTATCGCGGCGTCGATCTCATGGAGGAGGGCTCTCCGCAGCCGGAAACGGTTCTCATGCGCAAACTGGTTCTTGGATTCCCAGTGGTCTTATACTTCAAACGTATGGAAGACGGCGTTCGCCGTTGTATGGAAATCATGGAGGGCTTTTATGAGCGTGGCGAGCTAAGGTGCAAGACTTTGTATCAGTTTGTCACGGATGATAATGTGCTGGATGCAAACGGAAAGATCCATGTCAAAGGCCATTTTGAATGGAAAAACGACCTTTCCGAACGCACACAGCGTATTCTCCGAAACAACGGCGTCAGCGCCGCAGAGCTGCAACAATACATACAGGGTGGTGTTGCGTGATGAACCTGCTCATTTTTTCAGCGGTGCTTGTGTCTGCCGCAATCGCGATTGGACTCTGCATGAGTATTGGCATCCATCCGAAAGATCTGGCAGCTCTTTTCAAGGCACCAGGTCCAAAACTGCGGACGCTCAAGCAGCGCGTCCGCAAAGCCAAACACCAGGAGAAGCCCTTCTTTATCGTTCGTGAGTTTCAAAACGCAAAAACGATTCTCAAGGATACGCACCGGGAACAGGACTACCAGCGCTATAAAAAGATGTCCATTCAGATGGCCATTGGGGGCGCCTTGATCGGCTGCTGCTTTCTCAATCCGTTTCTTTCGGCTTCCCTCGCGCTGTTCGGCATGTTTCTTCCAATTTTCATGATCTATCTGACAGCCGCAACGTTCCGCAGTCAGTTTGCCGCTGAAATGTATACCACGATGTCCGTAATTTCGACGAGCTACCAGCGCCAATATGATCTGATCCGGGCGGTGCGGGAAAACGTGGATTCAATGAACGAGCCAATGAAAGGCCTATGGACGGTATTCCTGCGCGACTATGAAAACTTTAACGCTGCGAACGTCTTCAGCGGAATACGTGAGCTGCGTGGGAAGATCAACAACGTCGTCTGGCAGGAATGGTGCGATGATCTGATATTGTGCCAAACCGATCCGACCAGAAAGTTTCTGCTTACCGGCGCGGTTAAAAAAGCGACCCAGCAAAGCCGTGCCCGGATGATGCTGGACGCTATGCTGGACGAGCCGGTCTTTCAGGCGGTCGGCACAATGATCATTGTGCTTGCATCCATTCCAATCTGCGGATTCTTCTACACGGAATGGGGCTATCTGCTCATGAATACATGGCCCGGAAAACTCTCCATTGCGATCATTGTCATCGCCTGCCTGTTCTTATGCTATATAGCCGTACATGCCACCCGTCCGATTGATTTGCTAGAGGAGGTGGAGAAAGGTGCCTGACATCGTGCTCTATATCCTTTGTACCGCGGTTGCCGCAGCCGTCTATTATGGGCTGTACACGGCTCTGAGTTGTCATATGGGCTTACCGAGTCTGCGGAGTCTGAACGTTATCCGCCGCCTGACTGCATCTACAAAAGACATCGCGTTAAGTGAAAAAATCACCTTGCCCATTGCGGGCTTACTCGAGGCGAAAATCCATCTGAACGGTTATACCAGAAGCAGGCTTCAGGCAGACCTGAAGGCAGCAGGACTGGCCGAATATACCCCCGAACGTTATACCGCAATGTCGGTCGCATTTGGAGTGATGGTCTTTATTCCCGGACTGATCCTGGCTTTCGCCGGAATTAAACTGGGCCAGAATATCTTCCTGATTGCCGCAACTGCACTGATTGCCTGTTCTGTAATCGTCGGCATTGCCAAACAGCGGGAGATCCGTAAGATCGCGAAACGCAGACGCGGGCGCATTGAACTGGAAATCCCCAAAATGACCGACTCAGTGCTGCAATCCCTTTCCAAGCGTAATGGTCGTGCAGATATTACAACCATTTTACGTGAATACCAGCGAGTTGCCGGTCCGGATCTCAAGAAAGAGATCGGCTATATGCTTGCGGATATCGAAACATCCAACAATGAACGTGTTGAAACAATCCTGCTGCGAACGGAGAACCGTTTAAATTCGGAAATTGCAACATCACTCATCCGTGGCTTAATCGGTATCTACAATGGTGAAGACATGCGTGAATACCTACAGGGGCTCGTGCTGGAAATGAACGAACAGCAGATTGAATTTGCTGCCCGCGCCGCAAGACGGCGGCCGAACGAACTGACGCTTCCCACATGGGCCGTGATAGGCTCCATGGTCCTGATGATCTGCATTCTCATCCTATCGACGATATTTCTTCATCTTCCGGGTTGATTACTGATATAAATCAGTTTTCATAGTTGATAAATGGTCTTGTTGACGCGAAAGGGGTGATGCTAGACCCAATTGCTATTTAATGGAGGTGATGTGGAGCATCTATATTCCGTATCCATCAAATCAGAAGAAAGAGGTTGTGTCATGCAAAAAATCCGCCGTTTGCAAAATTCCGTTAGATACCATGCAACGAAGGGCTACCTTCATGCTCTGGCTGTCCGTGACAATGCGAAAGGCGCCGCCTTCGCATTGATCAGTAACGATGATGGTTACATCGATATGGCTATGAAGATCATTATCGGCGTTGTTTGTGGCCTGTTGATTTTCGGTGTCCTTTACGCGATCGTGCAATCTTCCGGTCAGACCGCCCAGACGAAAGTCTCCAATGCCTTCAACTACGCCGGATCGTAAGGCCTGTTCGTCATCGTCTGTATGCTTCACGCCGCCCTTTACGGGCGGCTTATTTTGAAAACAATCGCCTCAAGGCTTTAGATAGAGTGGATAGTACCAGAATAATCGGAACACAGGAGGGTAATCAAGCTATGAAAAAAAGACTCTTGCGGCTTTTAAAAGACAACCGCGGAGAAGCACAGATCGATTCTGTGTTTTTTCTCTTTGCCTTTTTTCTTTCTCTCGCATTTGGGTTGTCAATCTTTGTGTCAACTGCCGGCAAAAGTAACGCTTATAATCTGGCGCAGCTGGCCGCAAGGCAGATCAGCGCCAACGGTGCGGTGGATGGCAGTACGATCAGCGCTCTGTTAAAAGTGGCACAGGATGGTAGATATACGTTGACGGTTAACGCTCCGGATGACGGCGTATCCATGCAGGTTCCAATCAGCAGTTCCCAGACATTGATGAGTTCTACCGCCATCCAGTATGGAACGTCCTTTAATGTCACCGTAAGCCAGAACAGCAATGACAAAATTGGGGTGGATGCCCAGCATTCCAATATTGTAAATGAAAGCGCGACAGTACCGGGGGTAAGCGAATGCTGGACAAAGTAACGTATGCGCTTTTTCAGCGCGCAAAAAAAGCTCTGCAATCCGACGAGGGAAACTTCACACCGATGATCGCCCTCGCACTAATCGGTGTGTTTCTGCTCATAGCGTTGGGCCTGGAATCGTGGCGGCTCAACTCAACATCGGATTTCGTAAACGAGGCGGTACGCTCCAGCCTGATTTCCGCAAATGTGCAGAACGCCGAAACGCTCTACACCGGGGAACAGGACATGATTGGCGGCAGCTTTACCTATGACGCTTCCACAAACACCTGGAGCGAACCGGTTGATACCACACCTGTCACGGATCTGCTTTCCAGTAAACTTGGGCTGACACAAGAGGGGTCGGACTGGATCAGCAAGGTGAACGGTCAGGAGAATTACAAGATTAAGGGCTTTGCCGTAACCGAGTCCCAACCGGCCGCGTCGGATGGCACACCGGACAGCACAAAAAGCCTAACCATTACGGCCAGCTTTACGCTGGAGATCCCCTACAACGCAGGCGGTACCGTTACGAAGATTTCCGTTCCGATGAATGTGCCGGTCGGAACGCAGGGGAAATTTTGAAAGGAAATGTACAATGGAAAATGATAAGGCGGCAAAACCCTATTGGCCGGTCAGCGAGACATTGCATAAGATCAGCAAGCCGTCCGGGCTGCTGCTGCTTATCTGGATGGCACTCTTTGCGCTGCCAGGATGGAAGCAGCTCACAATGGCTACTCATACTCCCATGTCCGACATATATGGTTTTATTTCTGCTCTCGGCATTTTCTGCGGTTCACTCTGGTTTGCAATCGTTTCATCGTGCCGCGCGGATGCTTTCCCGGCATTTTCTATTCGGAACTTGCCGAGAATCATTTTGACAATCCTATTGCGACTCATAGAGTACTGGGCAGCGGCAAGTGTGGCCGTTTTTCTGTTATTCGGCTTCGTTGCTTACCCGCGCCACCATGAACTTCTGTCTTGTGTTTGGGTGGCTCTGGCGGTCGTGTTCATCGTAACTCATGTAGTCGGTAAGCATCTGGCACGGAAGCGTCAGACCGTATCGCTCGTTGCGGAAAACCCACCTGTCCGTCCTAACCCCCCGTCCGGTGAACACACTGCGAACCTGGTTAAAACGAAACTTTGATAACTCTTTGAAAAGCATCCAGTCCCAAGATGTTGTAATTATGATAAAACAGGAGGTAAAGACTGTGAATTGGAGTGACATAAATATAATGGACGTAATCGCAGGGGCCATCATAAGCGCAGCCAGCGCCATTGTCGTGTTGTCAGGAGCATGATAAACTGTCTGTTGAACACAGCCGCATCAAAGAGCATCTTTCCATGGAACACCAAAGCATTAAAGACCTGTTGGCTCCCATTCGTGAAAACGCCAAAGCGACGCACAACATCCTGCTTGGTGAAGTGGGTCGTCGTGAGATGCAATACGACAATTTGTCGGAGTCGCAGAAAGATATGAAAGCACAATTTGAAAATCTTCAAAAAATGGCCGGTCAATGGGAAGCCCTTATTTCCGAAAACAAAGATCTGAAGGAGCAAATCAAGGAGTTGACAAAAGAGCGTGATCTCGCTCGGGAGAAAAACCGCGAATTGAACAATGACAAGCACTTGGGACGGTCACGGCATTTGTAAAGCTCTGCCGCATCAAACGGAAAAGGAAAATCCTTGAAAACACAACTATCTTTGTCGTATAATAGACAATAAGACAGAGGGATGTCGATAGGGCGGTTAGCCACTCTCCCGGAAGGGAGGTGGTGCGAATGGAGTATATGGCGGCAATAATCATTATCTTGATTCTTGCTATCGCATATAACCAGAGCATAAAAAAATAACCGCCCTCCGGTCCAATGGAAGCGGTTATTTAACCTAACCTTGGGCTAACCGTTACTGGTACACCCTCTGTCTTTTATTATACCCGTTTTTGATTGGAAGTCAACGCCCACAAATTAAGGTGTACGATTATCATCAACCTTGATATCTTCGTCGTCCGGCAAGTCCTTGTCAATTAGGTGGTTTATGTATCCGTTTACCGAGAGGCCGAGTTCTTTTCCCCGCACCTCAATTTTGGCTTTGCGGCCTTTTTTGACAATCAAATGAATATGATCGTATGCTTTTTTGTTATATTTATTGCTTGCGCGTCCATGTGCTTTGCTTACTGCCATATTAATCACCTCAACTATAAGCGTAACACAGGTAAGTGTACGTGTACACGGCAAATTATTACGAATAACCGTGTACATATTTGTACAGTTTACTTATTGCATAACCGTGTTCGCGGTTATATAATGCAACTATAGGAATAAACTTCCATTCAAACCAACCGATATATTACAGGAGATGTTCCCCTGATCCCAGAAACGAATGATCCAATATTCAAATACATGCGACATATGAGGAGTGCTTCAGATGAATAAGCAGGCCACAACTAAAGCTAAAAAAGTCAAAGAACTGCGTTCCAAGATGTTGGTCATTGCCATGGCGGCCATTCTGACGGTCGCCGGCGGCGCGGTATCCGCGTCTGCCGCACCTGTAACCACTTCTGTCCAGACGGCGGCTTCTGTGCGGTACAAAGCTGCGACTGGCGGAATCACGGATCTCGACACGCCGGCCACTACCTATACCGGTACCATTCCGGTGTATGGCTGGGTACTCAATGCGTCTGGTATCAACCGCGTGGACGTCTACGCACTGGATAGCACTGGCCATTATCATGGGATTGGCTCGGTGGATGGCAGCAAGCTTACCGCCCGGCAGGATGTACAGAATGTTTTCCCAGCTTATGGCACGCTCAACAGCGGATACAGCCTGACCGCCAATGTAAGCACTCTTGCGCCGGGCAGCTACACGCTCTGCGTTGCGGGGATCGGCAAGGATGGTTCGGTAAACTGGTCGTCCGTTCCGGTTTCCGTCGGCCCGGAACCGCTGACCGACATTGACGCGCCATCTGGTGGCAGCGAGCAGGACGGTTCCATTACCATTTCCGGTTGGGCGCTCAACCACGGCGGTATCAACCGCGTGGACGTATATGCACTGGACAGTAGCAGCCATTATCACGGACTTGGTTCTGTAGCAGGAGATACGCTGACCGCCAGACAGGACGTGGAAAACGTATTCCCTGACTATAGCGCGCTGAATTCCGGGTACAGCCTTTCGGCTGACGTGTCCACACTTCCGGCAGGTAACTACACACTCTGCGTCGCCGGAATCGGTAACGATGGAGATGTGCAGTGGGCGACCAGAAACATTACAGTAGGCCCCGCGCCACTTACGGATATTGATACATATGGCCCTATGACTAATGGCACCCTTAATGTGGCAGGATGGGCACTTAATAAGTCGGGTATCAGTCGTGTGGATATGTACGCATGGGACAGCGCCGGTCATCCGCACAGTCTCGGATCGGTAGATGGTGGCGCGCTTACAGCAAGACAGGATGTGCAAAAAGCGTTTCCGGCCTACAACATGCTTAACAGTGGTTATTGGCTGACAGTCCCTGCGGGAACACTTCCTGCTGGCAACTACACGCTGGCGGTCGCCGGGATCGGCAATGATGGTACGGTGCAATGGGGATCAAAAACGATCACAATTCGAGGCACAACAACCGCAGCTCCCATCACCGACCTTGATACCCCGTCTACCACATACACCGGCACGATCCCGGTGTATGGCTGGGCGTTGAACACCTCGGGGATCAACCGCGTGGATATCTACGCGTATAGTAGCGGAAGCACCACAGCCATTAAACTTGGATCAGTAGATGGCGGTGCGCTCACAGCCAGACAGGATGTCGCGAACGCATTTCCGGCATACGGTATCCTCAACAGCGGCTACAGCTACACGGTACCGGCCGGCACGCTTGCTCCCGGTAGCTACACGCTGGCGGTCGCGGGTATTGGAAACGATGGAGATGTGAAGTGGGAAACGAAAGGAATTACTGTTCAGAAGGTTGCCAACTATCAGGGTATTAATGAGGTGAAAACCTATACCGATGAGATTACCGGTATCACGCAGACAGTGCAATTTCTCGGAGTGGGCGCCGGATACTGTGAAGTGGCTGGCGGCACAGCGAACATCAATACGACCCCTGCGCTGGGCGCTGCGCATGGTGGATTTAATGCTACAGTTTCGCTTATAGGATCAAACGGCATTCATCAAGGGGGTTCTACTGCCGTCGTCGGAACCTCTGGCACATGCAGCAGCCTAATTTTCAGCAATTTGACCGCCGCCACTTACACCATCCAGCTCGCTGCCAACGATGGCACGGTCGTAGCAAAATACTCGTTCACCGTTGACTCCAACGGCAACGTAGAATAAAACTGACATCGTGAATTTCAGACGATGAGGAGGACACTCATGAACAAAATTAAAGAGTTGGCCACTCAAATGGCGGCGAAAATCAGGAAAGCGCTTTCCACCCGAAAAGGTAAAACTTATGCCGGAATCGGCGGTTGCGCCGTCGTGGCCATCGTGATCTCCGCGCTGGCAATCAACAGTATTCCGACATCCGCGTCGATTTCAAACCATCGCTTCAGGATCGATGCGGCTTCGTCTTCCTCCAGCACTGGAACCGCTTCCGGCAGTTCGGGGCCCGTTGTTTCCTCCGGTAGCACTCCCTCGTCCACCAACAGCATCCCGATCGTTAGTGCGGCCCCGGTTCCCAGCGGCGCGGCCCCAACGGCTGCACAGGCGATGCAGACCATCCCGGTCACATCGGTAGACTTTAACCACCGCTCTCTTACATTGTCCGTCGGCGCGACTTCGCAGCTCACCGCCAGCATTACTCCCGGCAGCGCCTCGGACAAGACGCTTACGTGGACTTCGACAAACACAGGAGTGGCCACGGTAGACCAGTCCGGTACGGTCAAGGCGGTCGGCACCGGAACGGCATACATCCGGGCAACGAACTCGGATGGCCAGCGGGACACCTGCACCGTGACGGTGCAGGGCAGCACTGGAAATACTGGCAGCGGCACGGGTAATGGCGGTGGGAACGCGGGCGGTGCCCCCGGCACCCCTACGACAAATGTTCCGGGGCATGTTGCAAACTACCAGGGTATCAATGTAACAAAGTCTTATACCGATGAAATCACCGGCGTTCAGCAAACGGTTCAATTTCTCGGAGTGGGCGCGGGCTATTGCGAAGTGGCTGCGGGTAATGCCGACATCAACACCACCCCGGCACTGGGTGCGGCTCATGGTGGATTCAATGCAACAGTTTCTTTGATAGGTTCAAATGGTATTCATCAAGGCGGTTCCACTGCTGTTGTTGGAACCTCCGGTACATGCAGCGGGTTGGTCTTTGGCAATTTGACAGCCGGCACTTACACTATCCAGCTTACTGCCCACGACGGAACCGTGGTTGCCCGGTACCACTTTTCCGTCGATTCCGGCGGCAACGTCGCATAAGTATCTTTCGTTTGGTTGTAGCCCTCCGATTTTTATCGGGGGGCTGCTTTTATTTTTTATAGGAGGCGAGTTTTGGTGAAATTTAGATCGGTTCGTCGCTTCAAATTTTTGAGCGTTTTCATTCTCGCGGCGATCATCCTGGCGACCGTTGCTCTGGCCGCCGGAAGCGGCACAAACGAATGGCCAGGCGGTCGCATCGGCTATCGATTGGATACACATTATGGCCAGGTCGCGGCGAATGCGCCTGCAATTCCTCTGTACAATGATCCCGGCTGTACGCAGCCCATCAATCACTATCTACTGCCCGGGGACTGGGTGATTGCATATTTCAATGGGGACAGCTTTTCCGGGGCAGTGACATATCCGATCACCGTCCCACAAAATGGCGGCGGAGATGATGGCCTTGAATATACTACACATTACATCCACCCCGGAGATCTATCCTTTATCGTCAGCGGTACCGGCAGTTTCAGCGGAACAGACTGGAATCAAACAACATGGTTTAATCATCTGCCAACAAATATCGGTTATACCAGTAAACTCCCGGGCAACGGCGATACCGTATGGGTCGGCAATAACACAGATGGCGGAACCCCGGGGGGTTTTCAAGTAGTTTCAGCTCCAAGCGGCAATGGATATTACGACCTATGGCCAGGAAACGCATCTTCAAAAATCATGTCTGCATTCCTCTCTCAATATTGCTATTACGACTCGTCCAGATCCGACTTCGTCAATGCAGATTATTCATGGAACCTGTTGTCCCAACCGTGGAACACGGTAGGTTTGCACCAGGGTTACAATCTGATCTCTTACGCCGGGATGGACGCTTCGGGAAACTACGCGACCGGCCAGCGGTATCTGTGGTGGGATACAATCGCACCGGACATGGATACCAACCTCACGGCGATCCAATATTCGCCTGGGCATTCCGGTTGGCTCAATCTGTCCGATTTCAACAGCGATCAAAACGTCGTGATCCTGTCACACGAAGACACCAGCCAGACCACGGATGTCTCCGGATTGAATCCGGCATCCCTGCGGACGGATTTCGACGGCATAAACCGTTGGGGAAACAGCGCAGGCTATCAAGGGTTCGACACGTTTTCTGCCACCAGCGGTGTCAAAAACTATTTGCTGAAATCCATTATGCAGGCCATGGGCGTGCAGGCTGACGGCACCGGCGGGCAAGGCACACACACCTATACCTTTTCAAGCATCGACAACGCCTGGAACACCGCCGTGATCGGCAACTCTGTGCAGATCGATACTATCCCTCCAACTTGTACCGTATCCACCACGGCCAGTGACTGGAAATCCGGATCTGCACCAATCACTCTGGACTTTGAAGATCCCGGCGCCTCCAACGGTACGGGCAGCGGCGTGGCCGCAGAACAGTACAGTTGGTCGCAAAGCCAGACCGATGCAGGAACATGGCAGAACTACACCGCAGGCGGGCAGCTCACCCCTCCTGGAACCGGTTCCTGGTATCTGCACTGGCAGTCTACCGATGTGGCCGGGAACAGCAGTAGCGGCGTTTTCGGTCCTTACAGCGACAACAGTGGGCTTGCTGTAACCATCCAAGCACCGAATGCCGCCTATCTGACCGATACCGATGTCATAACTTCCGCAATCGTCGCGGATAACAGCGGCGTCCCGGTCTTGCCGAGCGATTCCGTCACGCTGAAGCTAACTGTCACCGCAGCCGATGGCAGCACCTATACCACGCAGACCAAGGCGATCGTCGTGCCGGCCGAAGATCAAAACCTCATCTGGTTCCGATGGCACACACCAGCCACGCCCGGGACCTACACACTTACGGCCACCGCGATCAGCCCCAGCGTTCCTGCGCAGGCCGGTTGGACAAGCACACTGCAATGGAATATCAACACACCCACAGAGTCCACGCCCCCGCAGCCAAAACTGTATGATAAGGCCCCGCCGTATTTCAGCATTCAAACACCTACGCCGTCCGGGTACTCCCCCTCGCTGACTTGGAATGAGTGGACGTATACCGGCGGCGCATTCAAAAAAGAGACCTTTACGGCTAATCTAAGCGCGGCGCTGAAAATCACGCCGGAAATGGGCGAAGATGGCCAGACGCGCATTGTGACGGCCACACAGGACGCAAGCGGCGTATGGACGATGAAAAGCGGGTACGGTATCAACGAGACGGCCACCGGCAGCGTAGCGGTCACTTCGGGAACCGGTTCCCAAATCGATGCGGCCAGCACCACGCTGGCGCAGCTCACCGAGGGCCGGTATCCCGAATTCAACTATTGGTCTGAAGGTTACTTCCGACTGTTCAAGAACAATGGCGGCGGCAATTTTACGCTTCAGCCCAACAAGTACAGCGTTCTGAATCTGCCGGTGCATTATACTCCCGTCTGGTTCCCGGATGGGCCATACACGGCACAGGCGACCATTTCACAAGCATGGACGCCTGCCGGAATGCTTGGCGGCGACGCTACGGACACCATTCAGATCAAGGGCGCTTTGCCGCAAGACTGGTATGTGAGGGTGTTCCAATAAGAACATAAACGCAAAAGCGCCCACCATGTCAAATATTGACACGATAGGCGCGAATCTGTATACTTTATCCAGACACAGGACAGACGCGGGCGGTTCGCCACTCCCTTGAGAGGGGGTGGTCTTGATGGAGTACATAGCAGCAATCATTCTTATTTTGATTCTCATGTATTTACTGAAAGATAAAACGAAGTAGCCGCCCCCAGCCAAGGATTCGGCTACTTCAACCTACGTTGGGCTAACCGTTTCGTGGTATGCCCTGTGTCTACTTATATTATAGGACTATCTCACATATTCGTCAACATTTAGCGCCGGGTGCAAAAGCAGATCAAGGGCGCTTTGCCGCAAGACTGGTATGTGAGGGTGTTCCAATAAGAGCATAAATGCAAAAGCGCCCACCGTGTCGAACATTGACACGATAGGCGCAAATCTGTATACTTTATCCAGACACAGGACAGACGCGGGCGGTTAGCCATCTCCCATAGAAGGGAGGTGTTGCCATGGAATACTTATCGGTAATAATCATCATTTTGATTCTTGCCATAGCATATAACCAGAGCGTAAAAAAATAACCGCCCCCGGGCTCAATCGTCGGGCGATTATTTTCACCTATTGAGCTAACCGCTTTTGCGGCTCTGCCCTGTGTCTACTTATATTATAGGACTATCTCACATATTCGTCAACATGTAAGCGCCGGGCGTAAAAGCCCGGCGCTTTTTTTATCTATAGGGTGAAAGAAAAACCGAAACTTTGAAAAGGAGAGACGATTATGACCTTACAGCGCATGGCACGGGAAAGCAGCGAGCAGACACTTCTGGCTTCGCAGGAATTTAGGGGTTTTTTGAACACTTTACCATTGCAGGACATGTGGACAGAGCATACATGGAACGGCAACAGCTTCAAGGCAAAAAAAGAGCACGGGTATTTTTTAAT